>CAZKOJ010000024.1:0-34145 GCA_964554365.1 uncultured Clostridium sp. | reverse complement strand
AGCTCCAAGACCATTGTAGATTAAATCCTCCACAATCACCATCTACATCTAAAATTTCACCTGCAAAAAACAAATTTTCAACTATTTTAGACTCAAAAGTCATTGGATCTATATCTTTAGTATTTACTCCTCCAGCAGTAACCTGTGAATCTTTAAATGTATTAGTATCATATACTGTAAAGCACCATTCTTTAAGTAATTCAGCAATTTTTTGTTTTTCATCCCATTCCAAATCATAACAAGGTTTATGTATGTTTTTAATACAAGCTTCTTTTAAAAGTATAGGAATTATTTTTTTATTAATTAGTCCTATAAATGAATTAACAACACTTCTATAACCAAATAAACCCCAATGGTTCTCTAAAAGTTCGAGTAAATCATTTTTAGTTAAATTAGGCATCATATCTATGATAATTTGTACTTTCTCACCTTTAGACAATGAATAGGAAGCTATACGGCTTATTTGAAGTATAGGTGGACCAGATATACCATAGTCCGTAAATAATATTTCACCAAACTCATCTTTTTTTAAAACATTATTAACAACTACTGTCACGCCACCATTAAATTTAACTCCAGATAAAGCTTTTAAATTTTTATATTCTAATTTAAGCTGTACAAGGGCTGGAATGGGATTCACTATACTATGGCCCAAATTTCTGGCTAGATTGAATCCTGAGCCATCTGAGCCTGTATTAGGAGCAGATTTACCACCACAGCATAGTATAAGTTTTTTACACTCATAAGTTTCACCTGTAGTTGTAAAAATTTGAAATCCGTTTAAAGATTTAGATATATTTCTAACCTTGGAGTTCAAATAAATTGGAACATTACGGTCATCAATAGCAAATCTTAGTATATCAAGTACAGATGAGGCCTGAAGAGATAATGGGTACATTTTATTATCTTCCAAAGTAGTTAAAGGAAGGCCCAGGGAATAAAAGAAATTTTTAGTTTCCTCCACTGAAAATTTTTCTAAAGCATATTTAAAAAAGTTCGGGTTTTCGCTATGATATCTTAAAGGTGAAATATTCTCATTAGTTATATTACACCTACCATTTCCAGTAGTTAATATTTTAGCTCCAATTCTATTAGAACTGTCTAAAACACCAACATCCTTGCCCATATCTTTTGCGGTAATGGAAGCTATAATCCCAGAAGCACCTCCACCAACTACTAATAATTCATGAAACAATTTTAACAACTCCTCTTAATAAAATTACTATATAATATTTTACCCTAAAAACAATACTTTTTAATATAAATTTTTATATTAAACTTTGTTTTGTATATAATAAGATTATAAAGAAAATAAAATAAATTATAAAAGGAGATAAAAACTATGGAGGCGAGTGAGTTATTAAATTATAAAAATTGGGTAGTAGTAGGCGATGTTTTAAATGAAAAAAAATATGCATTTAAAATATTAAATTCACTAAAAAATGCTGGATTTAATGTAGTAGGTGTAAATCCTAAAGATACTACTGGTGGGGCATATAAAAGTGTTAAAGATGTACCTTTTGATATAGACGTAATAGATTTATGTATAAATCCTGTAATTGGTTTGCAAATCATAGAAGAAGTATCAATTTTAAAAATAAACAAAGTGATGATACAACCAGGGGCGGAAAGCGATAGTATATTGAGTTTATGTAAAAATAAAGGTATTATAGCTGTAGAAGGATGTGCACTTATAGAAATTTCAAAAAGATAAACCCTAAGGAGGAGCTAAGTTATGTTGATAATATATGCTGTATCTGACTCTATAGGAGAAACTGCAGAACAAGTTGCAAAAGCAGCTGCAAACCAGTTTTGTGAAAATATAAAAGTTAAAAGGGTACCCTACATAAAAAGTTTTGAAGATGTAAACGAATTTATAAATGACTTAGAGGATAAAAAAAATATTATGATTATTTCTACTGTAGTATTGGTGGATGTAAGAGAATTTTTAGTACAAAGATGTATAGAAGAGGGTATACACATAACAAATGTATTAGGACCCTGTATAAGTATGGCATCAATAATATTGAACAAAATGCCTGATTATAAACCAGGCGCTGTTTGGCAAATGGATGCTGATTATTATAAAAAAATACAAGCTATGGAATTTGCTATGAAATATGATGATAGTAAGGATAATTCAGGTATAAAGCATGCAGATGTAGTGTTACTAGGCCTCTCTAGGACATCAAAAACTCCTTTATGCATGTACTTAGCTAACAAAGGAATAAAGGCATTAAACATACCTATAATACCGGAAGTAGCAATACCAGATGAACTATTTCAAATTGATAGAAAAAAAATAATATGGCTTACTATAGATCCTATGCAACTTATTGAAATAAGAAAACACAGGTTGGATAAATTTGATACTGTGTCAAAAGAGATACAATATGCTAATGCAGAAAGAGTGCTTGAAGAATTAGATTTTGCAGATAGGCTTATGAGAAAATTAAACTGCAAAATAATAGATGTTACAAAAAGAGCTATAGAAGATACTGCGTTAATAGTTATGGAGCATATAGGATATATGGGTTTAAAAGATCACTAAAAGTAAAAAAGTAGTTTAAAGTGTTGATATATAAGGGATTCCTCTGAAAGACTAAAAAAAAAATAAAAAAAGTTTAAAAAATGTGTTGACACTTTGAACAATATCTTGTAATATAGTCTATGTCAGGTCGCTGATGTCGAAGCGAACAAGACAAGAAGATGAATAAGGCCCCTTGGTCAAGCGGTCAAGACACCACCCTTTCACGGTGGTAACAGGAGTTCGATTCTCCTAGGGGTCACCATAAATGTGGGCGCATAGCTCAGCTGGGAGAGCATCTGCCTTACAAGCAGAGGGTCACAGGTTCGAGCCCTGTTGTGCCCACCAAATACGTGGCCCAGTGGCTCAGTTGGTTAGAGTGCCGGCCTGTCACGCCGGAGGTCGAGGGTTCGAGTCCCTTCTGGGTCGCCAATTAGAACTTACTAACATAAGTTGGTAAGTACAGCGATAAAATAAAAGCATTAGGTATTTTAATACTTAGTGTTTTTATTTTATGTAAAATTATTAAGGAAGCATTTAAAATACAATATATAATGAGAAAAGGGTAATACATTGCTATAACAGCAATGTATTACCCTTTTCTTAATATTGTTTACTTTTAATATTTTGCCCTATTCTTATATCTTCACCATAGAATTTGCATAATGTAAATTCTCCTAAAAGCCTAGAAGACATTCTTTCTGAATAATTTCTTAAGATAACTTCTAAACCGCAATTTGTGGAAATAAGCATTTTTTTCTGTTTTAATAATTTTCTATTTATAAGGTTAAAAAGTTCAGTCTTAGAGAAGTCTGTTATTTGTTCAGATCCTAAATCATCAATTATAAGTAAATCACAATTTATAAGTAAATCATCAAGATCCTCATTATTGTTAAATCTAATATGTTTTAAATCCTGGATCAGAGTTTCTGCTGTTCTATACACTACTAAATGACCTCTATCTAAAAGTTCCTTAGCAACACAATTTGACAAGAAAGTTTTACCAGTACCAGAATTTCCGAAAAATAATAAATTCTCAGTGGATGAAGTAAAATTTTCTATAAAACTCCAAGAGGTAGAAACTATTTCTTCTATGTTTTTTCTAGGACTTTTATGTTCAGCATCATTTCTATGCACAGAGTAAAGTTCAAAGTTAAAACTAGTAAAATTATTTTTTTCAAGCATGCTTTTCAAATCAGAATTTTCATAATACAAGTCTACAAGCTTTTGTTTATAACAGGTACATTTTATATTACCTATAAAACCTGTATCTTTGCATTTAGAGCATACATATTGTATGTCTAAATAATCTAAAGGATAATTATTGCTCACTAAAACTTCGGATTTAGTTATTCTAAGATTGGTAATTTTTTCTTTTAACTCTTTTAAATAGTTCTCCTTATTTTCTATATTGTTAAGTATATTTATTGAAAGTTTAACACATAATTTTCCTACTTCACGTTCTATATCCATAATTTTTGGAATTTTTTGTGATATCTCTTCTCTTCTCTTGTTAAGATCTCTTTCTTCTGATTCACGTATATTTTCATATACCTTCATTATATTGCTCTGATAACCTTTAATCATTATTTATCCCATCCTAATAATTTCTTTTCCAAATCTTCAAAGTCATAGTCTCTTTGTTCAAAGTTATTAAATGTACTATTAGAAGAAGTAGTATTTTTATAATTTCCACTATTTTTGTAATAAGGTTTTTTAGTATCTTTTTTAATATTTTTTTTATCTACATCTTCTACGGTCTTAATATTGTCTTTATACCAACTGGTTAATATTCCATCGATATACTTAAAATCACCTTTATTTATACGTTGGAAGCATATTTCACAAGCCTTATATATAACATCAATAGGAAAATTATAAGTGCTAATCCACTTGTTTAACATATCTTCCTGAGGCTTCATTATTTCTGCATCTTTTATTCCTAAATAGTTTAATATTTTTCTTATATTAATCCATTTATCTTCATGTTTTTTAATAAAAGATTGAGCATCATCTATATTTCTAATTTTGGCATCAAACCAAGCCATGGCGATTTTTTCAATATATCTGCAATCTGTTTTACCTTTTGAAGCACAATATTGAATAAGGAGAAGTATTAGTTCGGGAGAAAAATTAAAATCTTTTAACCATCCTATATACATAGTCATTTCCTTAGATGAAAGTGGCCTTCCTAGAAGTTTTTCTATGTCTTGAAGCATATCTTTTGTAGAATTTTTATTTAATTCCTGTAGTAAATTTATATTTTCTGGTTTTTCATTAGATGATTCATATAAGTCTATAAAAGCAATGTTGTAATTTCCCATGTTATCAATAGGAATCATTTTAATTACATTTTCATCATTCCAATAATTCCATGCATTCAGCACATCTGTTTCCAAAAGATGAAGAGCACCAGCCATTATTTGAGAACTAACACCTAATTCACCGGAAACACAATATTTTAGTCCTAGAAGATATACTTTTACGAACTCTCCCCGGGCCTTGGGCATGAATTTATCTATAAAAATATTACTTACAGGGGTGTAATTTGAATTTCTACTTTTAAATACAAAAGTACTCATATTTGTTATAACCCACCTTTAATGTTGTTTAATTTAAAAAAGTCCTTCTAATAAGTAATTATAACAAAATACAATTTGTATAACAATGATAAAACTTTTTGAAACATGTAATATTTTTTACAATTATAGGAATAATAAAGTAATAAAGGCATAAATGCATACAATAAGGAAGGATTGATAATTTTGTTTTTGAAAAATAAAATTAAAATATTTATAAGTTGTATAGTAATTAGTATTACTATAGTAATAACAAGTAGGTATATATATAATAGTAGGCCTAATGCTTGCGAAGTATATATGAATGGGAAGTTTATAGTCTGTGTTAAAGATGAAAAAGAGTTTTTTGATGCACAAGATAGTATAAAAAAAGATATAGAAAAGAGATTTGGAAAGATAAAATTTAAAGATAATATAACATTTGTAAAAAAACATATTAATGAAAAAGAATTATATCAGAGTAAGCGTATTAAAAAATCTATTTTGGAAAACAGTAATGCTAAAGTGAATGCTGTTTTTATGAAATCTGATGGAAAAAAAGTAGCAATACTTGCTAATGAAGATGAAATGAAAAAGGTTATAGATACAATAAAAAATTCATATAAAGAAAAAGAAAAAAGTGAGGAATTGAAACTTATAAATCATATAACTTATATAAAGCAAGATATAAATATAGGAGAGGTAAATACTGTAGACCAAGCTATTACTACAGTAAAGGAAAATTCCAAGAATCCTATTATAGCATTTTCGAAGACGTTTGATATAAAAAACACTAATTCTATAGATAAGGCTAATCCTTCAAGAGGTAGTTCTACAGTTAACTTTATGAGTATACCATCTAAAGGAAATATAACATCACCTTTTGGGTCAAGATGGGGAACAATACATAATGGTATAGACATAGGAGCACCTATGGGAACTCCCATTTATGCTGCTATGGATGGTCAGGTTTCTTGCTCAGAATGGGAAGATGGATATGGAAATGTGATAAAAGTAAGGCATAGTGGAGAGGTAGAAACTATTTATGCTCACTGTAGTAGTATAAATTCAAAAGTAGGTGAGTATGTAAAAAGGGGTGAGAAGATAGGAGCGGTAGGTAGTACTGGTAGAAGTACTGGACCTCATGTTCATTTCGAAATTAGAATAGCTGGTCATCCTGAAAATCCATTGAAATACTTGAAGTAGTAAATAAAAAATAAAAAGGTAATACTATTTATATATCCTATAGTATTACCTTTTTATTTATATTTTTAAAATAAATTCAATTTAATCTTTAATATGGGAATTATGTTGACAGCAAAAAAAAAATAATATATACTTTGACTATCAAAGTATTTGATAGTCAAAAATTATATTAAAGGAGACGATTAAATGAAACTACCTCCATTAATTATAGGCGAACTAAAAGCTGAAATACCTATTATTCAAGGCGGTATGGGAATAGGTGTATCTGGATATAAGCTAGCATCAGCGGTAGCTAATGAAGGCGGTATTGGTGTAATATCTGGAATTCAGATAGGATATAGAGAATTGGATTTTGAAACTAACACAAAAAATGCTAACATAAGGGCATTAAAAAAAGAAATTAAAAAAGCAAGAGAACTAAGTCCAAATGGAATATTAGGTGTTAATCTTATGGTAGCTATTAATAATTATGATGAGATGGTAAATGCTTGTGTAGAAGAAAAAATAGATATTATAATATCTGGAGCAGGGCTTCCTTTGTCATTACCTAAGCTTGTTGAAAATAGTAATGTTAAAATAGCACCTATAGTTTCTTCTGGTAAGGCAGCTTCTATTATTTTAAAACAATGGACTAAAAAACATTCAAGGATTCCAGATTTAGTAGTAGTTGAAGGGCCTGAAGCGGGTGGGCATTTAGGATTTCATATAGAACAGTTAGAAGAAAAGAAAACATCTCTTGAAAAGATTGTAACTGAGGTAATAGAGGCATTAAAACCTTTTGAAGAAGAGTCTGGCAAGTCCATACCTGTAATTGCAGCAGGAGGAATTTATACTGGAGAGGATATTGCAAAGTTTCTTAAATTAGGGGCTTCAGGAGTGCAGATGGGAACACGATTTGTAGCAACAGAAGAATGTGATGCTGATATAAAGTATAAGCAGGCATATGTAGATTCAAAAGAGGATGATATTAAGATTATACAAAGTCCTGTAGGACTCCCAGGAAGGGCTATAAGAAATAAACTTATAAAGCAAGTTGAAAAAGAAAGAATAAACCCTACAAGGTGCTATAATTGTTTAAAGAAGTGTAACCCTAAAGATACACCATACTGTATCTCAAAAGCTTTAATTGAAGCAGTTAAAGGAAATATAGAAGATGGACTCATTTTTACAGGTAGCAGTGCCTATAGAATAGATAGAATTACTACTGTAAAAGAACTGATAAATGAATTGATAGTAGAGACTGAAAAAAATCTATAAAGATAAAAGAGCTTTTTTAAAATTTAAATGTTAAAGTGGTGATTTGGTTGAGTAAATGTATAAATGCTTTAAATGAACTTTTAGTGGATATCTTTAACGATATATTGGAAATAGAACAAAAAGCTCTTCAATCTGGTGCTTTTAATGATTTATCCGTTACAGAAATTCACACTATTGAAGCTATAGGAATGTATAAAGCTAAAACGATGACCGAAGTAGCTTGTGAGTTAAATATAACACTAGGTACATTAACTACAGCTATAGGTCATTTAGTTAGAAAGGCATACGTTGAAAGGGAAAAAAGTGAACAGGATAGAAGAATAGTTTTTATTCAATTAACTAAAAGAGGAAAATTAGCTTATAGAGTTCATAGAAAGTTTCATTCCGATATGGTAAGAGAGACTATAAAAGGGCTTAATGAGGAAGAAGAAGAAATTTTGGTTAAAGCATTAGAGAAGCTTAATGTTTTTTTTAAATCCAAGTACAATTTAAAAACTAACTAATAAGGAGAGAAGTTATGAATAAGGTACAGATTATAGGTACAGGAAGTTATGTACCTTCAAATATTGTAACTAATGATGATTTATCTTGTATTGTAGATACAAGTGATGAATGGATAAACAGCAGAACGGGCATAAGGGAAAGAAGAGTATCACAGGGAGAAGATACTTCAAGTATGGCATCTAAAGCAGCATTAAGAGCTTTAGAAAAAGCTAAAATAAAACCAGAAGATATTGATTTAATTATTGTTGGTACAGCTACCCCTGATAACTTTATGCCGTCTACAGCTTGTCTGGTACAAAGGGATATACTAGCTACAAATGCTACATGTTTTGATATATCAGCAGCTTGTTCGGGATTTGTTTATGGCATTAATATAGCAACTCAATTCATAAGAACAGGAAGTGCAAAAACAGCTTTAGTTATAGGTGCAGAAACACTTTCTAAAATAGTAAATTGGCAAGATAGAAATACTTGTGTGCTATTTGGTGATGGAGCGGCAGCAGCTATATTAAAAGCATCAGATAAAGAGGGCATATTAGCAATATATAGTGGTTCTGATGGTAGCAAGGGTCATTTTTTAGTATCTAAAGCTGTACCAGTGTTGAACCCATATGTTGCTGAAAATCATATTGAGCACCATAGTAATATAACTATGGATGGAAAAGAAATATTTAAATTTGCAGTTAAAATTATAATAAAGGGAGTAGAGGAGCTTTTAAAAAAGGCAAATTGTTCAATGGATGAAATAAAATATATAGTTCCACATCAGGCTAATTCTAGGATAATAGAATTTACAGCTAAAAGGCTTGGTGTAAATGAAGATAAATTTTATATTAACTTAGACAAGTTCGGAAATACATCTGCGGCCAGTGTCGGCATTGCTTTAGATGAAATGGCAGAAAAAAAATTACTGCAACCTGGAGATAAGATTTTACTCATAGGTTTTGGTGGGGGACTTACCTATGGAGGAGCAATAATAGAGTGGTAATGAAAATCAGGGGGAGAGTAAAATGGTACTTGAGAAAATAAAGAGAATAATGGAACAACAATTAGGATTAGATCAAAGCGAAATTACATTAGATACATCTTTTGAAGAATTAGGGATAGACTCATTAGATTTATTTCAAATAATAATAGAAATAGAAGAAGAATTCCGGATACAAATAGAGGATGCAGAATCCATTAAAACTGTAGGAGAAGCAGTAAGTGTTGTTAAAGAAAAAATAGGAAAATAATATTTTGAAAAATTATCAGTTTAGGAGGAAAAACTATGATTAATTCCAAATTTGCTCAGATGGTTGGAATAAAGTACCCTATAGTTCAAGGTGGAATGGCATGGATTGCTGACAGTTCTTTAGCAGCAGCAGTATCAAATGCAGGAGGACTTGGTATTATTACAGGGAATGCACCTTTAGAGTGGGTAAGAGAAGAAATACGTAAAGCAAAACAACTTACAGATAAACCTTTTGGTGTAAATATAATGCTTTTAGGTGAAACAGCAGAAGCAGTAGCTAAAATGGTTTGTGAAGAAGGCGTTAAAGTAGTAACTACTGGAGCAGGTAATCCCGGGAAATATATAGATATGTGGAAAGAAAACAATATAAAAGTTATTCCTGTAGTTGCATCTGTAGCATTAGCTAAGAGAATGGAAAGATCAGGTGTAGACGCGGTTATAGCAGAAGGATGCGAATCAGGAGGACACGTAGGTGAACTTACTACAATGGTATTAGTACCTCAGGTGGTGGATGCCGTAAGTATTCCTGTAATTGCAGCAGGTGGAATAGGTGATGGAAGAGGTACAGCTGCTGCATTTATGCTGGGCGCAGATGGAATACAGGTGGGAACAAGATTCCTAGTTGCCAATGAGTGTACAGTACACGAAAAATATAAACAGAAGGTGTTAAGTGCGAAAGACATTGATACTCAGGTGACAGGAAGAGCTACAGGTCATCCTGTACGTGTGTTAAGAAATAGACTTACAAGACAATTTCAATTATTGGAAAAGGAAGGTGCAGCTCCGGAAAAGTTTGAAGAACTAGGTAGGGGTGCATTATCAAAGGCTGCTCGAGATGGAGATATAGATAATGGATCTGTAATGGCAGGGCAAATAGCAGGACTTGTACGTAAAACACAAAGCTGTAATGAAATAATACAAGAAATGTTTAATGAAGCAGAAGAAAATATATTAAAATCAAAAAAAATGTTTGGAATTGAATAAACGGGGTGTACTAAATGAGTAAAATAGCTTTTTTATTCTCAGGCCAAGGAGCTCAGTATGTTGGCATGGGAAAAGAATTATATGAGAATATTGATGTGTGTAAAGATATATTTCACAGTGCAAACGAAGCACTAGGATTTTCTATAAGTGATATGTGCTTTGAAGGTCCAGAAGAAGAGTTAAATAGCACAGAAAATACTCAACCAGCTATTTTAACTGTAAGCATAGCTGCTTTAAAGGCATTAGAAAGCTATGGTATAAAGGCTGATATTACTGCAGGTCTAAGTTTGGGAGAATATTCAGCTCTTGTTGCCAGTAGTGCGTTAGAATTTAAAGAAGCTGTAAGTTTAGTTAAAAAAAGAGGTAAGTATATGCAGGACGCAGTACCACAAGGAGTTGGTACTATGGCAGCTATTATAGGTTTAGATGAAGAAACTATAAAGAAAGTATGCAGTGAATGTAAAACAATAGGAATAGTTGAAATAGCTAACCTAAATTGTCCTGGGCAAATAGTAATTGCTGGAGAAGTAAAGGCTGTGGAAGCTGCTTGTGAAAAGGCAAAGGAAAAGGGTGCTGGAAAGGCTATAATGCTTTCTGTAAGTGGTCCATTCCATACATCAATGTTAAAGCCAGCAGCAGAAAAGCTTCAAAAGGAACTAGAAAGTATATCTATAAATCATTTCACAATTCCTGTTATAACAAATGTTACAGGAGAGGTTATAGATAATAAGGATAATGTAAAAGATTATTTAAAGACGCAAGTGATGAGCACAGTGCTTTTTGAAAAAAGTATAAAAAAAATGATGGATATGGGTGTAGATATATTTATAGAAATTGGACCTGGAAAATCACTAAGTGGATTTGTTAAGAAAATAAATAGAAAAATAACAGTTTTAAATGTACAGGATTTAAAATCATTAGAAAGTACTATAGAAAAACTAAAAAATTAGAATGGAGAATAGGTAATGGAAAGTTTAAAAGGTAAAACAGCAGTAGTTACAGGTGCAAGCCGTGGAATTGGTAAAGCCATAGCCCTTAAGTTAGCCAAACTTGGAGCAAATGTAGTACTTAATTATAGAAGTGATTCAAAATCAGTAGAAAATGTAGTTGCTGAAATAGAGGCATTAGGAGTTAAAGCAACAGCAATTCAAGCAGATGTTAGCTCATTTGAAGGTGCTAAAAACCTTATAGAAAAGACTGTTGAAATATTTGGGTCATTAGATATTCTTGTGAATAATGCAGGAATAACTAAAGATGGGCTGCTTATTAGAATGAAAGAAGAAGACTTTGATAAAGTAATAGAAGTAAATTTAAAGGGTGTATTTAACTGTATAAGACATGCAAGCCCTATAATGATAAAACAAAAGTGTGGTAAAATAGTAAATATATCTTCTGTAGTAGGTATAGCAGGTAATGCTGGCCAAGTAAACTATTCAGCAGCAAAGGCAGGAATAATAGGCATAACTAAATCTGCAGCAAGAGAACTTGCTTCAAGGAATATTACTGTAAATGCTGTAGCACCAGGATTTATTCAAACAGATATGACAGAGAGTTTATCAGAAAAAGTTAAAGAAAGCACACTAAACAGTATACCATTAAAGAAATTTGGAACTGCTGATGATGTAGCAAATGTAGTGGCGTTTTTAGCTTTACCATGTTCAGGGTATATTACTGGTCATGTAATAAATGTAGATGGCGGAATGGTTATGTAAATTAAATTTTAGAGGTTGGTGAATTGATTATGAAAAAAAGAGTTGTAGTTACAGGATTTGGAGCAGTAACACCTGTAGGAAATGACGTAGAATTATTTTGGAATAACATAAAGAATGGAGTTTCTGGTATAGACAATATAAAGTGTTTTGACACAGAAAATTACAAAGTGAAACTTGCAGCAGAAGTTAAAGATTTTGAACCAACAAAATATATAGATAAAAAAGATGCAAAAAGAATGGATAGATTTTGTCAATTTGCTATGGCTTCAGCTGTTCAAGCAGTAGAAAATGGAAAACTTGATGTAGAAAATATAGATAAAGAAAGATTTGGAGTAGTAGTAGGATCAGGTATAGGTGGTATAAGCACTATAGAGAAAGAGCAAACTACTCTTTTAGAAAAAGGGCCCAATAGAGTGCATCCCTTGTTTATTCCAATGATTATAGGAAATATGGCATCAGGAAATATAGCAATAAGATTTGGAGCAAAGGGTATGTGCACTACGGTAGTTACAGCCTGTGCTACTGGAACTAATGCTATAGGAGAAGCTTATAGAATGATTCAAAATGATACTGCTGACGTTATGATAGCTGGTGGAACGGAAGCATCTATCACACCTCTTTCAATAGCAGGATTTACTTCTTTAACAGCATTAAGCAAAAGTACAGATCCAAGCAGAGCATCTATTCCTTTTGATAAGGAAAGAGATGGCTTTGTTATGGGAGAAGGTTCAGGAATATTAATATTAGAATCATTAGAGCATGCAAAAAAAAGAGGTGCAACTGTATACGCTGAGTTAGTTGGATATGGATCTACTTGTGATGCATATCACATAACATCACCATCACCAGATGGTGATGGTGCGGCTAGAGCAATGGAAATTGCCATTAAAGAAGCAGGTATAGAAAAAAACGAAGTATCTTATATAAATGCACATGGAACAAGTACTCCTTATAATGATAAGTTTGAAACCGCAGCAATCAAGAAAGTTTTTGGAGATTTTGCAAAGAACATACCTGTAAGTTCTACAAAATCAATGACAGGACATTTGCTTGGAGCTGCTGGAGCAATAGAAGCTATAGCTTGTATTAAGGCATTAGAAGAAGGTTTTGTACCTCCTACAGTAGGATATAAAGTGCAGGATGAAGAATGTGACTTAGATTATGTACCAAATGAAGGTAGAAGTGTTGAACTTAAGTATGCTATGTCTAATTCCCTAGGTTTTGGGGGACATAATGCAGTAATATTATTAAAAAAGTGGAGTGAGTAATATGGACTTTAAAGCAATAGAAGAAATGGTAAAAACTATGGATAACTCTAAACTGGGTTATTTAGAAGTTAACTGGCACGGGATTTCTATAGTTATGAGAAAGCAAGGAGAAACTGATTTTACAAGACAATCTGCAGTGGTTTCAACTACTGAAATAGAAGAAGAAAACACTGTTTCAAAGGAAACTATAGAAGATAAAGGCTTAGAAGAAAAAATTAAAAATATAACTGAAGAGGTAAAAGAGGAAACAAAAGAAGAAGCTAATTTGGTAAAAGAAAATTTAAATATAAAAGAAGTTATATCACCTATAGTAGGAACTTTTTATAAGTCATCAAGTCCAGATAAACCATCTTTTGTAGAAGTAGGAACTAAAGTTAAAAAGGGTGATACTCTTTGCATTTTGGAAGCTATGAAGCTTATGAATGAAATTCAAAGTGAGGTAGATGGAGAAGTTGTTGAAATTTTAGTAGAAAATACTGAAATGGTTGAGTACGGTCAGACTATGTTTAAAATAAGGGTTAATTAGTTCCTAAAAAATAATTAGGAGGAAAACTAAATGGATAATATAGAGTTTAATATTAATTTAGGAATAAAAGAAATACAACAGATTATTCCTCATAGATATCCTTTTTTATTAGTAGATAAAGTAACTTATTTAGAGCCTGGTGTTAAGGCTGTAGGCTACAAAAATGTTACTATGAATGAATATTTTTTCCAGGGTCACTTTCCAGGAGAACCTGTGATGCCTGGAGTACTTATTATAGAAGCATTAGCACAAACAGGAGCCGTAGCAATATTAAGCAAGGAAAGCTTTAAAGGTAAAATTGCTTATTTTGGTGGCATAAGCAAGGCTAAGTTTAGGAAGAAAGTAGTACCAGGGGATGTTTTAAGATTAGAAATAGAAATTATAAAGATAAAAGGACCAGCAGGTGTAGGTAAGGCAATAGCTTATGTGGATGATAAAAAAGCATGTGAGGCTGAAATAATGTTTATGATAGGTGATGCAAGTGTTTAACAAAATATTAATTGCTAATAGAGGAGAAATAGCTGTTAGAATTATAAGAGCTTGTAGAGAAATGGGAATACAAACAGTAGCCGTTTATTCAGAGGCGGATAAAGATTCTCTTCATGCTCAGATGGCAGATGAGGCTATCTGCATAGGACCTGCTGCACCAAAGGATAGTTATTTAAATATACAAAACATTATAAGTGCTACAGTACTATCAGGAGCAGAGGCTATTCATCCAGGCTTTGGCTTCTTATCTGAAAATAGTAAGTTTGCAAAGATGTGTACTGAATGCAACATTACATTTATTGGACCGCATGCTGATTGTATTGATAATATGGGCAATAAGTCTAATGCCAGAGATATTATGATAAAGGCAGAAGTACCTATAGTACCTGGCTCTAAGGGCGCAATCACAGATGAAAAACAACTATTAGAGGTTGCAGAAGAAATAGGATACCCTGTAATGGTAAAAGCTTCTGCTGGAGGTGGAGGAAGAGGTATAAGAATAGTCTATAAAGAAAGTGATCTTATAAGGGATTATGAAAATGCTAAGGCTGAAGCAGAATCGGCTTTCGGAGATGGAACCATATATGTTGAAAAATTTATAGAAAAGCCAAGACATGTAGAAATCCAGATACTTGGAGATAACCATGGTAATGTAGTATATCTTGGAGAGAGAGACTGTTCCATGCAAAGAAGAAATCAAAAGGTATTAGAAGAGGCACCGTGTCCTATTATGACAGAAGAGCTTAGAGCTAAAATGGGAGAAACTGCAGTTAGAGCAGCTAAAGCGGTAAACTACAATAATGCAGGTACTATAGAGTTTTTACTTGATAAAAATGGAGATTTTTATTTTATGGAAATGAACACCAGAATTCAAGTGGAGCATCCTATAACAGAAATGGTTACTGGCATAGATTTAATAAAAGAACAACTTAAAATATCTGCAGGAGAAAAGCTAAGTTTTTCTCAAGAAGATATAAAAATAGAGGGTCACGCTATAGAGTGTAGAATAAATGCTGAAGATACTTCTAAAAACTTTATGCCATCACCAGGTAAGATAACAAGTTTATATGTTCCAGGTGGATTCAATGTAAGAATTGATAGTGCAGTATATTCAGGATATTCAATACCTCCATATTATGACTCTATGATAGCAAAGCTTATTGTACATGGCAGAGATAGAGAAGAAGCTATATGTAAAATGAGAAGAGCTTTAGGGGAGTTTATTATAGAAGGTGTTAAGACAAACATTGATTTTCAATTTGAACTTATAAATAATGAAGACTTTATAAAGGGAAATTATGATACAAGATTTATTGAAAATAAAGTTAAGAGTTCATAGTAATTTTACTATGAACTTCTAACTGGAGGTGACTAACTTGTTAAATAAGCTATTTAAAAAAACCCAGTATATTACTGTAAGTCAACAATCATTAAGAAAAGCCAGTGAAGAATCTAACTCAGATAAGAAACCTAGTATTCCTAATGGCATGTGGGTAAAATGTGAGGGTTGTGGAAAGGTGTTATATAAAAGTGACCTTGAAGAAAGTAGCCAAGTATGTAATCACTGTGGGCATCATTTCAGAATGTCATCAAAGGAAAGAATAAAGTTTATAATAGACAAGGACACTTTTCAAGAATTTGATGCAGGTATGACTTCAGCTAATCCAATAGATTTTAAAGGATATGAAGATAAAATAGAAAAAATGCAAAGAAATACTGATATGAAGGAAGCTGTAATTACAGGAAGTGGAGCTATTGGTGGTGAAGAAGTAGTCATTTGTGTTATGGATAGTCACTTCATGATGGGAAGTATGGGTTCTGTAGTTGGAGAAAAAATTACAAGAGCTGTAGAAAAGGCTATAGAGTTTAAGATGCCATTAATTATTTTCACTACTTCTGGTGGAGCTAGAATGCAAGAAGGCATGTTTTCACTTATGCAAATGGCTAAGGTTAGTGCAGCGCTAGGTAAGTTTAGTGAAGAGGGGCTTTTATATATAACTGTACTTACAGATCCTACTACAGGCGGAGTTACAGCTAGCTTTGCTATGTTGGGGGATATTATAATCTCTGAGCCAAGAGCTTTAATTGGATTTGCTGGCAAAAGAGTTATAGAACAGACCATAAGGCAGAAGTTGCCAGAGGGTTTTCAAAGGGCAGAATTTTTATTAGAGCATGGTTTCATAGATAGTATAGTTCATAGAAATGAACTAAAAAGCACCCTTAAGAAAATACTCATAATTCATAATAAAAATAGATAGTTCAAACAAAGTTTATATTTTCTAAGGAAAGGAAGCTTGTTTTATGGAAAAGTTAGAAAAAGTACAGCGTATTTTAAATAAAAAGCTGGATAATAAGACTGCTTGGGAAAAACTATGCTTAGCTAGGATGGTAGAAAGACCTACTGCAATAGATTATATAGAAAGAATATTTGATTGTTTTATAGAATTTCATGGCGATAGATATTTTTCAGATGATCCGTCAGTAGTTGGAGGAATAGCATTGTTAGATGGAGCCCCTGTAACGGTAATAGCTCAGCAAAAGGGAAGAAATACTGATGAAAAAATAAAAAGAAATTTTGGCTCACCACATCCAGAAGGGTACAGAAAAGGTTTGAGACTTATGAAACAAGCTGAAAAGTTTGGTAGGCCAATAATATGCATTGTGGATACACAGGGAGCATTTTGTGGTACAGCTGCAGAAGAAAGAGGCCAAGGAGAAGCTATAGCAAAAAATCTTTTGGAAATGTCAAAACTAAGAACTCCAATTATCTCTGTTGTTATAGGAGAAGGGGGAAGTGGTGGCGCTTTAGCATTTGCTGTAGCAGATAGTGTTTGGATGCTGGAAAATTCACTATACTCTATATTATCTCCTGAAGGTTTTGCTAGTATATTGTGGAAGGATGCATCTCGCGCCAAAGAAGCAGCGGAAATTATGAAAATAACAGCTAAAGATTTAAAAGGATATGGAATTATAGATAAAATACTTAAAGAACCTTTTGGAGGAGCTCATAAGGATGTAGAAAAAATGGCTGCAGCTATGAAAAGAGAGCTAGTAGATGAAATGAGCATACTAAAAAAACAATCACTAGAAGAACTAGTTAATAACAGATATAATAAATTTAGAAATATGGGTAAATATGTAGAGTAGTAAATTGTAATTACTATATATGTAAAATTATTCATAAAAATACTTGTAATTATTGTAATTATTGTAATTAAGGAATATAAATAGTAGAATATACTATATATTATATATTTAAAGTGGCTTTTTAATATTTAAAGTGGCTTTTTAATATAAAAAAGGCTACTTTATTTTTAGATTGGGGTGAAGATATGGGAATAAAAGTTTTACTTACATATGATTATGGTACTGATAAGATGAATAAAATTAAAAAACTAGGCTATGACATAAAAGTAATTAACGAGGAACATGCAGTATATAGTGATGAATTAAAAGAAATTGAAGTTTTGATTTGCTATAACCCATTTGAAACCTTAGACATAAGTAAAATGAAAAAATTAAAATGGATTCAGCTTTCTAGTGCAGGAATAGATCAATTACCTATAGAGTGTGCAAAGAGTAATAATATTACTACAACTAATAATAGAGGTGGATACAGCATTCCTATGGGAGAATGGATAGTATTAAAGGCATTAGAATTGTTGAAGCACAGCAGCAAAATGTATGAAAATCAA
The DNA here is from genome assembly GCA_964554365.1 of uncultured Clostridium sp. GTDB lineage: Bacteria > Bacillota > Clostridia > Clostridiales > Clostridiaceae > Clostridium_AM. The sequence goes on along the minus strand of CAZKOJ010000024.1, from coordinate 16,185 downwards.
AGAAATAAAATATGGAAAATGGACACTAGTATAACAGAAATTTGTGGAAAAACTATTGGATTTATAGGGACAGGGAGCATAGCACAAGAAGCCGCAAAAAGATTTTTAGGCTTTGATGTAGAAATATTAGGATTAAATACTGATGGAAAACCTGCAGATAATTTTCATAAATGCTTTTCTAATAAAGACATAAATACTATGCTGAAACTATGTGACATAGTAGTTATTACTATTCCTTACACTGATGAAACTCATCATTTTATTAATGATGATAAAATCAATAAAATGAAAGACGGAGCATATATAATAAATGTATCCAGGGGGGCTATTATAGATGAAAACGCCCTGATAAATAATATTCAACAAGGTAAAATAAGGGGAGTAGCATTAGATGTAGTAGAAAAGGAACCTTTAAATTACAATAATCCTTTATGGGGATTACCTAATGTCATAATAACTCCCCATAATTCATGGATATCTGAAATGAGAAATGTCAGAAGATTTAATTTGATGTATGAAAATTTGAAGAGATATAAAAATAAGGAACTACTTATTAATTTAGTAGATTTAAAAAAAGGATATTGATATAGAAACTAGAAGGTGATAACTAAAAGTTATCACCTTCTGTATTTAAAACAAATATATGCTTAATTCTAATTAAGCATTAGCAGGTGGAGTAAATACTCTTGCAGCAAGCTCTGAATCTAGCATGTAAAGAGCTGCAGAATCATTTCCAGATCTTTCGAGTCGCTTAACAATACCATTAAAAGAATTTTCCTCTTCTACTTGTTCATCTATAAACCATTTAAGTAAGCTTATAGTAGCATGTTCTCTTTCTTCAGTGGCTATATCCATTAAATTATAAATTCTTTTAGTAACTTTCTTTTCGTGAGCTAATGCTTCTTTAAAAGCATGCGTTACTGATTCATAATCATTTTTAGGAGCTGGAAGAGCTTCTATGGTAACTCTGCCATCCATTTGGTTTAAATAATCAAAGAACTTCATAGCATGAAAATTTTCTTCTTGAATCTGAACTTTGAAAAAATTAGCAAACCCATTTAAGTCATTTGCAGAACAGTATGCCTGCATAGCTAAATAGATGTTTGAAGAATAAAGTTCAAAGTTTATCTGGTCATTTATTGAATTCATAAGTTTTTCACTTAACATGGTTTAACCTCCTCAGATTTTATTGTAAGTAAATAGCTTTTATTATGTTATTTAGTACATATTAACATACTTTATTTATATTTTAAATGTCTTAATATATTATTTATTAAATTATTATGTGATAAAATATAAATGGTGATAAATATGAATGAAAGAAAACTTAGAATTTTTTATGAAGTTGCAATAAAATTAAACATGACAGAAGTGGCCGCAAAACTTTATATTAGTCAACCAGCTGTAAGCCAAACTATTAATGAGTTAGAAAATCAGCTTTCAGTAAAACTTTTTGACAGAATGGGTAAAAGACTATATTTAACTTATCAAGGAGAAATATTTTTAAATTACGTAAGAAGAATACTAAACTTACAAGATGAGGCCATAAAAACCATTAAAGATATAAACAATCTAAAAACAGGTAAGTTAAAAATAGGAGCTAGCACTACTATAGGAATATATGTACTTCCAGATATAATTGGATGTTTTATAAAAAAATATAAAGGAATAGATATTTCTATAGCTATAGAAAACACAAGAATAATAGCTGATATGATTATTGAAAATAAATTAGATTTTGCGTTTGTAGAGGGACCAGTTTATGATGATGAAATATTAGTAGAAAAATTTTGTGATGATGAGTTGGTTTTTATATGCCATCCAGAGCATCAATGGGCAGAAAAAAAATATATAGACGTAATAGATATAACTAAGGAAAAAGTTATAATGAGAGAAGTAGGCAGTGGCACAAGAGAGGTATTTGAAAACCTCATGCACAGTATAGAGGGAACATATAATATGGCTTTTCAATTGGGAAACACAGAGGCTATAAAAAAAGCAGTGGAAGCAGGACTTGGGGTGTCCTGTATTTCTAAAAGATGTTGTGAAAATGAACTATCAAAAGGCACCCTAGCAATAGCAAGATTAAAGCATAAATCTATAATTAGAGAACTTAGTCTTATATATCATAAGGATAAGTTTGTGTCTAAATTATTTTGGGAGTTTATAAAGTTTTCCAAAGAAAAGGTTATAGAAATATAAGTATATAGGGAACTTGTTTCAGGTGAAGTATGCAATTCACCTGAAATAATCCTTATGGTAATAATCTATTTAAATCAATAATCCCAGCACCTTGAACCCATTTAGACATATCCATAAGATTACAAGATACCTTTAGAAGGGAAACTAAGTCCTTAAAGGTTAAGTCAGGATTGTTTTCATATAAAAGGGCACAAACACCGCTTATATAAGCAGCAGCACAAGAGGTTCCAGTATAATGGGTATAAGGCAGTTCTAATGATTGAGAATATATTTTCATACCATTTTTTTCTGGAATATATTTTATATTTGTGTTTAATGAACATATATTTACAGCAGCTGCTGATAAATTAGGTTTTTCTAACTTAGAGAATGGTCCAGAAGATGAATATTTATATGCTGTTATAGGGTGTTTAGTGGTATCTAATCCACCTACAGTAATGCAGCTATCTAAAGTGGCAATACCTGAAATACTACCTTCTAAGTTTCCACCATGACCTGATGGAACTATTGTAGTTAGATTGAATTGCGATGCTAGTTTAAATAACTCTTCAAATAAAGATATTATGAAATAATCATTTGAAATAAGTTCAAATGGTAGACATATTATTTTTATATTATATTCCTCTCGGTTAGAAATAATATTACTTATAGAAAATAATATGTCAGATACATATCCCCTGCCTAAACTGTTAAAGGCTTTTATAGAGTAGACACATGCATTTTCAGCTATGCCTTTATATATACCTTTTGATAAATAACCACTTCCACAGATTATTCCACTAATAAAAGTGCCATGTCCGTTATCATCATAAGGATATTTATATCCATTTACAACGTCCACAAATTTTTTAATCTTATTTTTAGGATTTAAAAGATCTCCATGAGGGTAGGTACCGCTATCTACCAAACCTATGCATATATTTTTACCTGTTAGTCTATATGGACCTTGAAATGATATACCATTAGAAGAAAGGACACTATCACCACAAAGCAATGCATAACTGTCCAAAGTTACGTAATCTACTTGAGGAAATTCTGTAATTTTTTCTATAACATTCGGGGAAAGAATAGCGCAAACGCAGCTAATATATGAGATAGAATGTAGTATTATTCCTTTATATGTTTTAATTTTTTTCTCAATAGTTTCTGGCAAAGACTTACAATGTATAATAACTCTATAATTTTTATAATATTTTTTATTTATGGCAATCTTTAAATTTACATCTAATTTATTTTTTGTAGAAAACATTTAAAGCTCCTTAAAATTCATTTCATTATATATTATAATAATAATGCTAAGTATATGTGCTTAAGAAAAATAAAATTTCCTTAAGCATATATACTATTTAAATTTAAAGTAGTCTTTACATAAATTAAAGAAAGCTTTAGCAGTTGGAGTAAGTGTTCTTTTGGAGCTTAAAATTAGATAGATAGATCTCTTTAAATTTAAATCTTCTATAGAACTTTCTTTTATAAGTCCGCAAGATATGTAATCTTTAAATACTTGTTTTGAAACCACTGATACACCTAAACCTTGTTTAACAAATTGAAGTAATGTATCTAAATTGTTAACTTCAAAGCATATGTCCATATTAGCGCTATCAATACCTTGTTTGTGAAGGGCATCTTCAAAGGTTTTTCTTGTAGCAGAGCCTTCTTCCCTTAGAATAAACTGGTATTTGAAAAGTGATTGAATTTTTACGGAGCTTGGTAAATTAAATTCTGGTGGAGATATTACGATTAAATCATCCTTTACTAATTCGTAGCTCTTAATCTTATCATCATTGACTGATTCACCAACAATACCTACTTCACAGTCAAATTTGATAATGTTTTGAATTATTTCTCTAGAACTTTGCTCTATTACATCAAAAGAAACATCGGGATATAAACTATGAAATTTCTTTATTAGTTTAGGAACTATAGTATTACAAGGAGTAGTGCTAGATGCTAGCTTAAGTCTTCCGCTTACACTTTCATTAAAGTTTGCCAAATGGCAAATAGCGTTATCACGTGTATTTAAAATGTCTATAGCATACTTTAAAAATGAGTCCCCAGCAGGTGTTAAAAGAACTTCTTTAGAAGTTCTGTCAAATAGCTGTATACTAAGCTCTTTTTCTAAGCTGGCTATATGAGAACTAATTGCAGGTTGTGATAGAAAACTGGAGTTGGCAGCTTTAGAGAAGCTCTTAAATTTTGCAACATTTATAAAAGCTTCTATTTGTTTAAAATCCATATAGATTATCCCCCCGTAATGGTTGTTTTAATATAATAATATAAAGTAAATTTATTAATACATTATACATTATATCGTTATATATAATTTAAGTCTAATATATTTATCCTTTCCATTTAAATATTACAATACCTATAATCATTACTGAAATACCTATAATTTTAGTAATATGAAACTTAACTTGATTTGCACCAAAAAGGCCAAAAGCATCTATTATAGCAGCACCGATTAATTGGGCTACTAATATTGCTGAAATAGAATAAGTAGCACCTAATGATTCTATTCCCTGCATTACAGTATAGATTATAATAACTCCAAGTGCGCCTCCTAATAAATATAGTTTTTTAGCGTATTTTATGTTGCTAAAGTTACCATTCCCAAATATAAACAAAACAATTAGAGTTAAAATTAAACCGGTACCTTGAACTACAAGGTTTGTTTCCCACAATCCTATTTTTTCTCCTAGTCTTGTATTAAAAACGCCTTGAAGGCTCATACATACTCCTGCTATTATTGAGGATATTATACCTATCATTAAAATCACCTTCCCAAACTTATTTTAACCATAGAACTTACTTATTATTAAAAAGGTATAAAAAAAGACCTATAACAATTATAGGCCCCAAATAAATCAGTTCTTAATATCCGTCATCTTGTCTTTTATGATTAATTGAATTTTTTTTGTAATAAGCATTTTCTATATCTTTAGTAGTAAAATCTAGCATTTTACCAAGAGTGAGAAAATCTTCGAATAAGGTTATATAATGATCATTGGAAGAACAAATAAAGAAATCATTTATATCTATATAAAGATTTAAAAACTGTGCTGTTAGATCATATTGAGCATCCTTAACGTCAATATTTGTGTAAGTAAAGTTCTTTTCCAAACCTAAAGTTAATATAAAATGAAGACAATCTACAAATTCCTCTAAAATGACTTCTTTATTTGAGGGTTCCTTAGAGCTCCAAAACTTAAAACATCTTGTTTCGTTAGCTAGTTCAGCTAATTCAACCTGTAGGGCTAATACCTTCATTGATAATAAAGAATTGTTTTCTAGTCCATGTTGTTTTTCTATACGTTGATCTAAATCATTTTGTAACTTAAATAACTTTTCTAGGTTCATATAACAAGGCCGCCTTTCCATATCCTTATAATTAAATAAAATAATATTAAGTGATTTTTAATGAAGTTATTCCTATATATATATTTTAACGAAATTTAATAAATATTGAAATAATCTGGAATCGGTTACATGAAATTTATTTTAAAATTTTGAGAAAAATTTGATTTTAAATAATAATTATTGATATATATGGATAAAAATAAAAATGAAGCTTTTCATTTTTATATAAAAAAGCTTCATTTTTAATCTATTAAGTTTTAAATCCAATAGGTAAATTATGGTGAAATAATGGGCTTATTTATTGAATATTTCTATAACCCTGTTTAAAATACCATTTATATGTGCAATGGCTATACCGTAATTTGTTATAGGAACTCCTTGTTCAGAAGCTCTTATGAGCCTAGCCATAAACTGCTTTCTGTTAAACATACAAGCTCCACAATGAACTATAAGCTTGTATTCAGATAAGTCATCAGGAAAGTCGGCACCAGCGTTAATTGTTATGTCTAAATCACCGCCAACTTTATTTTTAAGCCATGTAGGAAGTTTTTCTCTACCAATATCACCTTTTAATGCATGATGGGTACAGCCCTCACCTATTAATACTTTATCACCTGGTTTTAAAATATCTATTGCTTTGGCTCCATTAACAAGTATATCTAAATCTCCTTTATATCTAGCCATTAGAATAGAGAATGAAGTTAAAGGAACATCTCCAGGAATAGTCTCATTTACTTTCTTAAAGACTTGAGAGTCTGTTATAACTAAATCAGGTTTTTTATTTAGTGTTTTAAGAATGCCGCTAAGTTCACTATCTTTTACAGTAACTGTTACTGCACTGTTATCTAGTAAATCTCTTAATACTTGAACTTGGGGAAGTATGAGCCTTCCTTTAGGAGCCTGTATGTCTTGAGGGGCTACAAGAACTACAGTATCCCTAGGTTTTATTACATCACCTATTATTGTAGCTTTTTCAAAATCCATAGGGGCATTGATTTGTATAGATTCTTTTAGTTTACCAATGTTTAAATTATTTTTAGCACTAACCTTTATAAATGGTATATTAAATTTATTTTTTAAATCTTCAAAATTTAAATCTAAAGTATCTATTTTATTAATAACCCCTATAACAGGTATTTTTCTTTCTCTAAGTTCCTCAAACCATTGACTTTCAAAAGATAAATCAGGAGCATCAGAGGTGAAAACTAACAAAGCTAAATCTGTTTTAGTCATAACTTCCCTAGTTCTTTTTACTCTAAGTTCTCCAATTTCACCAGTATCATCAAGACCAGCTGTATCTATAAAAACCACTGGACCTATTGGTAAAAGTTCCATAGCTTTATAAACAGGATCAGTAGTGGTACCAGCTAAATTTGATACAAGGGCTGTTTCTTGTCCTGTTAAAGCATTTATTAGACTGGATTTTCCAGAATTTCTTCTACCAAAAATAGCAATATGAAGTCGATTAGCTTTAGGGGTATCTTGCATAGTTATCCTCCTTAAAATTTACAATTTAGAATCTGAAATCTCTCTCTCCATGTTCTATTCTATTTAGTTTTTCTAGAGCAGATTTTTTTACTTTTTCATTTGGAATATCTTTCAAAGCATTATTTATAGTTTCCTCGCCAATTTTGCGTACTTCTTCATTTGCATAATCCATTAAGTACTCTTTAAAAGTAAGTAGGGCATTAGGTAGGCAGAAATTATGAATTTCTCCACTTTTAGCAAAAGCCATAAATCTATCTCCAGTTCTTCCTGCTCTGTAACATGCAGTGCAGTAGCTTGGTATATATCCATATTCACAAAGATTTTTTATGATTTCCATAGGTGATCTATGATCTCCTACTTGAAATTGAGGTTTTTCATCATGAACTTTAATAACATGTTCTTCAGAATAACCTCCAACACCTGTACATGAACCAGCACTAATTTGAGATATTCCTACGGATAGAACTTTATCTCTAAATTCGGACTCTTCTCTAGTAGATAAAATCATACCTGTATAGGGTACAGCTAATCTTAAAACTGCAACTATTTTTATAAAGTCTTCATCAGATACTAAATGTGGGTATCTATTTAAATTAACGTTTTCAGCAGGTCTAAGTCTTGGTACAGATATAGTGTGTGGGCCTACACCAGTAGTAGATTCTAAATGTTCGGCATGCATAAGCATAGCTATAGTTTCATATTTATGATCATAAAGCCCATATAACACACCTATACCAACATCATCTATACCAGCTGCTCTTGCTCTATCCATAGCTGTAGTATGCCAATTATAATTGTGCTTTGGACCTTGTGGATGCATTTTTTCATAGGTTGGTTTGTGATAGCTTTCTTGGAATAGTATATAAGTACCAATTTCAGCATCTTTAAGCCTTTTATAATCTTCTATAGTTGTGGCAGCTACGTTTACATTTATTCTTCTTATACTGCCATTTTTAAATTTCATTGAGTATATAGTTTTTATACAATCTAAAACATAATCAAGATTACAGTTAACAGGATCTTCACCAACTTCTAAGGCAAGTCTCTTATGACCTAATGATTCAAGTATTTCTATTTCTTTTTTTAATTCTTCCATAGAAAGTTTTCTTCTTAGGAAGCTTTCATTAGAATGTTTATATCCGCAGTATTCACAATTATTAACGCAATAATTGCTTACATAAAGGGGTGCAAAAAGAACTATTCTTTTACCATAAATAGTTTCTTTTATTTCTTTTGCAGTATTGAACATATCCTGTAAGGTATCTTTATCTTCTATGTTTAGCAATACAGCAGCTTCATTATGAGTTAATCCTTTGCAAGTTTTAGCTTTCGCTATAAGGGAGTGAACGTATTCTTTATTAGAGGCCAGTTCTTTACTAGATTCAATACAGGATTTTATTTCAGAGTCTATAATAAAATTTTCAGCTAAATATTCTTTCATTAAGTTGCCCTCCGTTTTTTTCATTTTTTAGTCATTGCAGATTTTACATTAACGCCATCTACCTTACCAAGTTTACCCGTCATAGCACTTATTTCATCAGATGTCCCATCCACTATCAAAGATATAACCGATAGGTTTTTTTCTTTATAAGGTATACCCATTCTTCCTACGATTATATCTGCAAAAGAGTGTAATATGTTGTTGACCTTTGGTGAATTTTCAAGATTTTCTACTACTATACCTACTACACCAATTCTTTTTTCCATGTTTTTACCTCCAAAACAAAAAAACTTTGGCAAAGGGCCAAAGGTAATATACTTAAATTATATCCTCCTTCCCTTTTGCTTAGACTTCTCCTTACAATTAGGTTAAGTAAATATTATAATCTCAAATAACCGAATATTCCATTAAATAAGATTAAGTTAATTATAGTGTATACAATTGATTTGTGTCAAATAAAATATTACAAAAATATATAAGAAGTGTGCATAGTTAATTAAACATGACTACGCACACTCTTTTAAAATATTAGAATTCAGATGAACCTGTTGTTCTTGGAAATGGAATTACGTCTCTTATATTAGACATTCCAGTTATATACATAAGTATTCTTTCAAATCCAAGACCAAATCCTGAATGTTTAGTTTCTCCATATTTTCTTAACTCAAGGTACCACCAGTAGTCTTCCTTATTAAGCCCCATGTCCTCAATTCTTTTTTCTAAAACATCAAGTCTTTCTTCTCTTTGACTTCCACCTACTATTTCACCAACGCCTGGTACAAGTAAGTCGGCAGCAGCAACAGTTTTTCCATCTTCATTTGCTCTCATATAAAATGCCTTTATATCTTTTGGATAATCTGTTACAAATATAGGCTTTTTAAATACTTTTTCAGTTAAATATCTTTCATGCTCGGTTTGAAGATCAATTCCCCATTCTACTGGATATTGGAATTCTTCGCCACATTTTATTAATATATCTACGGCTTCAGTATATGAAATTCTGCCAAACTCTGAATTTGCAACGTTATCTAATCGATTGAACAAATCTTTATCTACAAATGAATTAAAGAAATCCATTTCTTCAGGAGCATTTGCTAGAACATATTTTATTACATGTTTAACTAAATCTTCAGCAACATCCATATAATCTTTTAGCTCTGCAAAAGCCATTTCAGGTTCTATCATCCAGAATTCAGCTGCATGTCTTGCAGTATTTGAATTCTCTGCTCTAAATGTTGGCCCAAAAGTATAAACATTTCTAAATGCAAGTGCAAGGGTTTCAGCAGATAACTGGCCACTTACTGTAAGATTAGTTTCTTTTCCAAAGAAATCCTTTGAAAAATCTACTTTTCCTTGTTCATCTTTTGCAACATTATTTAAATCTAAAGTTGTTAGTCTGAACATTTCGCCAGCACCTTCACAGTCACTTCCTGTTATTATTGGTGTATTGGCATATACAAATCCTCTTTCTTGAAAAAAATTGTGTACAGCATAAGCAGCTACAGAACGAACTCTAAATACTGCGGAGAAAGTATTGCTTCTAGGTCTTAGATGAGCAATGCTTCTTAAATATTCAAGAGAATGTCTTTTTTTCTGTAATGGATAGTCTGAAGATGATTTTCCTTCTATAATTATTTTTTTAGCTTTTATTTCAAATGGCTGTTTTGAATCAGGAGTAGCTACTACAGTACCTTCTACTGATAATGATGAACTAATAGCAATTTTTGTTATTTCTTTAAAATTGTCAAGACTTTCATCAAAAACTATTTGTACGTTCTTGAAGAATGTTCCATCATTTATTTCCACAAAACCAAATGATTTAGAATCTCTTACGGTTCTTACCCAACCTGATATTTTGACATCTTTACCTACAAAATTTTCACTTTCTCTGTACAGCTTTTTTACTAATGTTATTTCCATAGATTAATCTCCTCCTAGTATATAATTTAAGTGCAATTGCATACAAAAAAGCCATTCATCCATAAAGGGACGAATGGCTTTAAATTCGCGGTACCACCCAATTTGTCAAAAATGACCAGCTCAAATAGTAAAGAAAATTCTTTACTAACCAATAATAAGGCATTGGAAACCTCTAAGCCTAATATCCAATAAGGAGTTCAGTTAGAAACTCAGAGCTGTTCTTCAATATAAACTTAATTATTGGACTCTCACCATGACCAACTCGCTAAAAATAAGATATATATTTACTCGTCTCATCATTGTTTTTTTATTATAAACTTTATCCTAAAATTATAATATTTATACAATTACATGTCAATGTTTATTAAAGTCATGTCTTAAATCTTTAAAATGTTTTTCATGATTTAAAAGCCATTCCTTTCTCCATAAACCACCAGCATATCCAGTTAGACTAGAATTACTACCTATAACTCTATGACAAGGTATAACGATGCTTATATTATTATGATGATTAGCATTGCCAACGGCTCTCACAGCTTTGACATTATCTATAGAGATAGCTATATCTTTATAAGAACATGTCTCGCCATAAGGGATTTCCTGAAGTTTTTTCCATACTTTCTTTCTAAAAGATGTACCTTCTATATATAAATTCAAATTAAAGATTTGTCTAGTACCTTTAAAATATTCATCAAGTTGTTTAATACATTCTTTTAGACAGCAGGGAACATCAATAAATCCTTTATGTTCATCAACAAAATTAATAGATGAAATGCCTTGCTCGCATCCTATGATTTCTAATACGCCAATAGGACATTGATAATAGGATTTATACATTTTATCCATTTTGTATCACACCTCATAATTATAAAAAATACTTTATAGGAGTATTTTATAATAAATTGTATATAAGTGTCTACAGTAAAATAAAAAAATACTTTATGAAGAAAAACGATGGATAATTAATATTAATGGATAATATGTATTGCTAATGACGAAAACTCCTTATATTTCATGTTTGTAACATACTGATTATTATGGTATTTATTAATAAGGAACAATAAATTATTTTATGGGGGTGTTATTTTTGAGTCACAAAGTTGTTTTAACTGGTAATGAAGCTGCAAGTAGAGGCTTTTGGGAAGCAGGGGGAGTTATAGCTTCTAGCTATCCAGGGTCACCTACGGTTCAAATTTTAGAAACGTTAAGAGATTATAAGGAAATTAATAGTCAATGGGCTACAAATGAAAAAGTAGCGTTTGAAATAGCTATGGGGGGAAGTTTTGCAGGTGCAAGGTCCATGGTTTCCATGAAACATGTAGGAGTAAATATAGCAGCAGATCCTTTTATGACATTTACTGAAATAAAGACTAAAGGTGGATTTGTTTTAGTTGTTGGAGATGACCCAGGTCTTACAAGTTCTCAAAATGAGCAGGATAGTAGATTCTGGGGAAAGTATGCCAACATACCTGTATTAGAACCATCTGATCCTCAAGAAGTAAAGGATTATGCTAAAGAAGCTTTGGAAATAAGTGAAGAATTCAATACTCCTGTAATGTTAAAACTTACTAGTAGGTTGTGCCATTGTAGGGGTGTTGTAGAAATTGGAGATAGACAGGAAAAAGAAATAGAAGGATTTGTGGAAGATCAATCAAGGTACTGTATGCTTCCACCCAACTCTAATAATCAACAATATTTTATGAAAGATAGAATGGAAAAATTACAGAAGTTTAACAACTCTTTTACCTTAAATAAGCTAGAAGAAGTAGAAGGTTCAGATACTCTTGTGATTACAAGCAGTATGCCTTATGGATGTTTAAAAGAAATTGATGTAAAAGTTTCTATTTTGAAGCTTGCTATGGTCTGGCCTCTGCCAATAGAAAAAATAATGGAGCTAAGTAAAAGATATAAAAGGATAATTGTTATAGAAGAACTTATGCCTTTTATTGAAGAAACATTAAAAATAAACGGTATCCCAGCTGAAGGTAAAAAGTATTTTTCTTTTACAGGAGAGCTTGATGTAGAAAATATAAAAGGTGGATTGGAGAAAGCAGGAATACTTAAAGAAAATCAAACTAAAAAATCTTTGCCACAACAATCACAAGATGTGGCATCAAGAACACCTATGTTGTGTTCAGGATGTCCTCATAGACCTATATTTCACATATTAAAAATGGCTAAAGCAACAGTTATGGGGGATATAGGATGTTATTCATTAGGTATATTAGAACCTTTTGAAGTTCATAAAACTAATATAAGTATGGGAGCTTCATTAGGAAATGCATTAGGTGTAGCTTTAGCTCAAAGTACAGGTGGAAAATCTAAACCAATAGTTGCTACTATTGGAGATGGAACGTTTTTTCATTCGGGTATGACAGGTATGCTTCAATTAGCAAAAACTAAAGAGAATATAACTGTAATTGTTATGGATAATAGAACTACAGCAATGACAGGTGGACAAGCAACATTAACTACAGGAGACTATTTCAAAGAAAAAAATTTGCACAGTGTAAAAATTCCAGAGGTGTTAAAGGTTTTCGGAATAGATGATGTTACAGTAGTTGATCAGTTCAAATATAAAGAAACAAAAGAAGCTATAAGTGCAGCAATGAAAAGAGAGGGATTATCTGTAATTGTTACAACTAGACCATGTGCATTGAATTTTAAAATAAAACAACCTCATTATTATGTAGATGAAAACATATGTATAAGTTGTAGAAGTTGTATAAGGACAAATTGCCCTCCTATATCTATGAAGCTCTATCCAGGAAAAGAAAAGAAAAATTCATATATTAATCCTGAGATGTGTGTTGGATGCTCTGTTTGTTCTCAGGTATGTCCTGTAGGGGCAATAAAGAAAAGTTCGGAAAAAAGTGAATAGGGGTGAAAAATATGGATATAACTAATATATTAATTACTGGTGTTGGGGGACAAGGGCTTGTAATTGCTACTAAAATATTAGCAGAGACAGCATTTAGAGAAGGCCTTGATATAAAGAGTAGTGATGTTATTGGACTATCTCAAAGAGGAGGTATGGTTTGGGGAAGTGTTAGATTTGGAGAAAAAGTTCATTCAGCACTTATACCAGCTGGTGAAGGGGATATAATGCTTGCACTCGAAAAGCTAGAAGGTCTTAGATGGACAAAAGTTATGAAAAAAAATGCAAAGATAATATTAAATGATGAAAATATTTTTCCGAATAAAGTGTTGCTAGAAAAGGAAGAATACGTTGAAGATATAGATAGTAAACTAGAAAGTCAAGGGTTTGAAGTTATACCTGTAAATGCAAAAGAATTAGCAAAAAAGTCAGGTAACATAAAAACTGCTAATATAGCTTTACTAGGGAGTCTTTCGAAAATATTGCCTTTTAAAGAAGAAACTTGGATTAGTGTAATCAAAGAAAATGTTCCGCCAAAGACAATTGAAGCAAATATAATATCATTTAAACAAGCAAGACTTTAGTTAAAAAAGTAGTTAACATAGTTACATTTTGAATAATATAACTATGTTAACTACTAATCTTAAATTTTTCTATTTATGATAAGGCTCATTATTAAGTATTCTATGACCTCTATAAATCTGTTCTAAAAGTATAACTCTCATAAGCTGATGAGGAAAAGTCATTTTAGAAAAGCAGAGTTTATAGTTAGCTCTATTTAGAACTTCATGTGATAATCCAAGGGAACCACCAATTATAAATGCAATAGTACTATCACCTTTAATACTACAGTTTTTTATAAAATTAGCTAATTCTTCTGATGAAAGCATAATACCTTTTAAATCTAAAGCTACTACAAACATATTATCCTTAATATGTTTTAGAATAGAGATTCCTTCTTTTTCTTTTATTTGCAATTCTTCCTTTGCAGAAGCATTATCAGGGATTTTCTCATCAGTAACTTGTAGTACAGTTAATTTACAATATCTACTAAGTCGTTTTGAATATTCTTCAATTGCTTCCTTTAAGTAAGTTTCCTTAAGTTTACCAACACATATTATAAATATATTCATTAACAACTCTCCAATTTTTATATATTTAAGTTTCTGACAATAAGCAAACTACAGCACAAGTGAGAAAGTTTATGTATATGCTAATCAGTAACTACAAGAAAAAATCCTCACACTAAGTGTAAGGATTAGTTTAATAATTAAGCATTTTTTCCACAACAATGCTTGTATTTTTTACCGCTGCCACAAGTACAAGGATCGTTTCTACCAATTTTGTTCTTATTTACTACAGTTCTAGAATCGACCCAACTCTGGCGTATTTCTTTTCTCTTATCTTTAGAGAATATGGATTCCCATTGAGGTAGACCATATAGATAATCAGCCTTAGCATCTAACATATTAAAATATAATTTTTCAAAATCGATTTTTATGTCAATATTAGAGTTTTCCTCTAATTTTTCAAGATCAAGAGATTCAACAAGACTGTCATTTACGCCATCTAGGAACCCCATGAAAAATACTGGTGAAGTTTCAAAGTTGTCCGCTAAATCTGCAACAGTTCCACTTACAATATCCTTATGATCGGCTAAAATCTTTGTGTAAATATGTTTTTCAATTGAACCATATTCTTTCCAGAATTCAGCTTCTCCTCTAGTTTTAACAAAATCTATAACCATATCTGTCCAATTTTTATACAAACTCATAGTTTTATTCTCCTTTTGAAAATATATTACTGATTCGAAAATACATAATACTTAAAATATTATAATAAAAAATACAATGTTTTTCAAGAATCTTTTAGTTTTTTTACATTTAAATTATAATTTATTTATTTTTAGCATTTGATATGTCATCTTTACCCAGAGGTTTTGACAAGTCAAAGTGGCCTCCTAAAACTCCTGTATCCCTATTTTCTACTGAAATTTTAACCTTTTGAATTGAAGGTAATTGCGTTAAAGATAAAATAATGCTCTTTAAACAAACCTCTTCCTTAGAAGCAGTCAGGGATATATCAGCTTCTTTGCTGAAGTTAATATAAGCAATATTATCTTTTATAGAAAAACTTAAAAGTCTGGTATCTTTCGGTAAAACTGGGTTTAAATTACTCTTAACAGAAGGTCCTTTTATAATCTCGTTAAGGATAGTTTCCCCTAATATTTCATCTCGCTTCATAACACGTTCTTCTTTAGATATATTAGAAGTAGTATTATTATCTTTAGAACTGTCAAAATATATGTTTAAATCTAAAGTATTTTCTTTTTCTTTTGATAAAGCTATCTGTTTTTCTTTTTCCTTGTTATTTGAACTTATTATATCTTTTTTTTCGCACCCTATTAAGGCTATTGAAGAAAATACAGTCATGGAACACATGAACAGACAAAAGTTTTTTTTCATATACATCACCTTTTTACTTAAAATTCTATATAGTTACTAGGCATATCCCTTTTTGCTACAGAAAGAGTTAAATGCTCATTTAACTGGATTCCAGATTCAGTTAATACATTTAAAACTGTTTGATATGCAAGTTCAGGATAATTATTTGTTTTACTTAGATGCCCCAAAATAACTTTTTTGAATTTACTATTGGTTATGTTAACTATAGCTTTGCCACAATCCTCATTAGATAAGTGTCCTATATTACTTAAAATTCTTCTTTTTAAGTTATAAGGATAAGGACCAAATTTTAGCATTTGGACATCATGATTACTTTCTAGTAGCACCACATCAGAATCCTCTAGTGTTTTAGAGATTTCAGTGGAAAAAAAACCTAAATCAGTTGCTATACAAGCCTTCTTATTTTTACATTCTAATGAATACCCAGAAGG
>CAZKOJ010000023.1:0-34245 GCA_964554365.1 uncultured Clostridium sp. | reverse complement strand
TTATATATAACACAAGTGAAGTAAATTCAGAAGTTCAATTAAATGAGCTAAAAAAAGTTGCCAAGGGCTATGAAATTATCACTACAGGAGTAACAAGTACAAATGACGTAAATAGTAGTATAGTTAGCTTAGTAAAGAAGGTAGATGTATTATATGTACCAACAGATCAGTTAGTTGTATCATCAATGCCTATAATAGTTAAGCATGCATTAGAAGCAAAAGTACCTATAATTGCAGCGGAAAAAGGAAGTGTAGAAGCAGGGGCACTAGCTACTGTAGGAATTAACTATTATAAATTAGGCTATGAAACAGGTAAAATGGCAGTTGCGGTATTAAAGGGAGAGGATATTTCTAAAATGCCAATCAAAATATCAAATGAAACTGACGTATATATAAATGAAGATAGCTTAAAAACATTGAATATTCCGAAACCATCAATGGAGAATGTTAAATATATAAAAACCAAATAATTTTGATATAATAGCAACAAAAACTGTAAGAGAAACGAACAATTAATCATATCAGGAGTGGCCTCTAGAACAATTTTTTGAAGTCCTAGAGGCAGTCTAACTCCACATGTTATATGTATTTGTTACTTGACAATAAAAAAGAGCAATGATATTATTAGGATACAAACCAACGGTCGGTATAAAAGGAGGAAGTTATGGCACGAAACAAATATCCAGAACAAACAGTAGATCAAATTCTAAATACATCTGCAAAATTATTCGTTGAAAATGGCTATGAAAAGACCACAATACAGGACATTCTTGACGCTTTAAAGATGTCAAAAGGAGCTATCTACCATCATTTTAAATCAAAAGAAGAGATTTTGAACACTGTTATTGAAAGACAATCTAATTATGTAATGACAATGTTGGATAATCTAATTCAAAATACACAGGCGAATAATGCAAGATCGAAGCTAGAAAAAATATTGATATGCCTTGTTACTGACTCTGAAACTCATGCAATAGACCTAATTCTTAGTTCTCAAATTAACAATCCCCAATTTGTTGTTGCTGGGCTTAAGGAATGCGTATTAAAAGATGCAAGCATTCTTTCCCAAATAATATGTGATGGAAAAAAGGATGGTTCTATTGAAACGGATTATCCAGTTGAATGTGCAGAGATTTTTATGCTATTACTCAACATTTGGATTAATCCAGTTCTTTTTCAACGTAGTTTACCTGAAACTAGAAATCGGTTAAATTTTTTGCAGCAATTAATGAAATCACTTGGAGTGGATATTGTAAGTGATGAATTAATTGAAAAATCAATAGAGCGTTTTACAGAAATGAAAGGTTTTAAATAAAAAATATGAAATACAAGCATATCCTATGCAGATTTCTAAGGGTATGCTTACTTTAAAAACAAAAACAAACCAACGATTGGTTTTAAAACAGGAATCATATATGGGATAAAATAAATTATTTGGAGGTGAAGTGATGTATATAGGGTTTGTGGTAGGTATTATCATATCAATCATTGTTTTGGTAATAGGTATTATGGGAATGATAGTAGCAAAGAAAAAAGGGGAAAGTTCCAAATGGGCTTTATACTTTATTGTTTTTGCTATATGTGCCCTCATTAGCGCAGTTATTAACTCGAAAATTTTATATTAATAAAAATGTGAGATTTACGCCAAGTTAGTCAGGTAAAATGGAGGATGCCGTATGAAAAATTATAATGAAAAGTTAATTGAAGCAACAAGAAAAGTATCTCAGGAAACTTTGCATAAGTCTATGGATACCGTATATAAACTTACACATCCATCAAAAAAGGTATCAAGGATAGGCTCGACTATTGGAAAAAGAGTTGGTATAGGTCTTATTCTTGCTGGCACGGCAGGGGCATTGTTAGGTCATATGTGGGGAGTAGGTACTTGTATAGCAGGTGTTACAACAGTTGTTTCTAACGCAATAAACATGAAAAAGAAAACCTAGTGAAGTTATGGAGGTAATGTAATGGATGAAAAATATGTCAAAAAATCAATAGAAGAGTTGAAAGAACATTTAACTGAAGAGCAATATAGAGTAACAGCAGAAAATGCTACAGAAGCGCCATTTTCTAATGAGTATGATAGCTTTTATGAAAAAGGAATTTATGTAGATGTAACCACAGGCGAACCTTTATTTTTATCTTCTAACAAATTTAATTCGGGTTGTGGATGGCCTGCCTTTTCAAAGCCTATAACAAAAAAAGTTATTAAAGAAAAAATGGATAGGAGTCATGGCACTGTAAGAACAGAAGTTAGAAGTAATATAGGTGATGCACACCTAGGACATGTATTTAGTGATGGTCCAAAAGAAACAGGTGGATTAAGATATTGTATTAATTCAGCAGCACTTAAATTTATTCCTATGGATAAAATGAAGGAATTAGGTTATGAAGAATATTTAGATCAATTAATATCAAGTGATTCTTAGGTTCAGGTGGAGTTTTTGTCTTTGCCACCTGAGTAAATGAATATTTAAAGATAGATACACTAACTATGTGTCAACAAGGTTAGCAAATTAAGATGGAAAAATATAAATATTGAATGCGTTGGTAAAGAAGATAGAAATTCTTTACCAACGCATTTTATTTTTTTTCTTGAAGAACGATATGAGAGCTGATAAATTTTTAGCAGAATATAGGGAAATAAAATATTGAGCTATATAATACAATTAATTACATTGTCAACTAATAATAGAATTTAAGTTGACAATAAGAAGGCTTTTTATTATTATTGATATAAGAAAGCAAATATTGTTAAAAGGAGTTGTATTTTATGAGAGAATTTATTAAGAATATAGAGAAAAAAGTTTTAGAAGGTCAAGCTATAAGCTTTGAAGAAACAATGAAATTAGCGTGCATTAAAGAAAAAGAGGATATAGCGTTATTATGCAATAGCGCTAATAAAGTGCGAGAATATTTTTGTGGCACAAAGGTAGAGCTTTGCAGCATAATGAATGCAAAATCAGGACGATGTACTGAGGATTGCAAATTCTGTGCACAATCTGCTCATTATAAAACAAATGTAGAAGTGTATGGATTAGTTTCAAAGGAAGATGTTTTGAATTTAGCAAGGGAAAATCAAAGGGAGGGTGTAAATAGATTTTCTTTAGTGACAAGTGGTAGAGGAACCACTGACAGGGATTTTGAAAAGATTCTAGATATATATGAAGAGCTAAATAAGGGAATAAAAATAGATTTATGTGCCTCACTTGGAATACTTAGCTATGATGAGCTGATTAAGCTAAGAAAGGTGGGCATAACAATGTATCATCATAATTTAGAAACTAGCAGAGAGTACTATGAAAACATATGTACAACTCACAGCTATGATGAAAGAATAGATACTATAAAGGCAGCTAAGAGGGCTGGAATCGTTGTTTGTTCAGGAGGAATTATTGGTATTGGGGAAAGCTTTGAGGATAGAATTAAGCTAGCTTTTTCCTTAAGGGATTTAGGTGTTAAATCTATTCCTATAAATGTATTGAATCCAATTGTGGGAACACCTCTAGAAAATGCAGAAAGCTTAAGTCAGGATGAAATACTAAAAACTATTGCCATATTTAGATTGGTGAATCCAAAAGCGCTTATAAGACTTGCTGGAGGAAGAAATCGCATTAATGAGTTTGGTAAAGATTGTTTTAATGCAGGAGCCAATGCTACAATCACCGGAAACTACCTAACAACATCTGGCAATAAAATATGTGATGATAAAAAAATGATAAGTGAGTTAAAGCTGAAGGTTAGAAAAAATGACTAAGTATGACCGAAAAGAACAATTAAGAAATTAGATGAAGAAAATAAAGAACTTAGGGAGCAAGTCAAAATAAGTTATGCAGATATATATAAACAAATATAGTTTTATAGAAAATAATGGTATATAATCTATACAGGAGTTGCTTCTTACTCGTAAAATTATACGAAATAATAAGGAGTTGTTGTTGAAAGAAATAGATATAAA
The DNA here is from genome assembly GCA_964554365.1 of uncultured Clostridium sp. Classification (GTDB taxonomy): domain Bacteria; phylum Bacillota; class Clostridia; order Clostridiales; family Clostridiaceae; genus Clostridium_AM. The sequence goes on along the minus strand of CAZKOJ010000023.1, from coordinate 30,287 downwards.
TGGTGAAAAAATTTTAATTAGAAAAGCTGTTAAAGCAATTAATTGATTAAAAAGGGGGGCTTTTATGGGTTCAGGTAGTTTATTTAAGTGGGTAAAGGAATCTATTATTATTTTGTTGTTAGTGACAGGTATTGCATATGCAGTTTTATACTTTACAAAAGGTGCTGAAAGGTTATTACCAGCAAAACCAACAACACAAATTTACGTACAAGATAAAGCAAATTTATTGAGTACTACGGAAGAGGAAAAGTTAGAGAAGTCATGTGAGAATTTATATCATAATATGGGTGTACAATTAGTATTTTTAACAGTGGATAGCATACCTAGTTCGTATACACTTGAAGAGTATGCAAGTGCGGTATTAAAAAAATGGGGAATAGGTGATGAAGCAACAGGCAACGGTTTATTATTTATTTATGATAAGAAAGATGAAAAGACTAGACTTGAAGTAGGATACGGAATGGATGAAGATAGATTAGATTTTGAAGGCAAGCTTATTTTATTAGAAGCAAAATCTAGTATTTTAGAAGGTAAGACATACAAAGCTTTCGATACAGTAGTGTCAAAAATTACAAAAATTAGAAATGGCACATCAGAGGTACATGGTGAACAGGTACTTAAAAATATAGGGAAATCAACCACAAATATAACAAGAGGTACTGACGATTCTATTACAGCTGTAAGTAATGATAGAGCAGATATAATAGGATTTATATTAGGATTTTCTATAATTATAATACTGCTTATAAGAAGTAGGTTCAAAAGTAGAAAGTCAATTCATAATACACATGATAAATACACGAATACTATACCTGTGGCTTATCGCAGCAATTATTATGAAGATTATGGTGACGACGACCATATCTTTTTATGAAGTGGAGATAGCAAATTTAATCCACAATCTTCTTATAGATAAGGGAATACAGTTAGAGATTATATTTTAAAATATATGGGTTAATAGTATAATATAAGGAAATATGTTGAGCTTATAGAGGAGAAGAAAATATGAGTAGAATAAAGGTGGGCTTATATGTAATATTTATTTGTATATTTACTATGTTTTTAAGCTTTAATGTACATGCTAAAGAAATTAGTATTAGTAATTTGGAGGTTAATTCAACCTTATTAAAGGATGGTTCACTTAATATAGAAGAGATTATTAATTTTAAAATGCAGGGCGAATATAATGGTGTTTATAGAGATATAGATACTAAATTTTCTGATGGAGTTTACAATATACAGGTAAAAGAGGTAGGTGCTTCTGGAGAATTAAGTCTTAAACAAGTGGAAAAAGGTAGCGATGGACAAAATGGAGTATACGAAATATCAAAGTCAGGGCAGATTTATAAGTTAAAAATATATGCTCCTGCTAAAAATGAAAATAAAAAGTTTAAAATATGTTACCAGCTTAAAAATGTAGCTAAAAAATATAATGATATAGGAGAATTACAGTATCGATTTTGGGGAGATGCTAGTGAAACTTCTATAGATAACTTTAATATAAATTTATCTTTAGATAATAAAGGGCAAGACAATACTATAAAGGTTTTTGCAAAAGGAGCTTCAAGAAATATAGAAGCTTTAATAGTGGATTCTAATAATTTTAATATAAAGGGTGGAAGTGTAGAAAAGAAAATCCCTATAGAAGGTAGATTTTTGTTTAAAAAAGAAGCTATAGGTTTAAGTAATAATATAGTTAATGAAAATGGTTTGGATAAAATAGTGCAGCAGGAAAAAAGTTATGAAAAAGCTATTGAGGATGAAAGACAACGTAAAGAATCCTTAAAAAACACAGGAAATATTGTAGGCTTAGGTGCTTTGGTTTTAAACTTAATTTTGGGTGTAATTATATTTAAAGCTAATAGAAAAAAAGTAGAAGATTTTGATTCTGATTTTTTTCCGGAAGAATGTACGCCAGCTGTGGCAAGTAAATTTTATAGAAACTCTATAGATGAAAAATGTTTACTTTCAACCATATTGGATTTGGTAAGAAAAAAATATTTATATATTGAGAAATTAAGTAATGATGATTATGTTATAGTAAGTAATAAAAAGGAATATAAGGAACTTCTTTCACATGAAAGCTTTATAATAAAGTGGTTTGTAAGTTATGTGGGAGATGGTTTAAAGGTTAAATTAGAAGAAATACAAGACTATAGTAAAAATAATAAAAATGAGTTTTTCGATACATTCATATGTTGGAAAAATTTTGTTAAGGAAGAGTTTAATACAAAAGGGTATTATAATAAAAAATCTAAAAAGTTAAGCAAAATTCTTTTAATCATATCAACAGTTGAGACAGGAACCATGATGGTATTTTTATGTAATGGAAGTATAATAGCGTTAGTAGGATTACTCACAGGTATATCTGTAATGATATATAGCTATTCTTTATGGAATAAAAAGAGCATATATGGAGAAACACAGTTTAGAAAGTGGAGAAGATTCAAGAAATACTTAGAAAAGAATAATTCTATTAAAGAAGATTTAAATTTTATAGATAATATTGATAAATATTTAGTTTACGCAGTAGCCTTAGGAATTAACAACAAAATCTTTGATAAATTCAATCTTAATATTAAGAATGGAAACAATATATATAACAGTGAAGATAGTTATTACGATTCTTGTTTATATTGGTACTACACACTTGATATGAATAAGGAAGATAACATCATACAACAAAGTGTACACAGTGGTAGTGGATATAGTGGGGATAGTGGAAGTTCTTATTCAGGGGACAGTGGTGGCTGTTCTGGTGGTGGAGATGCAGGTGGATTCTAGAAAATTTTTTGTAGTTGATAAGTCCTTCATTTTCATCATATTGAAGTATAAATAATAATATAAAGTCCGTACATAGATTTGATTTACACAAATCTATGTACGTTCTCGCAAGCTTAAGTTATATACTAAAAACTTCATATAAATTCTTATGAAATAATTTATAAAATGCTTTATTATCTAATTTCAAAGTGTAGGGGTTCTGTATAACTTAACTTTTAAACATACTTTAAATATGTTTTTATCATGCCTAAAATAACGTTAATCTTTCCTATGTTAATTCCTTAAACCTTTTTTCTATGTACTGTATATCAAAAGAAGAACATATTCTTTTATTTTCTTTATCCAAAAGTCATTTGCAATATTTCACTAGTTTTTTCTTTGTATTTTTGGTGTAATTTTACATTTTTACTTGCAAATAGTCAACGTTCCGATGAATTTATATCTTGCAATAAATGGTAAATAAATGGACAATTTTTTATTTTATGTGAATAATATATAGATGACCTGATTTAAGAAATAATTGTAATGTTGATTATATATTTCTGAAAATCATGAGGCAAGCTGCACAGAATTAATACAAAAGACAGATGATAGTAAAATTAGTTATGACATAGATTTTATGCAAAGCAAATAAATATAATGGGGGAAAGTAAATGTCTACACAAATAATAATTGTTTTAATTCTTACATTTATCATTTATATAATTTCAACCCTAGCTTATTCTGTAAGAATTGTTGGTGTAAGAACAGGAAGAATAGCAATATCTTTTGCAGTATTCAATATTTTTGCATTAATCTCTAGAACTGCAAACAGCATACAAGCACCATTACTGGCTAAAACAATTGAAAGTACTATAAAAACAGGAAATCCTCAAAGTTTATTATTTATATTTAGATGGATATTATTTTCTACAACACTGGCAACAATTATTGGTGCATTACTACTGCCAACATTTATAAAAGTTTTTGGAAAAGCTGTAGAAACATTTAGTATTTATCGTTCTATACCTAAATTATTATTACATGGTTTTTCAAAATCAGGAATAGAGCAATTCAAAAACAGTGTTACAAAACCAAAAAAAGAAAATTTGACACAACTAAAAAGTTTGAAAATGATCCCTAAAAAAATTATTTTACTTAATACAATAGCTTTTGCAATATCAACTGTTGGTATTTTAGCATCATTATATGCAGGATGTTTAAATCCAGACTTAAGAACCACATGTAGTACATTAGCATCTGTGGTAAATGGTCTCTCAACGATACTTATGTTTATATTTATAGATCCATTTATATCAATGCTAACAGATGATGTAATAAAAGGAGAATGTACTGAATTACAGTTTAACAGATGTATAATTTTTATTGTTGGAGGATTAATAGTAGGTACCATGTTAGCACAGCTTTTATTAGTTCCAGCAGCTGAAGTAATATCATTTATAGCTAAATTAATTTAAAACAGCAAGCAACATTCTTAATAAGACAACTTTGTGATAAAATGTAAATTGAAAGTTATTATTATATTTGGCGAGGAAGTGAATAATGTGAAAATATATGTAATACATGGAAGTCAAAGGAATGGTAATACAGAAGAAACTATTGAAATAGTTAAAGCAAAGTTGAATTCATAGGATGTATTTAAATTGCTTTTCTTAGGCATCATAGGTTTATAAATGTCTAGTTGAACCCTAACATAAGATGTATTTAAATCCTAAAATCAAATAAAAGATGATATTTGTGATATGAGGAGTGTTGTTATGTGTAAGAAGTATCCTAATAAAAATACAGCTATAAAGGCTATTGAACAGGCAGAAAAATTAAATCCAGGATTGTGGAAACAACATTCTGAATTTGTAGCTTTAGCTTGTAAAAATATTGCAGAACATTGTACAAATATTGATAGTGATAAAGCATATGTTTTAGGATTATTGCATGATATAGGTAGACGAGTAGGTATAGTTTCAGAACGTCATACCATTGCGGGATACCAATATTGTATGGAACAAGGTTGGGAGGATGTTGCTAAAATTTGTATAACACATTCATTTACCATACAAGATATTCATTCAGCAATAGGAAAATGGGACATTACAAAAGAGGCATATGAACTTACTGAAAGCATTATAAATTCAGTTGTTTATGATGACTATGATTTATTAGTGCAATTAAGTGATGCTTTAGCTTTACCCACAGGATTTTGTTTACTTGAAAAAAGATTTGTTGATGTTGCTTGTAGATATGGTACAAATGAATATACTGTTGCAAGATGGAAAAAAACAATTGAAATAAAAGATTATTTTGAAAAGAAAATGAAGTGCTCAATTTATGATGTACTTCCAAATGTTAAAGAAAATACTTTTACATAATATTCTGATTATACTAAAGTACGTTTATTTTAGATGTGGTTTAAATGTCCACAATGGAAAAATTATGATATTTTTGGACATATAGAAATAACAATATTTTATTACTTGGAATGTGTAGTTTGATAAATTATTAATTCACCATACAACTTAAATCTACGGGTTAGATTAATTTCTATGCTGTGGATTTTTTATTTTTATAGTACAAAACTCTCTAACACCATAATAGTCTTCCACAGTTTCTAACGAGCATGGTAATATAAGAATAATACGAGGGAGGTTAGAAATATGGCTAGAAGAAAGTTTACCCTAGAAGATGAAAATCGAAAACTTAAAGAACTAATTGGTAAAAAAGAATTAGTTCTTTAATAAAATTACCATCAAAAGATGAAGACAAGATGAAGTTTTTAGAGAATGAACTATATAAGGCTAAGGAATATTATGGTATAATTATTTATAGAAATTTAAGCTTACAATTGCAAGTTATTGTGATACAAAGATTCTTTATATTTTTTACAAAAATCAAGAGATAGGAGCAGTGCTATGAATCAAAAGGAAAGAATGTTATCAGGCCTCCCATATAAAGCATGGTTAGACGGATTGCCAGAGGAGCGAATGGAAAATAAAAAGAAAATATATGAGTTTAATATGTGCAAACCTGACGAGCAAGAAAAAATAGAAAAATTAACAAGGGAAATTCTTAATAAAACTGGTTCAGAAGTTCATATTGAAACACCATTTCATTGTGATTATGGTAAAAATATTGAAGTGGGTGATAATTTCTTTGCAAATTATAATTGTACTATCTTAGATGTTGGAAAAGTGGTCATAGGTGACAATGTACAGTTTGCACCAAATGTATCGTTATATACAGCAGGTCATCCTATTCATCCAGATTCAAGAAATTCTGGATATGAGTACGGAATCGGAATAAGAATTGGAAACAATGTTTGGCTTGGAGGAAATGTTGTAGTTAATCCCGGAGTGCATATTGGTAATAATGTTATTGTTGGTTCTGGAAGTGTTGTAACTAAAGATATACCAGACAATATGATAGCAGTTGGTAATCCATGTAAAGTTATTCGTGAAATTACAGAAGGAGACCGTAAATATTACTATAAAAATAATGTTTTTGACGTTGATGATTATTTTGACTAATCTAAATCGGATTAACCCCTTTATTTTGGACAATATCTAATTAATTCTTACTTTTTCTTATAATTACACTATTACCTCAATATTAGTTAGTTGTTCTCCAGAATAAAGGTTATAAAATTCATTAGGAGTCATATACCTTAAACTTAAATGTAATCTTCTATTATTATAAAAGTCAATAAAATCGTTTATTATACAATATGCTTCTTTATAACTCTCAAATTCATTGCTTTTAAAGCATTCATCTTCAAGTATTCTGTGAAAAGATTCAACATGTGCATTTTTATTTGGTGTTTTTACTGGTATCCTTTCATATTCTAATTTAAGTTCTTCGCAACATTCTTTGAATTTATAACTTACAAACTGTGGACCATTATCAGTCCTTATAACAAGTCTTTTAGTACCTTCCACAAATAAATTTCTTCTAATTAGACTTTGTCTTAATAATGCGGTAGCATCCTTTGCTTCACAATGAAAACCTATATAATAATCTACAATATTTCTATCAAAAATGTCTATAATATTTAACATATAAAAAAATTTATCTTGTCTTTCAATATATCCATATTTGATATCCATTTCCCATAATTGATTTGAATCTGTTATAGTTCTGTTGGCAGCAATAGTACGCTTAACCTTAGTTTTTTTAACTCTTTGCTTCTTTAAAACATTAAGTTCTTTACATAACCTATATACTTTCTTATGATTTATAATAAGTCCATATTCACGCCTTAAATGGTGCATTATATCCTTGGTTGATATATTTTTTAGCTACTGCTACTTTATCTTTAATTGAGGGTTGGCTTTTTTTATTAAGCCTTTAAGAATTGCTATTTCCAAGTATTTTTAGGGGCTTAAGAGTATCCATAAATTTTTTCTATGATTATGATTTATTATATCAATTTTTCTTTTCAAATACTATGAGTTATTATTTAATTAAACACATACCATATTATGAATATAGGAGGAATTAATTATTATGATGAATGCAGTAGTAAAATGGCTTGGAGAAGGAGTGGTATTTGAAGGTACAACTCCAGAGGGATCAAAATTCGTGATGGCTGGTCCAGCAGAAATGAATAACGGAAAAGTTCTAGGTCCAAAACCAATTGAAATACTTCTTCATGCGGTTGCAGCGTGTACAAGCGTAGACACAATCGCAATGCTTCAATCTAGAGGGGCTCAAATTTCAAAATACGAAGTGAATGTGAGTGGAGAAAGAGGCGCGGTGGCTCCAAAGCCTATCGAAAAGATCAACCTTTTATATAACATAAAAGGAAAAGGTATGACCCCTGAAATGATAGAAGATGTGCTTAAAATTGCTTTTGAAGTTGAAAGTGGTGTTGCAAATACTTATAAATCTGATATCACTTGGTCTTTTAACCTCATTGAAGAATAATTTTACATTCCTTATGATATGTCTTCTAAGATAAAAAACTGAAATTATTCTTTGAAAACCCTGTTTAACTTTGGTCATAGCTACGGTAAATAGAGTTTTTAGTTAGTATTAATAAGAAATTACCAAAAATATGAATATTTTCCCATAAAATTCGTCAAAATAATGAGTTTGTTTCTAAACTTCGTCTTTTGACGAATTTTTATTAATAATATTATTGGTTTGGCTCATATAAATCATACGAAAACGATTACAATATCCTTGATAAATGTGTGGGCATTAATATTGCTAATATTAATTATGTATTCTTAAATACAAATATAATTTTATTATATTACGATTAGGGAGGAATTTACATGAGTGAACAGAATGTACAATTGAAAAGAACCATGAATGTGTTTCAAGGTATTATGTATGTAATTGGTCTTGTAATTGGTTCCGGAGTGTTTTTAAAACCAGCAGTAGTATTAAGAAATATGGGATCTACAGGTGCAGCGCTTTCAATGTGGATTTTTGGTGGTGTAATTACTATAGCAGCTGCGCTCACTGTTGTAGAACTTGCTGCGTATATACCTAAGTCTGGTGGATTATATACATATTTATCAGAATTGTATGGAGAGAAAGTTGGTTTCTTATTTGGTTGGGTATCAGCTTTAATAAATGCTCCAGGAACTTGTGGTGCAGCTTCCATAGCTTGTGCTACATTTGCAACATTCTTTCTTCCTATGACTGGTACGCAGCAGAAAATATTTGCTATATCTCTAGTTATAGTATTGATTATTGCACAGATGATTTCAACAAAATATGGAATTTGGTTACAGACATTAGCGACAATAGGCAAATTAATTCCAGTAGCGGCAATAATTGTTTTCGGTGTAATTAATGGAACAGCACATGAAATTAATTTTGTATCAGTAGGGCCAATAAAAGGTGCTAGTTCTGCAGCTGCATTGCTTGGTGTATTATGGGCATATGATGGATGGGTTACAACATGTACATTAGCAGCAGATATGAAAAATCCTGAAAAGAATATACCTAAAGCTGTTGTCATAGGTATATTAGTTGTTATGGTTACGTATATTGCATTTAATGCAGCAATTTTTAATGTATTACCAGCTACAGTAGCGGCAGGTTCACAAAGAATAGGTGTGGATGTGTGCGTTAAACTATTTGGTCCTGTTGGAGCAGCATTTATAACAGGTGGGATGATGATTTCCGTATTTGGAACTTTAAATGGAATGTTAACTTGTGGTTCTAGATATACACTTGCAATGGGTGAACGTGGACACCTACCAGCGCCTAAGATTTTAGGAGCGCTTCATCCTAAGCTAGGAACTCCTATTAATGCATTAATATTTCAAGGTGTAGTTTCAATCATATATATACTAACAGGTACATTTAACTCAATAACTGACTTAATAGTATTTGTTTTATGGATTTTCTTTAACTTAGGTATTGGTGGTGTGTTTATTCTTAGAAAGAGAGTAACTCACAATCCAAAACTTTATCATGTTCCATTTTATCCTGTACTTCCACTTATAGGTTTTGGGGGTGGTTGTTACTTAATATTTGTTACATTTAAAGATTCACCGCAAAGTGCTTTGCTTGGACTAGGAATAACTTTACTAGGATTACCTGTATATTATTACTGCAAAAGCAAAGAAGACAAGTGAAAATACCATGAAGTTAAAAAAAATGTGGAGTTTGTAGATTAGATACAACTGAATTAATTCCTGAATGGGCAAAAAATAGTGACTTTTTCTCTATAAGGGGTCTCGCCAACATAAGTCTGAATCACACCAACAGAGATTTTAAACCATCTTCACAAAAGTATAAATTATTATGATGCAAGCTAAAAAAGAAGAATTGAGGATATTTGTTATGAAAAGATTATTGTTAACCGCATATGGATTATGTACAGAAGAAATAAAAGAAGCCTTTTACAAGTTACTTCCACAAGATTTTTCAACTTTTAAAATAGTTATTGTTACTACATCACAACCTGAACTTAAAGAAAAACATCATCAAATGATTTCGGTAAAGAATACATTTCATGATATGGGATTTAGAAATGTTGACTTTATTGATCTTGAATTTGAAAACGCACAAAAATTGCAAAGTTATGATATTATATTTTTAAACGGTGGTTATCCATTTTATATTTTACATCATTTAAAAAAGACAGGTGCTGATCTCATATTAAAAAGGTTAATTGATGATGGTAAAATTATAGTGGGGCTAAGTTGTGGCTCATATATTTTAGGAAAGGATAATATTCTTTGTAATTATCTTTATCCAGAAGATAACATATTTCATACAACTGATATGAGTACATTGAATGCAGTAGATTTAAGAATATGGCCTCACTTTAATGAATATTGTGGTATCTATCCAGACTTAGCAGGAAGAATTTTAGAATTTGAATTAAAATATAATTGCGAAGTTACTCGCTTAAATAACAATCAAGCAATATTGGTATTAGGTAATAGAGCAGAAAAGATAGGATAAGACATAATATTCATATAGAACTAAATCGCTAAAAGCGATGGCTGGTGTAGCGATTAAATCAAAGTTTATATGGAGAAAATAAGAAGTGAAGTTTCTTTCTCAAGGAAGCTTCACTTCTCACATTTTACACACCATTTATAGGAGTGATAATCTGTTTATTTCTAGGCAAACTGGCAAACCATTAACTAATCGTTGCGTTGAATCAGCTATGGAAAAAGCAGTAAAGAAAGCAGGTATAAATAGAAAGGCTATGCCTCATACGTTGAGACATTCGTTTGCAACTCATCTAATGAATAATGGTGTTGATTTAGTAATTATTCAAGTATTAATGGGGCATTCCAATGTAAAAACAACCTCAATATATTTACATGTAAAAGATTATCAGACATTAAATATAATAAGTCCTTTAGATACGTTGGACTAGGTTTATGAATTCACTTCAAGATATTATGGCGTTACATGGAGAATCTTATACTAAATCAAGGAAATTACCATCTAATATTATAAAAGCATTATATTCTATTAAGGATTGTAGAACTGCTGCGCTTGGCGAGCATGTATATGAATGCGATGAGTGTGGAGAAACTAAGATTTCATATAACTCATGTAGAAACAGGCATTGCCCCAAATGTCAGGCTTATGCCAAAGAAATGTGGATTTATCACAGAAGTAAATCGTTATTACCAACTCATTACTTTCATATTGTTTTTACTATACCAGAACAATTAAATTCTTTAACATTGTTTAATCAAAAGAAAATGTATTCCATTCTTTTTATGGCTGTTTCCGAAACTTTGATAGAACTCGCAAAGGACAAAAAAGGAGGATGACATGAAAGACACGCTAAATGACAGAGACATTTTGCTCCCATCTTGCGAGATGTTTTGTCTGTTGCCTTGTATCATTCATGTTTTTTTATTATAATCAAACCCTCCACTATAACACCAGACTTTTATTTCGTGATATTATATATTTTGAGAATGGAGGTGAACTTAAAAATGACTACTTATAAAACGACAGAGGTTGCACAAATAATAGGGATACACCCTAATACAGTAAGGCTTTATGAAGAATTGGAGCTTATTCCTAAACCAGAACGACAAACTAACGGCTATCGTATTTTTACGGATTTTCACATTGAGCAATTTAAGCTTGCAAGAATTGCTTTCAAAATAGAAGTGCTTCAAAACGGCTTGAGAAAAAAAGCTGTCAAAATTGTGAGGTCATCTGCAACAGGAAATTTTCATAAAGCAATCTGCCTTACTACTGATTACCTGCAGCAAATACGAAAAGAACAAAATTACGCCGAAGAAGCAATAGCGATTGTAAAGCAGCTTTTATCAGGTGAACAAAAAATTGACACACTTTTTCTCAAAAGAAAAGAAGCAGCCGAATATTTACAGGTTTCTATGGATACTTTGAGAAATTGGGAAATGAATGGTCTATTGACTGTCAAGCGCAAGGATAATGGGTATCGTGTCTATACCGATGAAGATATTAAAGTGCTTAAAATTATTCGTTCACTTCGTTGTGCAAACTATTCTCTTGAAGCCATTTTGCGGATGCTGGGTGCGCTCTCTTATAACCCACAAATAAACATTCAGAAAGTGCTTGATACTCCCCGAAAAAGTGATAATATTATATCTGTGTATGATAAGTTAATTACTTCATTGCAGTGTGCTGAAAGCAATGCTCAGATTATGCTGCTTCATATTGAGAATATGAAAAGTAAATTTACATAAACCCTCCACTTTAACACCAACCCTACCGTTGGTGTTATTATTTTTTTATCGCAAAGATTAAAGGAGGAATGGAATTGTGGAAACAACAATCAAAGTGGAAGGGCTAAATAAATCATATGGAAGGATATTTGCAATCGAAAATATCAATATTTCAGTCCCCCGTGGAACAGTATTTGGATTGCTTGGGGCAAACGGCGCAGGTAAAAGTACAACGATTGAGTGCATTTTAGGCACGAAAAGACAGGATAGCGGAACAGTATCCGTATTGGGTATGAACCCACAAACACAGCGAAAGAATTTGTTTGAAAGAGTGGGCGTCCAATTTCAAGAAGCGAATTATCAAGAGAAGATAACTGTATCCGAGTTATGCGAGGTTACAGCGTCACTCTATAAAACAACGACAAATTATAAGGCGTTGTTAAAGCAGTTTGGACTTTCAGATAAGCTGAAAAATCTTGTCGCTGAACTTTCCGGAGGTCAAAAACAACGGTTGTTTATTATACTTGCGCTTATCCCAAATCCCGAAGTTGTTTTTTTAGATGAACTGACAACCGGGCTTGACGCAAAAGCAAGACGAGATGTTTGGAAATGTCTTTCTGATCTAAAGAAAAAAGGGCTGACAATTTTTTTAACTTCTCATTTTATGGACGAGGTAGAAGCCCTGTGCGACAAAATTTGTATCCTTAAAAAAGGAAATACAGTATTTTTCGGAACAGTAAGTGAAGCAATAGCAGCCAGCCCTTTTAAAAAATTCGAGGATGCTTACCTTTGGTACACCGATGAGGAGGAAAAAGAAGATGAAAACATTTAGAACAATGCTTAAAACCGAACTAAAACTATCTTTGCGAGGCATGGATATGTTCATCTTCGCAATTTGTATGCCACTTGTAGTAACGGTCATTCTCGGTATCATTTACGGGAATAAGCCCGCTTTTGACGGATCTGAATATACTTTTTTAGAGCAATCCTTCGGCGCAGTCACTACGATTGCAATTTGTGCTGGTGGCGTGATGGGACTTCCTTTGGTCGTATCGGATTATCGAAATAAAAAAATCCTCAAACGATTTAAGGTAACACCCACAAGTCCGGTCATGATTTTAGCAGTTCAAGTGGTGATTTATGCACTATACTCGCTTACTTCGTTGGCACTTGTCTATACCGTGGCAAGAATTTTCTTTGGCTTTCATTTAAGTGGTTCGTGGCTTTCATTTATAGCAGGTTACTTTTTAGTAATGCTGTCCATGTTTAGCATCGGAATGATGGTGGGCGGAATTGCGCCGAATACAAAAATAGCAGGCGTGATTGCAAGTGTATTGTACTTTCCAATGCTTATTTTTTCGGGAGCAACTTTACCCTATGAGGTTATGCCGACAGCGCTCCAAAAAGTGGCTGATATTCTGCCACTGACACAGGGAATAAAACTTCTAAAAGCGGCTTCACTTGGTCTCCCAACTGCCAATGGTTTACTTCCGGTTATTGTAATGGTTGCTCTGGCTGTCATTTGCATAGGGGTTTCTATCAAGTTTTTTAGATGGGAATAATTTATGGGTGTTAATTTTAAAAACTGCTCTACGATATCATAAAAAACTGTTGTTTTGGTAGCAGGATAGCTATGCGCCCAAACAAAGTAAGTTTGACTAACGGCGGTTTTTGAGCAATCAAAGCCGCCGTTTTCCGTCATTGCGGTGGCAGCCGATGGAGACACTATAGCGATCAACCTACGAGGGCTAACCATTCGATGACTTCTTTATATCTTTAATTTTGCTAGCGAAAATTTGCTAAAATTTGATTTGAATCACATCAAATAATAACTTTCAGAAGTAAAATTAATACATACTAATTAACTTAGGCAAATAGATAGGAGGTATTAAATATGTATGTAGTTAATGAAGATAAAATTAGAGATCTTACAGCTATTCTTAAGAAGCTTAATAGTGAAGGTATAACTGAGGCGACAAGGACAGAAGCCTTGAATATAGTTTCAAGCATAGATCCAATAGAATTGTCTATTGCAGAGCAACGCCTTATCGAACATGGGATGAATCCAGAGGATTTAAGAAATCTTTGCGATATTCACATGGAGGTTCTCAGTGATGAATTAGTAAAACTCAGAAAAAAGATTGAACCAGGTCATATGCTAGATACCCTTATAATTGAACATGAAAAAATAAAGGAATTTTTAACGGAGCTTGAGGCATTGAATTTAGATATTCAAAGATTAAATAATTACAGTGAAAATCCAAATTTATTTATAAAGTTAGGAGAATTAGCAGACGATATTTTAAGTGCCGAAAAACATCATAAACGCGAAGAAGATGTATTATTTCCAGAGCTAGAAAAAAGAAATATTACTGGTCCAACAAGAATAATGAGAATGGAGCACGATGATCTAAGAGAGAGAAAAAGGCTTCTTAAAGAAGCTGCAAATGAGGCTGAGACAATGAATTTTAATGAATGTACGAAAAAAGTAGACGAATTGGCTAAGTACATTGTATTTAATCTTAGAGACCACATTTATAAAGAAAACTATATCTTGTATCCTACAGCTTTAGATGCAATAAAGGATAATACGTTATGGATAAAAATGAAAAACAAAAGTGATGGTATAGGCTATTGCCCATTTACTCCGAAAAACTAGAAAAGATATTGAAAAAAATAAGTATATTACGAAAGGAAGGATTTTAAATGACACAATTTGAGGCAAAGGTAGATGTAAGAAAATATGAAACTTGAAGACGCTGAGGGTAGATAAATACCCTCGGCGTTTTTTAGTGTACTCATGGCATGCCTACTATTCAATAAATGATTTAGAAAAATCAGCTTTAAGTTTATCAGTATATCTATACATTTTGTTTTTATCGTCACCTACGTATAAAACACTATCTACTGAAGCATAATCCAGCTGTTGATCATGGCTTAGCAGATTTTCAGAAATGATTCTGCCCTTAATTTCTGCTAAAACATTTGTTATATTAGGGAAATTCTCATTCTCTACAATATCAGCTAAAGTACATTCGATAGATATTGGACATTCTGCAATTGTAGGAGCATTTATTTTATCAGATTTTACTGGTGTTAGATTTGTAAAATCAAACTTTTTGCAGTTTCTACCTGAAGAATATCCGCAAAAATCTATTTCTTTCATTAGGCTTCTATCAGGTATGTTTATAACAAAATCCTTAACCTTTTTTATATTATTTACTGCATAGCTTTTGCTTCCAAATCCTAATAAGACCATATTACCTAATGTATAGGATGATGAAAGAGTAGTTACATTTGGAACTCCATTTTCATCAAAGTAACTTATTAATATAACGGGAAAACCATAATACATTTTTTTGAAATTAACTCTTATTTTCTCCATAATAGATCCTCCTTAAACAGTTTAAAACTTTAGTATATTTAATATTATAGCCTTTATGCATCTATCTTACTGTGATGATACTCACAGTAAGATAGATGCATAAAGGTGCTTATGGAAAACTTTTTAATATATTGGTTACTATTTTTGACTAATCTATGATAAAAATTTCTCTTACTTTTATTTTTATCTCTTCTTTCCAATAGCAGCAAGGTATACTACAAATTCTTCATCTCCATCTAATTCCAAAAGGCTATCTATCATTTTTTGGTCATATATACCTATTGCACAAGTTCCTAAATCGAGAGATTCCCCAGCTAAGTAAAGGTTTTGGCATACGTGTCCAATATCGATTAGAATTTTTTTATGAGCCGTAATATCAAACTTCCACTCAGAGCGATATGGAATAGTACTCCATGCAAATAGAACTGTAGCTTTTTTTGCGAAATTAGGTACAAAAGGCTGTTCAAGAGTAATTTTATCTATTTTTTTGTCTATTTCATTTAATTCAAACATAAATAAGAGTGTATGCTCCAGCGGGTAGTATCTGTATACTCCATTTTTTAATCCTTCTACGTGCATAATAAATAAATACGTTTCAAAAGAATGGGTTGCACCACTACATGGAACTGTTCTAAAGGTAAGTCCAGCATTATTGGTACCAGTAATGCCCTGTGTAGCCCATAATAGATATGATAACTCTTCAAGGCTCATTGCCTCATCAGTATAAAGTCTTATGCTTCTTCTGTGTTTTATACACTCAAAGATATTTTGTTTTTTTACAATGTCACTGCTTACCTTTGGAAGATCAATAATGTCAGACAATGAGGTGTAGTATTTTACAACAGGTGGCTGCGGTATTCCCTTCATCTTATCAGTTTTTATCTTTTTAAACTCATCAAAGTTGGACTTTAAAAAATTTCTCTGCTGTTTATATCTTTCCATAACATTTTTCTCCTTAGTTTATTTAGCCCACTTAGCCTCTAATTCCTGTAATATTTTCATATAATTAATCTGTATTTGATTTTTACTTGCTTCCTGTTCTACTTCTATACACTTGTTCTGTATTTCCACTAAAGCTGTTTCACTAAGACGTCGTTTTGCAAAATTATATATTGCATTATCTTCTTTATCTATATGCCTAGTAAGTAAATCTGCGTATCCTATAGCATTGGCTATAACATCTACTCTAGCATCCTGATAGCCTTCTTTTACCTTTTCTATAGAGGTCTTCAAGTTGTTTATGAAAAGCCTTCCTAAGTCATGTTCTATAAGCATACCTGAGAGAGGAGCTTTTACACTTTCTCCAATATACTCTTCCATTTTTTTGAATAAAATAGCTTCTTCCTTACCATGATGATGCTTATCAGCATAATTTTTGATAAAATCAATTATTTTGCTAAAATCATCATAATCAACATAGCCTGTTTCTAATATAGATATACACATTTTTCTTATAACAACTAATCCTCTTTTTATATTTTTATGTTCTTCTTTCATCGATTCTATAGCGTCCATGTTTTTACCCCCTTTAATAATATAGTTTTATTAGTTACATACGAAATTACACAAGTTCTAGTTTACCTAGATTTTTAATCATTAGGTTTTTATATTTTTCTCCACTGTGAGACAATAAATGCATCTAAATAAAATAATAAATCATAGAGGAGTACAACAAGCGTATTTTGTCTTAACAAATATAACCGACTTAGTATATTCACTATATATAGTATCAGATTATATAAAAATAGCTGTAACATTAGTTACGGTTTTAAACTTGGCTTAGCTCTTTAAGTATAGCAATATCTTTTACTAGAATTATTCTATTTTCAAAGAGTTCAACTATATTTTGATTCTGGAAATAAGATAATTTTCGGCTGATAGTTTCCCTAGTTACCCCTATAAAATTTGCCATGTCCTCACGGGTTAAGGGAAGAGTTATTTCAATTCCTTTATCTGTTTTAAATCCAAAAGTTTTAGAAAGATTCAAAAGAAGAGAGGCAAGTCTCACTTCAACATCTTTAGTTGTAAGTGTTTGAACTAAATTTTCAAGTGAGGCTATTCTGTCATGGGCATATTCCAAAACTTTTATGCTGATTTCAGGATTGGTTTTAATAAGTGTATCAAAATCATCTTTATGGATAATGCACATATTTGTGGATTCAAGAGCTGTTGCATTAAATTTAAATATATCCTTCTTTAGTAAGTTTAAATCACCTAAGAACTCTCCTTCTTTTAAGATATAAAGGATTTGTTCTTTTCCATTTTTAGTATACTTATAAACTTTAATACTTCCATTGTTTATTATAAACAATTTATCAAATATTTCTCCTTCAGAAAATATGATATCGCCCTTTTCAAAGGATTTTTTTGTAACTAAATTTACCACCTTATTAAGGTCTTTATCTGAAAGCGATGTAAATAAGGAAACTTTTTTAGCACAATATTTATGATTACAGGAACAGTAGTCATCGCATGAGTTCATATTACACCTACCTACATAATTTTTTAAATAAAATTATACACTAATTATCATGTGTTTTAAATCACATACTATAAATTTAATATCCTTATAATAAAAGTATAGATGGAAACAAAGTATTAATACCATTATAAATATAATAAATACATGGGGAAAAGCGATATGGTAAATATAAATAATTTGGAACGACAACATGTGGAAATGGGTAACATTCACCAAGAATTTAACAACTATAAAAATAAGGTTAACACAAAGACTAAGATTTTAAGTGATGTGGATGGATTTTTAAAAGAGAGTAAGGAGATAATAAAATTATTGGAAAATCGAATTTCTAAAGAAGATATGTATTTATATCCAAGAATGAAATCTCTATAAGAAATAAATGAGATTACAGTTCAAAATACGTAAATTTTTTTCACAAGTTAAAAATAAAAGAACTATTAGGAGGATCATTATGGTTAATAATTTTAAGGTATCAGATAAAATAGGAGATATTGTTACTGTTTTTCCAGGAGCAAGTAATTTGTTCTTAGAGTATAGAATAGATTTTTGTTGTGGAGGAAATAGACCATTAACGGAAGCAATAAAAGAGCAAAATCTCAATGAAAATAAAATTATAACTTTGTTAAATGAGAGATACAAAGAGTTTCAAGAAAAAAATGAAAAATTTACAGATTGGGCAAAGGAAAAACCAAGCAAACTTGTAGATTATATTGAGGGCACACACCATGCATATCTAAAAGAAGAACTACCTAAAATAAGTGAACTTGCCTTTAAGATATTAAAAGTACATGGTAAAAGCCATGAAGAACTTTTTAAGGTTCATAAACTACTTAACACTTTAAGAACAGAACTTGAGGAACATTTAGTAAAAGAAGAAGAATTGTTATTTCCAGTTATAAAAGAATATGAAGTAGAGAAAAATAATCATAATAAAGAAAAGGTTCTAAATCTTTTAAATGAGTTGGAAAAGGAGCATACAGGTGCAGGAGATATAATCAAAGAATTAAGGGAAGTAACAGAACATTATGTTGCTCCAAAAGATGCTTGTAAAACCTTTGAACTAACCTATAGAAAACTAAGAGAATTAGAGCAAGATACATTCCAACATATTCATCTTGAAAATAATATCTTATTCAAAAACATATAATGGAAAGGATATAGATCTAATAAAGGGAATGCCTAATCCCCCAATTTATTGCACAAAAAGTGGTTCTAAAATATTAAAGGGACATTATCATAAGGATTCGAACTTTGTAGAGGTAAAAACTTGGGATACATTAGATCTAGGCAAAAATAAACTAGTATTTGTAGAAGCAAAGATGCTTCATTGGTCGGATACTATGCTTACATATTTATCTGGTGAAAATATTCTATTTAGTAATGATGCCTTTGGACAGCATTATGCCTCAGAGTTGATGTATAATGACAAAGTTGATCAGGCAGAATTATTTCAGAAGGTAATAAAATATATAACAAATACTATTTGAAAAAGGAGGAGTATTTATGGATATAAAAAGAGCTATTGAAATTGTTGATTCATTAGGTGTAATAGAAGTAAATTATAAAGGGAATCCTGTTTGGATAGAAAATATTAATCAGCAGAGTAATACGGTTAAAGTTAAAGATATAAATACAAAAAAAGAATTAAATGTGGATATTGGTGATTTAGAAGATAGTTAATTTTAGAAAAAAATTAGGCAAGTGAGTTGGAGTTTTTACTCCATTTTAATGGCAACTGCAAACAAATAAGAAAAAGTGACTTAACTGATTCTTTTAACCCTCTGTTAAGTCATTTTACAATTTATTATATTAATTTGATTATCTTTCCCTTACTAAATCTAAGCAATCATGATTAGTATTGACTTTAATTACTATTGTATATAGTATGTACATATAGAAAACTTAGTTATTGAGAGTTTTATCCATATTAAAATTGGATAAAACATCAATGAACAAGTAATAAATTAAAATAGAAATATTTTCACTGGAGGTAAAAATGGCGAAAAATCAAAGCGTTAAGGGAAATTTTAATTATAATAATATAGAGAAAATAAATAAGAATTTTATGTATAAAAATCTTAGGAGAAGTAATTGCTATAATAGTAATTTTTCAAATTCAAATTTTAATTATGTAAGCTTTAGAGGAGCACATTTTAAGTCATGTAATTTTTCAGAGTGTACTTTTAAGTGGACAGAATTTATTGGAACGAATTTAAATGGAAGCAAATTTAATAATGCTATATTTGAGAATGCTATATTTGAATCTGTAAATTTAGATGGGGCAGATTTCAAAGATGCTGAATTTAAGAACACTATATTTTTGTCAACTGATGTGAAAAATGCTAAAAATCTTAAGATCAAAAATTTAGATATCAAAGTTTTTGATGAAATGCCACAATTAGAAATTAGTGAAGAATTAGAAACAGCTGTTAAAAATGCAATGAAAAATCAGCATGTAAAAGATTCAAGAGTTTTAGATACAAAAGATGGAAAAATTAATGAACTAAATTTAATGATTTTATTAGAAAATTTTGATGAAGAAACTCTTATAAAAGGATTAAATATTATTGAAGTTGAAATAAATATGGATTTTTGTACACTAAGCTACATAATTAGATTCTTGGAAAAGTGTAAAGTTCAGGGAACTATCTAATTCTATTAGTTGAACTTTAACATAGGATGTATTTAAATATTTAAGAGCTTCAAATTTAACTCTATTAATAGATAACAATTAGATAGTAGATGAGATTGTAATGTATAGAGAAGAATTAATGTACATAATGATTAAATATCTAATGTTAAGAAAATTGGTTTTAAAAATTATAATAAAAGTTGTGATTAAGGTGTTTGCATAGCATTGTCTATAGTAAATGCCTTTTATTTTTTATTTAAAAAGCAATGTTGTGAGAAAAAGCCACATATTGCAAAATATGTGGTAAAATATACATAAAATACATAAAAAATCATATTATACGAGGTGAACGCATGAAATTTATAGAATTAGTAGTAACTGTAATGCTAAAAGGAGATATACATTTTGCAGATAGTGGATATGTAATTGGTAAAAATATAAACAAGCTCATGTTATTAGATAAAGATTTGAAAGAACTTCATCCTAAAAAAGAATATAAAAATTATGTTTTTGACAATTTTTACCCATTGGAAAAAGATAAATTTTATAAAAAAGATAAGCTATACATATTTAAAATTCGAGGATTAGATATTGAGTTTATGAAAAAAGTACACAATCTTTTATACATTTTAGAGAGTAGTGATTTTCAAATAATTTCTGTGGATGAAAAAGAAGTAAATAAATCATATATTAAAGAACTTTATACTATTAATCCAGTTATTATTACCATAGATAATAAGCCTTGGATGCAAGGGGATGACTTAGAACTTTTTAAAGAAAGGTTACAAGCAAATTTAGAGAAAAAATATAAAAATTTTTATGATGAAGAAATAAACATTAATGGTTTATTTACAAAGAATATAGAATTTAAAAATAGGATGCCTATGCATTTTAATTACAAAAATATAAAGCTACTGGCAAACAAAGTAAGCATAATGGTTGAAGATAATGAAGAGGCTCAAAAGTTGGCTTTTTTAGCTATGGCTGTAGGGCTTGGAGAGAAGAATTCTGCTGTGGGAGCGGGGTTTTGTAGTGGAAGATAAATATGTGAAAGGTGATATATATGATTAATTGGGAGAATATAAACAAGCTTTCATGCATTGTGACAATAGGTATACCAATAGTTACGTTCGTTTTAGGAATAAAATTTCATAAATTAAAAAAATGGATTGAATATAAGAAAATAAAAAGAAATCATTCACAAAATGCAGGGGTATTGATATTAAGCTTAGGAAAGAATGATATAGAAAATCAAGTAAAACTTTGGTTGGGTCAAAGAAAAGGCTATAAAGACATACCTAATGAATGTATATTAAAAGTTGAAAAAATAAAAGATCCTATAATAGAAAAAGATGTTGATTACATAATTAATAACCTTAAAGCTAAGAAATTAAAATTACAACAAAAAGGTGTGCATAAAGTTCATTTATTTATTTCTGCACCAGTTAGCATTTCTACTATGGTAGGTGCTGAACTATCTAATGATTTTAATGTATTGGTATATCAACATAATTTTAATAGTGAAGATAAGTATGAACTTTGGGGGAAGCTTCAGAGATAAGGACGAATTCAACAATTATGTTTTGAAAAAAATTAAATTGAAAGCAGGGATAAAGTGGATAGTGTTATATATGAATGTGAAAACATAACACCCATAATCATGAATGGTGCTAATAGTTCCCCTGAATTAAGAGCTCAATCTATAAAAGGATGGATGCGATATTGGTGGAGAGCTATTACAGCTTATGAAAATATAGAAGAATTAAAAAATAAAGAAAGAGAAGTATTTGGTTCGTTAGATAAAAAAGCTAAGTTTTCTATAAGGATATCTTTTGAAAAAAATAATTTAAAAATAGAAACACAAAATATTGTACCTCATAGAGAACTAGAAGAGTATGATGGAAAAAATAAATTCATTATGGTTAATGCTATAAAAAATATAAAATTTAATGTTAAGTTTATGTTTTCAAACAGTGAATATAAAGAACTTATATGTGATTTATTTGAAATATGTTGTGTTTTAGGAGCAATAGGTAAACGTTCGAGAAAAGGTTTTGGAAGCATTAAGATAATTAAGAAAAGTAGTGAAGAATTTTATACTCCTGATTCAATGGAACAAATAGTTAATAAACTCAATAAAATAACTGAAAAGTGCAAAGAAAAAAAATTGTATAACTATATTAAAGATGAGATTTTTTTAATTGAGAAAATTAAAAGCAATTATCCATTTATAGAAAAAATTATACTTAAAAAAAGTGAAAGCTATGCTTCAGAAGATTTATTGTTAAAAAAAATAGGTATGGCATCGCACTATCATTGCAACTATAAGTTGGTTAATATGAAAGATAAAAACTTATTGGAGGTTTTTAGTAAAAAGGAAACCGAGGGTAAAGAAAACAAAAAAATAAACAGATATGCATCTCCTTTATATGTATCGATAATACAAAATAAGAATAAATTTCAACCAATAATAACGATTTTACATTCAAATGAGATGAATGATCGAGAGATATTGGAAAAAGAAAGGAAAGCTTTGATAAATAAAATTTAAAAATATTAAAGAGGGGATTAGATGAAATGAGTAAATATATATTTTTATTTACTATAGGACCAGTACAAAGCTTTATTGCACAAGCACGTAAAGCTCAAGATTTATTTGGTGGAAGTCAAATATTATCAAGTTTAATAGGAGAGGTGCTAGATGCTCTGGATAATGAAAAAATAAAATTCATAAAGTATCCAGTAGATATAATATTTCCAAATCAAGATAAAGAAGAAACTTTAAAAGTAAAGGCGTATCCAAATAGATTTACTATGGTTGCTAATACAAATAATGTGAGACAAGTTGGGGATAGTTTAAAAAAGTATGTTCAAGATAAGTTCAAAAAATATTCGGAGAATTTACTTGACAAATATGTTAAGAATAATGATATAGCAATTATAGAAAAAAATTTTTTAAATCAAATCAACGATTTCCTTGAAATTTATTGGGTAGCAATACCAATAGATGAAGACTCATATTATACAGCATATAAGGAAATGGAGTCATGTATGGGTTCTGTAAAAAATGTAAGAATGTTTAAGCAATTTCCTGAACGCGGTAGAAAGTGCTCATTATGTGGATGTAGAAATGCATTATTTACTAATGCTAAGTCCAATAGAAAAGATGGATATATAAATAGTAGAGGATTTAATAAACAAAATACAGTGATTTTAAAAAACAATAGGTTTAAAAAACAAGAAGGATTATGTGCTGTATGTTTTACAAAAAGATTCTTTAGTTTTGATAATGATGATAATTATTTTGATTCTTTAGCAAATATAGCAATATTAGATTCTTTAGCAAAAATAGGGGAAGAATCAGTAGGAATCAAAAAATTAGATAATTATAAAAATTGTTTTGTTAGAAATAATTTTGATGAAGAGCTACTATTTAAAGAAAATATCACAAAAGAATACTTTGACAAATGTTCAATAGAAACTATAAAGGACATTAATCATGTAAAGGATGTATATGCTGAATTACAATCATATTGTAAGGAGAGAAAAATTCAATTTAATAAATATTTTGCAACAATAGCTTTTGATGGCGATAGTATGGGAAAGTGGTTAAGTGGTGAGAAAATTAAAGATCCAGAAGAAAAGTTATATAAATTTCATAAAGAACTTTCTAAGAGGTTAATCGAATTTGCACACGAAGCTAAGAAATATATAGATAATGAATCTGGAAGAACTATTTATGCAGGTGGAGAAGATTTTCTTGGACTTATAAATTTAGATAAGTTGTTTGATGCTATGAAATATTTAAGAACTATATTTAATGAAAAAGTTAACAAACCTTTAAAAAGCTATTATAAAAATTCAGAATTAAATATAACATTTTCAGCAGGTGTAGTTATAACCCATTATAAAGTTCCATTTTCAGAGACTTTAAAATGGACAAGAACTATGGAAAAAAAAGCTAAAGATAACTTTGATGATAAAGATTCTTTCGGATTAGCAATATTAAGACGTTCAGGAGAAATAAGTCAAGCTGTGCTTAAATGGACAAAAGAATCTATCTGGAATAACAATCATAAAGAGGAATGGGTTACAGAAGATCTAAAGAATATAGTTGAGTCAATAAAAAATGATAAATTTTCATATACATTTTTAACTAATTTAATGAAAGAATTTAGAATGTTCGATAAATGTGAAAAAATAGATAACGAAATGATTAAGTGCGAAATAGGTAGGTTGATAAAAAGAAGCTGTAAATTGCAAAAAAAAGAGGGTCAAAGTGATGATGCTTTTATAGAGATGAAAGATAAAGAAATTAATGAAATAATTAATAATGTTGTAAGTTTATATGGAAATGGAGGAAGTCAAGGAGAATTTAAAATGAAGAATTTTCTTTCTGTACTATCCATAATTGACTTTATAAGTAGGGAGGGAGCATATGAAAATTGAGATTACACCGATAGATACATTGTTTTTTAAAGATGCAAAGCCATTTAATATGGAGGATGAAACTTGGGCAGATAGTTATTTTCCTCCTTATCCATCTGTAATATACGGTGCCCTTAGAACATTATATTTTTCTAATCATATTGATGAATTGGAAAAAGCAAATACAGATGAAGATCCAACTAAGAATTTGGTTATCAAAAATATAAGCTATAAAATATACAAAAATAAGAATAGATTACTTGGATATTATTACCCCTCACCTTCTTCATTAGTGCAATTTAAAAATAGACATGTAAATGAAAAAAATAGAGAAAATAGAGAAAAGTTATATAAGGTTACTGAATTAAAGAGTAATAATAAAAAGTTTATATCATCAAGTAATTTAGATTGTTTTTTTATGAATGATTTAGAAATAGAAAATATAAGTAATGGTATAATTGGAAAAAGTGACTTGGAGATATTTTTACAAGGTTACACTGAAGAAATAGAAGTAAGAAAATTAGAAGATATGATTTTAAGTGAAAATAAAATAGGGATTAGAATTAATAGTAGTACTAACTCAGTAAAAGATGAGTGTTTGTATAGGATGAATATGTTGCGTATGGATAAAGTTAGAATATGCATTGAGCTTGAAGGTCTAGATATTCCTTCAAATGGGTTTATTAAATTAGGAGGAGAAGGTAAAAGTTGTGTTTATAAAGAGCTAGCTGATAAAGAAAAAATGTTTAATTGTGATCTAAAAGAAAAAAGATTTAAGATATATTTGGCTACTCCTACAATTTTTAAAAATGGTTGGATTCCAAGTTGGATTGACAAAGATAGTTTAGAAGGAGAATATAAAGGAATTAAAGTTAAACTCTTAAGTGTATGCATTGGAAAACATGAATATGTTGGAGGCTATGATATAAAAAATAAGTGTCCTAAGGAAATGATGAAGGCTGTACCAGCAGGTAGTATATATTACTTTCAATTAAAAGAGGGCAATATTGAAGGGGTTATGGACGTGTTTAATGGCAAATCAATAGCTGAATGCGGATTTGGAAAACAAGGATTTGGAATTAGTTTTGTAGGAAAGTGGGAGGTGTGATACTTTTATGAAGGTTATAACTACAGTTGGAATATCATTGTTTACTAATTATATGAAAAAAGAAGTAATGGATACATTTCCAGAGAATTATTATGAAGATATAGGAGAACAGGTTAATAAGTTAACAGACAAAACTTTTAATATACATTGGTTAACAATTTTCAAACCTAAATTAGATGATCTTAGAGATATTATCATAAATAAGTGGCTAAAAGGTATAGCTAAAAATAATGATGGTATATGGGAAAGAAATGATAATTATGAACTGAATAAAGATGCGTCCTCAGAAATTAAAAGTATATTAAAAATACAAGAAGAAGTAGATGAAGATTTAGATGTTTATTTATTAGTACCAGACACACTTTTAGCTGGGGTTGCAGCAGAAATAATAAAAGATAAACTTGGAAATAATAGGAAAATAAATATTAGAATGGCAAATGAAAAAAAGGCTACTTTGAAAGGGTACCAAGTAGAAAGTCAAAATAAGTTTCAAGAATGTGGATTGCAAAGTTTGTTCGAAGAAATTGAGATTATTTTAAAAGATAATAAAGAAAAAGTAATATTAAATGTATCAGGTGGGTACAGGTCTATATTACCGTATATGACTATAATAGCTGAATTGTATGATTTACCAATGAAATATATTCATGAAAATAGTGATGAACTTATTACTATTTCAGATCTTCCTTTTTCGTTTGATTGGAGTATAGCAGAAAAATATTATCAATATTTATTAAATATTAAAGAGTGTGAAGATAAAAAGGTTATGGAGCAGTTATATAAAATGCATTTATTAAAAACAACATTAAAAGATAATTATGAACTTTCTTCTTTAGGAAATTTGGTTAAATCATATATTGATAAATATATGATTACATCTAATAGAGTATTAGGATATTTTGTAGAATATAAATTACATGAGTATTATATAGAAAATAATTATAAGAGCAATAGAAATGTGATATATAATTTTGTACAACATGGTGTTGATAGGATTAAAAGTAAACAAGAATGGATGTGTAAAAAAGAATTTGATTTAATTTTAAGTTCAGAACAGGATACTTATAAGGACTTTATAGTTGTAGAATCAAAGTCGTATTATTATATTTATATACAAAAGAATTTTAAAAAATTAAATGAACAAATTGAAGACCAAATAAAGGTGTTTAAAAATGGAGTAAAGCCAAGAGAATATCATTTATGTTTATATAATATTGTATCTGATGAAAATCGTAAAAATACTAAGATGAATAAATGGATTGAAGAAAATTATGTGCAAAATAGGTTTGAGACTCTAAAGGCTCTGTTTAAGGATATAAATTGTATTTTTAAGGTGTATTTAATAGATGTACATTATGGAATGGAGGATGAAAGATCAGAAGATTATAAAAATCAAAATTCATATCAAAAATGTATAAATGCGCCTATAGATAAAGAAAATGATGTTAAATTAATATATAGTTAATTTTGAGATGAATATAGAAGCGTTTATTAGGAGGAGTTAAAGATGTTTAAAATAGCAAAACCTTTTTTTGTAAAATGTGAAACACCACTTCATGCAGGAAGTGGAACAGAACTTGGAATAGTTGATATGCCTATTCAAAGAGAAAAACATACGTCATATCCTAAAATAGAAGGCTCAACTGTTAAAGGATGCATGCGTGCAGAATTTAGTAACAAATCAGATATAGATAAAAAAGATGTAGATTTAACTTTTGGATCAGATAAAAGTGATGGACATGCTGGAGCTTTAGGATTTAGTGATGCAAGAATATTACTTTTCCCAGTTAAATCAATGAAAGGAGTTTTTGCTTGGATTATATGCAAAAATGTACTTGAAAGATTTAAAAAAGATTTAATATTGTGTGGAGAATCTACAGAAAATTTAAGTTTAGAAAATATTATTGATATAGATGGTGATTGCGAAATAACATCAGATAGTAAGGTTAAATTGAAATCTGAAAATACAGATTTAAATTCAAAAATAATATTAGAAGAGTATACATTTGATGTTAATGAAAAAGCTGTTCTTGAAAATAATAAAAATAATAATTGTAATGAAATTGCAGATTTTATAGGTGATTATATTGAAGATAAAGAAAAATTAAAAGAAAAATTAGTTATATTGTCTGATAATGATTTTAATGATTTTGTAAATTTATCTACAGAAGTAATAACTAGAACAAAGATTAGTCCTAAATCAGGTACTGTGGAAAAAGGAGCTTTATTTACAGAAGAGTATCTGCCTTGTGAAACTATAATGTATTCAATAGTATTGGCATCACCAATATTTAATTCTCAAAAAGGAAGATTTCAAGCTGAAAGTACTGAAATAAGTAAGGAAAAGAATAGTAAAGAGGATATAGAGGCTAACAACGTTATTAATTTTTTCAAAGAGAATAAGCCAGAGGTTATGCAGATTGGAGGAAATGAAACTATAGGCAAAGGATTAGTAAGTATTATTATGAAAAAAGAGGAGGACGGTAAATAATGTCTGAAATAAGAGAAATAGAACAAGGTAGAGCCTCTCAAGCTTTTGAATGTATAAGTAGTCATGAAAGTGATAATAACAAAACATTAAGAGAATATAAAGCTTATATAAAAAAATTACCTATGCTTATAAAAGTTAATGGATTAGGTCCAGCATTAGCATTTGTGTATTCTAAAAAACAGAAAGCAGATGCATATAAGTGGTTATATAATGACATAAAATCTTGGCTAAAAGAAAGTCCTTATTTATATTATATAAGCGAGAAATTAAATGGAGAATTAATTGACGATATTACAAATTTAAATTCTCAAGAATATAGAGCTGTAACTAAAGAAGTGTTAGCATTTTTAAATTGGTTAAAAAGATTTGCAGATGGGAAAATATCAGATGAAGAGGACAATAACAATGAAAATAAGCAATAGTAAATCTGATTTTGAAAAAAACAATAAAGATAAATCTTTAACTAAGAATGCTATGCTGCCTTTTGATACTAAAAATTTAAATATTAGAAGTATAGATAATTTTTATTTAAGCTTTCATAAATTACCTAATATTGTATATGAAAAAAATAAAACATGTAAAATTAAAATAAGTGAAAAAAGTATTGATAATAATTTTAGTAATTTAAATATAAAAAATATATCAGAAAAATATTTGTTAAATATCAAAAAACTCAATTTGAATATTAAAGATTTTCAATATGAAACTGATGGACGACTAGTTGTAGGATTAGGTAGTGAGTCAATATATGAAACTTCTATGTGTCTTCATTATATATATGGATTTCCATATATACCAGGACAAGCTGTAAAAGGAATTTTAAGAAATCATATTATAAATGAAGTTTTTGATGGAAGTGAAAAAAATGCCTTAAAGAATATTACATTTTGCAGGATATTTGGTTGCGATGAAAATGGGAAAATTAAAACAAGTGTTGGAAGTATAGTTTTCTTTGATGCATATCCAGTCAATATACCTAAACTTAAATTGGATGTTATGAATCCACATTATTCCTCTTACTATGGAGATAAAAGTAATACTATTCCGCCAGTAGATTATGATGATACAATACCAGTTAATTTTATGACAGTAGAAGATACTATATTCAGGTTTATATATGGAGTAAAAAACAATTTTATAGAAATTGATGGAATTAAAAAATATTTTGATAAACCAGTTAATGATTTATGGGATGAAACTCAAAAAGAATTTTTAAACAAGTCATTAAGTGAAATTGTATGTGAGTATTTAAAACAAGCTCTTGAGGAAAAAGGAGTAGGGGCAAAAACATCAGTAGGATATGGTTATTTTAATATTGATAAGGAACAAGAAAAAAAGTTTAAAAAAGAAGAAAAATTAAAAAAAATACTACAAGAAGAACAAAAATTTAAAGAAGCCACAAAAAACATGAATGAACTTGCAATTGAACTCTATAAAACAGAAGAAATTGAAGATGAAAATGAAAAAAATGATGCTGTGATGAAAATTTACAATAATAAAAAAAAATCATTAAAGAGAGAAGAACAAAAACAGGTAGCTGAATATGTAAAAAAATATTTAGATGGTATACATGAATGGAAAGTTAAGATAAACAAAAATGGTGAGATGAAAGATAAAAAATCAACAAAAGTTAAAGAAATTTGTGAAATATTAGAAATAGAATTACCTAGTAAAAAATCTTAAACATATATTTTACCAACCGCAACCCGAAATAAAGCACCTCCAAAGCTTTGAAACATAAGCCTTGAAGGTGATTTTTTAGTTCGATTTTAAAAAATCAAAAACGACTGGTAAAATTTTAAGAAAACCCTTTATTTTCAATGGTTTAAGGGTT
>CAZKOJ010000022.1:0-34677 GCA_964554365.1 uncultured Clostridium sp. | reverse complement strand
CCTGCCATAGGTCCAAGTGCAAGTGTTCCTACTAAAGCTGGTAAATCACTTATATCAATCTTTAAAAACGGTGGAAAAAGTGGCGTTGCTATCTCTATAAACATAAGTATGAATGCAATTACACCAAGTAAAGATATCTTTACCAATCTGTTTAACTTTCCATTTTTCATATTTATCCCTCCAATTAAAAATTTAATCATTAAAAATTACATAAGATTTTTATAATTTTCTCGTATCTATACAAAATATTATTTGGAAGGATATTAGTATAATAAAAACCCTGACAAAACATGTCAGGGCAAACAAACATTATACTTTATCTTCTTCCATCCAGACTTTACTGTCGGCCTCGGAATTACACCGAATCATACCTATTAAGGTTCGCGGGCTATACCGCCGGTGGGGAATTTCGCCCCGCCCTGAAGATTATTTTATTAACTTTTATATTTTTAATTATAGTACAAGTTTTTTTAAAATTCAAGATATATTAACAATAAACTAACTGTTTATTTTTTTCATAGTCAATGCTATTCTTTTTCTTTTTTGGTCTACCTCAAGCACGGTAACCTCAACAATATCACCTACCTGAACCACATCTAATGGATGTTTTATAAACTTATCTGAAAGCTGGCTTATATGCACAAGCCCATCTTGATGAACTCCAATATCAACAAAAGCTCCAAAGTCTGCTACGTTCCTTACAGTACCCGTAAGCGGCATTCCTGGTTTTAATTGTGACATTTCTATAATTCCAGTTTTTAATATAGGTTTTGGCATTTCCTCTCTTGGGTCTCTTCCCGGCTTTTTCATTTCCTTTATTATATCCTTAAGTGTAGGAACTCCAACCTGAAGCTTCTCGGCTAAATTCTCTATACCTATGTTATTAACTCTTTGGTCAATGTCCACAAGCTTACCATCCTTTAATTCTGCCATTGTATATCCTAATGTGCTTAATACACCTTTAGCAGCCTCATAAGATTCAGGATGGACTGCAGTATTATCTAGTAATTCTTTGCTTTCCATAACTCTTAAAAATCCTGCACATTGCTCAAAAGCTTTAGCTCCCAATCTTTTAACTTTTAAAAGTTCTTTTCTATTTTTAAACTTGCCATTTTCTTCTCTATAAGTTACGATATTTTCTGATATAGTGGCATTTATTCCTGAAATATAGGATAAAAGTGCTGGTGTAGCTATATTTAAATCTACCCCTACATTATTAACGCAATCTTCAACAATACCTTTTAAAGATTCATCTAATTTTTTAGCCCCTACATCATGCTGATATTGGCCAACCCCTATAGACTTAGGATCTATTTTTACAAGCTCTGCTAAAGGATCTTGAAGTCTTCTTCCTATAGATATAGCTCCTCTTATTGATACATTTATATCTGGATATTCTTTAGCTGCAAGTTCTGACGCTGAATATACTGAAGCTCCAGCCTCTGATACAATAACATAATAAAGCTCTTGGTTTTTTTCTTCCTTTACTTCTTTTATTAGTCTTACAATAACTTGTTCTGATTCTCTGCTTGCAGTACCATTTCCTAGAGATATAACCCCTACATTATGTTTATACACTAATTCCTTCAATACTTTTATAGAACCCTCTACATCATTTTGTGGCACTGTTGCATAAACTGTGGTTATGTCTAATAGCTTTCCGGTATCATCCAATACAGCTATTTTACATCCTGTCCTAAATCCAGGATCGTATCCTAAAACAGCCTTCCCTTTTATAGGTGCTTGCATTAGCAGTGCTTTCAAATTAGCTTTAAATATTTTTATAGCTCCTTCTTCACCTATATCTGTAAGCTCAGATCTCATTTCCCTTTCTATGGATGGATATATAAGCCTTTTTAATGAATCTTTAATACTTTCTTCTATATAAACATCTGTAGTTTTATTTCCCTTTGTACATTTTAGCTGAAGATAATTAATTATTTTTTGCATATCTACAGTTATCTTAACTGAAAGAATCTTCTCTTTTTCACCTCTATTTATGGCAAGTATTCTATGAGGTGGTATACTTTTTACAGCCTCTCTATAATTATAATACATTTCATAAGGAGTGCTTTCCTTGCTTTCTCCACTAGTTTCTAACAATCCTTCATTTTGTACTAAATTTCTAATCCATTTTCTATACTGGGCAGTATCAGAAATAATTTCACTTATTACATCCATAGCCCCTTGAATTGCTTCTTCTGCTGATTTTACATCTTTTTCTTCACTTATAAACTTAGATGCATATTCTTTTATATCTTCATTAAACTCTCCATTCCATATAATCTCAGCCAATGGTTTTAAACCTTTTTCTCCTGCTATGATAGCTCTTGTTCTCTTTTTAGGCTTATATGGTCTATATATATCTTCTATTTCTGTCAAGGTGTCACACTTCATAACAGATTCCTTTAATTCATCTGTAAGCTTTCCCTGCTCATCTATAAGTCTTATAACATCTTCTTTTCTACTCTCCAAATTTCGTAAATATGTAAGTCGTTCGAATAAGCTTCTAAGAGTCACATCACTCATATCTCCAGTAATTTCTTTTCTATACCTGGCTATAAATGGTACTGTATTTCCTCCATCTAAAAGTTCTATTACACTTTCAACATTCTTCTTATTTAAATTCAATTCTTCCACTAATCTATCTACTATACTTTTCATATTTGGCCTCCAATTTTATTATCTTAATTTGTAATCTATTTATCTTATAGCTAACTGCCACTAAACAATTTAACACTAAAAATAGGAAAAAACAAATTTATTATCCTAATAAATTATAATTCAATAATAAGTTTTTCATTTCCTTCTTTCCAGTAAAAGTAACTAAGAATATATTACAACAGTTATATAACATTTTGCAAATTAATATATATTTAAAGATATATATATTAGATAGGAGTTACTTTCATGAAAAAAAACTTAATTTACTTTTTTGCTATTCTATTTTGTCTTACACTAAACTTAAGCTTTCAATCTTATTTTTTCATTCATCCCTTTAATCATAGTTCAGTAAAAAATAATATAGAATACTTATGTTCTG
Organism: uncultured Clostridium sp.; assembly: GCA_964554365.1. Taxonomy (GTDB): domain Bacteria; phylum Bacillota; class Clostridia; order Clostridiales; family Clostridiaceae; genus Clostridium_AM. The sequence continues at coordinate 31,634 of CAZKOJ010000022.1, read as the reverse complement.
ACAACTTTAAAGGTCGACTTGCTGGCACTTTGGAAAACGAACAAACCACTATTTATATAAAGAATTCCTTTAAAGATAATGGTTTAAAACCATATGATGGTAGTTATTTTCATTCTTTTAATACAGTATATCCTCACAGAATAGAAGGCAACCCTTATTTAAGGGTTACAGATGCTAATGGATTTATAGTTAAGGATTATAAATATGGAATAGACTTTAAGGAAGACTTGTTAAATTTCAAGGAAAACAATATAAAATTTGCTAGGGAGGATTCCATAGGATTAAGAGACGACTGTATTCAAATAAAAAAAGAAGATAAATATTTTTTATTCTATGTACCTAACGATAATAATTTACAATTCAGAAGTTCATTTATAAGCACTTCTCCCCATAGCATGTACGTAATGATAACTAAAGATGCCTTTAATGAATTAAATCACTATATAAAAGATAATTTTAATATAAATTGTTTCATTCCCTTTGAAACCAAAAATACTAGTTTAAATAATATTGCCGCATACATTGAAGGTAAAAATGCTAAGATACCGCCTATTATTATATCTGCCCACTTTGACCATGTAGGAACAGATCTTGCTGGAACCGTTTATAGTGGAGCTTTAGATAATGCTTCTGGTACATCATTTATAATGGAAATGAGCAAATATGTAAAATCTTTAGGAACGCCCCAAAGGAATATAATATTTGTAGGTTTTAATGCGGAGGAATTTGGCTGCCTTGGGTCAAAGGCCTTTTTGAATAAATATAAAAAAGAACTTCAAGGAAGTAAATTATTTAACTTTGATATGATAGGCAGTAATAATTCTGTACCTCTTTATATAATGGGAGGAAAAAAAGATACTAAAGATACCAACCTTATAAAAGAGGTTTCCTCTATTTGTTTAAAAAACAAAATTGATTTTAACTATTTATTTGAAGATGCTAGTGATCATGAAGCTTTTAGAAAAGATAATATAGATGCTGTAACATTAAGTGATGCTGATTCCTCTAGAATACACACCCCTACTGATAAATCAAGCTTTATAGATACTACTTCTATAGATAGATGCTTTAAAGTAGCATCTAATGAAATTATAAAATGCGGCTTTAACAATAATATATTTCTTATTTATTATAAGCAGTTATTCTTTATTTCACTTATTGGAATTGTTATATCCTATAAGTATATTGTGATGTCAAAGGTAAGGTGAATTTAAAATTCATTATGCTTAACATTTTAAAACTAACCACTGGAAGACCACCAAAATGGTTCCTTACAGTGGTTAGTTAGTTTTAAGCAGCGACCCATTTTTTTGATCTGGTATGAATCTCTTACTTATGCTATCAATTATTTTGTTTTAAATATTCATTTATAAACTCATCTATTTCTCCGTCCATTACTGAATTTATATTGCCGCACTCTACGCCTGTTCTGTGATCTTTTACCATAGTATAAGGCTGAAACACATAAGATCTTATTTGGCTTCCCCAACCCATATCTTTAAGTTCGCCAGTTAAATCCTCTATTTTTTCTTTATGTGCTCTTTCTTTAAGCTCTGCAAGCTTTGATTTTAAAACTTTCATAGCCTCTTCCTTATTATAATGCTGGCTTCTTTGATTTTGACATTGTACCACAATCCCTGTTGCAATATGAGTTATTCTAATAGCAGACTCTGTTTTATTTACATGCTGTCCACCAGCGCCACTAGCTCTAAAAGTATCAACTTTTATATCTTCTGGTTTTATATTTATATCTTGATTATTAGTTAATTCAGGTAATACTTCAATAGAAGCAAAGGACGTTTGCCTTTTTCCATTAGAATTAAAAGGTGATATTCTAACTAATCTATGAATTCCTTTTTCTGCTTTTAGGTATCCATAAGCGAATTCTCCTATTATTCTTAAAGTAGCACTTTTAATTCCTGCATCCTCTGCAGTTAAGATATCCATAGTTTCTACTTTAAGCCCTTTTTTTTCTGCCCATCTTGTATACATCCTAAGAAGCATTTCTGTCCAATCTTGAGCATCAGTACCTCCAACACCTACATGAAGATTTATTATGGCATTATTTTTATCATACTCGCCAGAAAGCAGTATTTCTATTCTAAATCTTTCAGTTTCATTTCTAATTTCTTCTACTTCTCTTATTATATCTTTAGATGAGAAAAAATCATTTTCATCTATGGCAATTTCCGCTAAGAACTCAGTATCTTCAATTCTACCTTCAATTTCCTTGTATTTATCTAGTCTCTCTTTAAGAAATTTTTCTTCTCCTGTTACTTCTTGTGCCTTATTTATATCATTCCAAAAGTTTGATTCCTGCATTTTTATCTGCAATTCTTCTATTCTATTTTTAATACCTTCTACGTCAAAGTGAATCCCTGATTTCTGTAATAACTTCCTTTAAGCTGCTTAATTGGTTTAATACTTCTTCTAATTGAAGTGTCATATACTCACGCTCCCCTTTTTAGTTAAAGAAATGCCGTTTCACATAATGTAAAACGACATTTTTTCTTGTATACACTATAAATATTATTCGAATCTTCCACAACAGTTTTTATATTTTTTTCCACTGCCGCATGGGCATGAATCATTTCTACCAACTGTTTTTTCTTTTTTAATTGGTTGTTTCTTTATAGAATCATCATCTTCTTGATTAGTATAAGTGTTTTTAACAATTCTCTCTCTTTCAGGAGCTTTTTGTATTTCAACATGTAGTAAGTACTTAATAGTATCTACTTTAATGTTGTATATCATTTCTTCAAACATTTCACTTCCCTCAAACTGATAAGCTTGAGCTGGATCTTGTTGTCTATATGCTCTAAGTCCTATTCCTCTTTTTAAATGATCCATATCGTCTATATGATCCATCCACTTTGTATCCACAACTCTTAAAAGAATAACACTCTCTATTTCTCTCATTTGTTCTGCAGTAAATTCTTCTTCTTTACGTGCATATATTTTGTGGGCTATTTCTATAAATTTTTCTTTTATTTCTTCATTGACTAATTTACTTAATTGTTCTACTGTAACAAAATCTTTTGGTACATACAATTCTTCCATATAATCAACAAGTTTTGCTAAATTCTCTTCAAAGTCTTCTTCCATACCTGACGACATATGAGAATCTACCACTGTTGACACTAAATCCTTAATCATTGTTTGTATTTGTTCTCTTAAGTCTTCCCCTTCAAGTACCTCTGATCTTTGTCTATAGATAATTTCTCTTTGTTTATTTATTACATCATCATATTGAAGTACGGTTTTTCTTATGTCAAAGTTATTTCCTTCAACTTTCTTCTGTGCATTCTCTATAGCTCCTGAAACCATCTTACTTTCTATAGCCTCATCTTCACCAAGTCCTAATTTTTCAACTATAGTTTGAAGCTTATCAGAACCAAATATTCTCATAAGGTCATCTTCTAATGAAACATAGAATCTTGATGCTCCTGGGTCACCTTGACGACCAGAACGTCCTCTAAGCTGATTGTCTATTCTTCTTGATTCATGTCTTTCAGTACCTATGATCTTTAAACCACCTGCTTCTACAACGCCTTCTCCAAGTTTAATATCAGTACCACGTCCTGCCATGTTAGTAGCTATAGTAACCATTCCACGTTCACCAGCATGAATTATTATCTCTGCTTCTTTTTCATGGTATTTAGCATTAAGCACTTGATGAGGTACTCCCTTTTTCTTTAACATATCAGAAAGAAGTTCTGATTTTTCTATGCTTACTGTACCTACAAGCACTGGCTGACCTTTTTTATATGTTTCAACTATATCTTCTACTATAGCTTTAAATTTTCCTTTAGCACTTTTGTAAACTAAATCGGATAAATCCTGTCTAGCTATTGGTTCATGAGTAGGAACTACTATTACGTCTAATCCATATATCTCTCTAAATTCATTTTCTTCTGTTAAAGCAGTACCAGTCATACCTGCAAGCTTATTAAAAATTCTAAAATAATTCTGGTATGTTATAGTTGCAAGAGTCTTTGATTCCCTTTCTACTTTAACTCCTTCCTTTGCTTCTATGGCTTGGTGTAGACCATCGCTGTATCTTCTACCTTCCATCATTCTTCCTGTAAATTCATCTACTATCATTACTTCGCCATCTCTGACCATGTAATCTTTATCTCTTTTCATTATGTAGTTAGCTTTTAATGCCTGAACTACATGATGTTGTATTTCCATATTTCCTGAATCAGCATAGTTTTCTAATTTGAAGAAATCCTCTGCTTTCTCAATACCTTCATCTGTAAGCATTACTGCATTTGCTTTTTCATCAATTGTGAAGTGATTTTCCTTATTTAAAGATTTAGCAAAATAGTCTGCTATTTTATAAAAATCAGTGGATTTTTCTCCTTCACCTGAAATTATAAGAGGAGTTCTAGCTTCATCTATTAATATAGAGTCAACTTCGTCAACTATGGCAAAGTTTAATCCCCTTTGTACTCTTTCCTCTTTGTATATAACCATGTTATCTCTTAAATAATCAAATCCAAACTCACTGTTAGTTCCATAGGTTATATCTGAGCGATACGCTTCCTGTCTTTGCGTTTGGTCTAACTCATGAAACACTACTCCTGCTTTAAGTCCTAAAAACTCATATACTGGTGCCATAGTGTCTCTATCTCTTTTAGCAAGATAGTCATTTACTGTAATTATATGTACCCCTTTTCCTGTAAGTGCATTTAAGTATGCAGGTAAAGTAGCTACAAGCGTTTTACCTTCACCAGTTTTCATTTCTGCTATTCTTCCTTGGTGAAGAACTATTCCACCTATAAGCTGTTCTCTAAAGTGCTTTAATCCTATAGCTCTAAAGGCAGCTTCTCTAACTACAGCAAAAGCTTCTGGCAATATAGAATTTAAACTTTCTCCCTTTTCTATTCTTTCCTTAAACTCACTTGTTTTAGCTTTTAATTCATCGTCGCTTAATTTTTGTGTTTCCATATCTAGAGCATCTATTTTATTAATAATAGGTATTATTCTTTTAACTTCTCGGTCACTATACGTACCAAATATCTTTTGAAAAATGTTCATTATTTTCATCCTCACCATATTAAATTTTTATAAAATCATACCTTTTAGATTATATCACCTAATTGATGGCTATTCAACTTTAATAGTAAAAGTTTAAAATAGTTTAAAATTTTGTTACATTTTTTATTGAAAGTTTATACTTCTTATAACTTTAATTATTCCCACTTTATCTGATAACTAATCAGCTATGAATGAAGCATAAAATATAGTATAATACTATATTAATACTATAATAATAATGAATTTATAAATATAAAATTCAAATTCATTTTAGGAGTGGTTTTATGCTTCCTGATTCACCACAATTTATTTTTTATGTAGACAGAACATTAATAGGCGGTAATTCCTTTCATTCTGATTGCCTGGCTTTTATCAATAAGGTTTCCCATAGCAGATGTTATTTTTTTACTCATAACTGTGATATAAGTAGATCTAAATTGTTTATGGTTTTAAAAGAAAAAAATGTACACTGTAACTTTAATAGTATAATGACACCAACCTATCTTTTAATAAAATACTGCTTAAGTTTATATACTAATTTTTCTGTATATCCTATAAGCGATTCCAAAGACTACAATGACTTTTACATATCTAATATAAAAATAGATAAGAATAATCCGGATATGATATTTGTATGTACAAGCAATATAAGTACTGAGGACTTGAATGTTATAAACAAATCGAATATTCCTATAGTCCTATCTTCTAATTTATGCAGCAATAGATTTTATCATTGTACCCTCTGTAATAAGGATTGTAGTATAAAATACTTAAAAGCATTTTATAAAAATAGGCTTATAATACCTGATACGCCACCAGGTTATAGCACTCATTATTTATTTAAAAATTTAAATATAGTATCGAAAAACGCTATAGTAATAACAGACATCCTAAGAGATGATTATATGCAGTATGAACGAATTGGTTGTAAGGTAATTTTACTGCTTACACATAACACTAATTTTGAAGATTATATAAAATCTCCTTATGACACAGACTTAGTTATAGATAATTTTAAAAACTTATCATATTTTTTAAATTTAGATTAACTTTTAAAAAGAGGAAGCATTTCGCTCCCTCTTTAATTCTAAAATTCAGGTTCTATTAAACCATAGTTCCCGTCTTTTCTTTTATAAACTACATTTACTTCGTCTTCTTCATCACTTTTATATACAAAGAAATTATGTCCTATACGTTCCATTTGAAGTACTGCTTCCTCTGCTGTCATAGGCTTCATTGCAAATCTTTTTGTTTTAACTATTTTAGCGTGATCTTTATTTTTTTCTTCCACATCAGGTATTGATTGAAATTTTAATGAACCTGAGTGATTCCTTCTTTGAAGCTTTGTCTTCTGTTTTCTTATTTGGCCTTCTAATTTATTTACAACTAAATCAATAGATGCATACATATCATCATTCTCTTCTTCGCCTCTTAATATGACACCACTAAAAGGTATAGTAACTTCTATTATCTGTCTATTTTTTTGTACACTTAATGTAGCATAAGCCTCTACATCAGGGTTGAAATATTTTTCAAGTTTTGATAACTTCTTCTCCACTGTATTTCTCAATGCATCCGTTACCTCAATATTTTTCCCACTTACTGTTATTCTCATGTTTTCAGCCCCTTCCTTATCACATATCATAAATATGATAATTTTATTAAGTAGTTTTTTTCATTTTTGTTAACTCTATTTTAATACTGTTTATGGCAAATTACAAGACTATTAAATAAAATTAACTAAATATTATACAAATTCTCATTATTGTTGTTTAAGACTATTTATTTAATCTTATTTCTTCACTCAATTAATATTATGTTCAAAAATCCAAAAAAAATTAAAAAGTTCTTAATCATAATGATTAAGAACTTTTATATCAAGTCAGTTGACCTGGTCTTTGACCCCACACTCGCCTGCTGGAGCGCTCGCTACCGGGAATTAACCTCTCACTACTAACTCTCTCGCCTTTATTTCATAGACGGCAGGACTTACATCTAAACCGCACCATGCTCATCAAACATTTTATTTAACTTACGTGGATCGCTTTGCCTGCGACTAGCATCGACTTTCAACCACAAACCTGACTTACATATAATAAGATTATACTCTACTTTTTGCTGCAGTCAATATATTAATTTGTTTTGCTCCATTTTTTTTCAACTCTGAAGCACATGAAAACGCAGTAGCACCAGTGGTTATAACATCATCAACTATTAATATATTTTTATTTATATTTTTATATTTTTTTATAAATTCAAAACTTCCATTTATATTTTCCCATCGTTCCTGGTTATTAAGCCCAATTTGATCCTTAGTATTTTTTACCTTTTTCAAGCACTTAATTAATGGTACTTCAATAGAATTTGATATTATTTTTGATAAGTAAGCACTTTGATTATAACCTCTATTTTTTAAACACTGTTTCGTCATTGGGACATACGTTATATAATCCACTTTAATTCTTTTGCTTTTTATTAAATTTATCATATACTGTGCAATTACCTCACCTGCTATAAAATTACTCTTATATTTTAATTGTAGTATAAGTTCTACAATACTACCTGAGTAATATGACACACTATAGCACTGTATTTTAGTTTCTTCTCTTTGTATATAAAACCCATGTTTACAGAATTTTATATTCTTTTCACACTTAGTACATATACACTTATCATTATAAGTTTCTTCTCCGCATAATACGCATTTGTCATCATTTGAATATATTATCTGCAATAAACACTCTTTTAAAAAGTTTAAATTCTTAATAATCCCATTTCCCATGCTTCTTTATTAAAACTCCTAGTTATATTTTTTGCTACCTCCATGTCTTCTGTCTCTTCGTTAGCCAAAAATATAACTTCTCCCTTTAAGTCTCTTTCACTCCTTCCTGCACTAGCACAAAAATAAATTAATTTTTTATAATCAAACTCTGTATGATCTGCAAAATAAACCATAATATCTGTATTTTTTATACTTGAAAAAACTTCATAAAAATTATCTGTAATTAATATAGCTTTTTTTACTTTTTCAAAATTACTAATTATTTTTTTATTTATATTGTATTCATCTTCTTTACACAAACTCATTATATTTTTAGTAAACTCTATACAATAATTTTTTATATAAAGGTGTACTCTATTAATTTTCTCATTATCAGGTACACATATTATAACCTTCCTACCACAATTTATAGACCATTTTAAATAGTCATATACCATAAAAGGTATATCTTTATTTATATTTATTCTTGTCAGTATTGTTCTAGGTTCTATTATAGGATTTCTATTGTCCCTCACAGGCAGTAAAAACTCTTTATTATTTTTTTCTATACTTTCTATAGAATAAACTATACTTTTAGTATAATTGTGAGATACTCTTGTTATTATATCTAATATTTCACATACACCCTGGGTAGGAAAACTATTTATATCATCATAAATTATTAAGTCATACTTTTCATTTAATTTAAATGCATTATTAAAACTGCATATTTTTAGCAAAGCCTGTGATTCTATTTTGTTTTTCCTAACATAAGTGTAATCTCTAAATTCCGTATGTTTCTTCATTTTTTCTATTATATCTACATTGTCTGGATTTTCATTTGTAATATAAATTACCTTTTTATGTTTAGATACATAATTCAATATAATCTTTATAAATATTTCTCCTGAATTATAAGGCAACGATATTATATTAAGAAATTTTTCATGGCCCTTACTCCAGTTTAATATAGATTCACTTAATTTTTCTTTTTCTTTACTTAATTTCATCTTCTGAAACAATAACATCTACTTCACTCTCCATTATATCCATAATCCTATGTTTTAATAATGAATATCTTTCAAATCCTCTATTATTATCTATCATAAACTTTATAGCTTTTAATTCCCCTACTAAAACAACTAATTGTTTCGCTCTAGTAATAGCTGTGTAAAGTAGATTTCTATTCATTAATAGAGGCGCACCCATAAACATGGGTATAATAACTACAGGAAACTCACTGCCCTGACTTTTATGAATAGTTATGGCATAAGCTAAATCAATTTCATCTAAATACATATTTTCATATATTACCTTTTTTTCATTGTCGAATATTACTGTTATAGTATCTTTTTCCGTATCTACTTCATCTATAAATCCCACATCTCCATTAAAAATACCTACACCTTCATCTTCACCATTACCTGCAATTCTAACCCACTTTAAAGAATAATTATTTTTAGTTTGCATTATTTTATCTCCAACTCTAAATATCATATCTTTAAACTCTTTTTCCTTTTTATTTTTATCTATAGGGTTTAAAATATCCTGAAGGTTTTTATTTAAATTAGAAACTCCGAGGACACCTTTTCTCATAGGTGAAAGTATCTGTATATGATTCATTTTATTCCAATTTTTATTGAACTTAGGTAACCTTTTATCTATAAGTTCTACAAGTGTATTCATTATTTTATTTGACTCTTCACATTTTATAAAATAAAAATCCTTATCTTTTTGATTAATTAAAGGCATTTCTCCATTATTAATTTTATGTGCATTAACAACTATCATGCTTTCTTCAGATTGTCTAAAAATCTCTTTAAGCCTTACCACTTTAATACATTTGCTTTCAATTAAGTCTCTAAGCACATTCCCTGGTCCTACTGATGGAAGTTGATCTACATCTCCTACAATTATAACCCTAGTTCCCAATGATACTGCTTTCAAAAGATTATTCATAAGAATAATGTCTATCATAGAGGCTTCATCAACTATAATAACATCACATTCTAGTGGCGATTCCTCTCCTCTAGAAAAAAGTGTGTTTTCATCTGCCTCACTAACTCCCATTTCAAGAAGTCTATGAATAGTTTTTGATTCTCTTCCTGTAGCTTCTGTCATTCTCTTAGCTGCCCTTCCAGTTGGAGCTGCCATGAATACTTTAAGATTAGCATTTTCAAATATTTCCGTTATACAATTTATAATAGTAGTTTTACCTGTACCAGGACCTCCTGTTATTATTTCAACACCGTTTTCCACAGCACCTCTTATAGCTTCTTTTTGTGAGGTGGCAAATCCTATATGATTAATTTTTTCAAACTCTTTTATTTCTTCATCTATATTTATTTTCATAGAATCATATTTGTTTAAAGCTAATGTAATTACTTTCTTTGTAACTCCAAGTTCACAATAATAATATGAGAGAGTAAATACACAAAATTTTCCCTGAATTTCTTCTAATTTTAATTTACCATTTACAGAACTATCATATATACTTTCTTCCACCATTTCTTTAGATACACCTAACATATCAATTCCCTCTTTAATTAATGCATCTAAAGGCATATATGTGTTTCCAAATCCACAAAATTGATTTATTAAATATCTTATACCACTCTGTATTCTAAAAACAGAATTTCCTTCTATTCCCAAGCTTCGTGCAATTTTATCCGCAGTTTTAAACCCTATACCAGCTATTTCGTCAGTTAAGATATATGGATTTTCCTTTACAATTTTTATAGAATTTGATCCAAATTTTTTATATATCTTCACACACTGATTAGGGGTGATACCATATGTTTGAAGAAAAATCATTATATTTCTTACTTCATTTTGTCTAGAATAAGATTCATATATCAAGGCTATTTTTTTTGCACCTATGCCTTCTATTTCTTTAAGTCTCTCAATATGTTTATCCAATATATCTAAAGTATGTTCTCCAAATTTTTCTACTATCTTTTTAGCTGTCACAGGTCCTATCCCTGATATTATACCTGAAGCCAAATACCTCTCTATACCCACTATAGAGCTAGGAACTATCTCTTCACAGCTAGAAACCTTAAACTGCTGTCCAAACTGCGGGTGGAGTACCCATTCTCCTGTGAGCTTTAGATTTTGGCCTTCTATAATATAAGGTATGCACCCTACTATAGTTATTATTTGTTTTTTTTCTTTAATTTTTCCTACCACATACCCATTTTCCTCATTTTGGAAAACTATACTTTCAACTGCACCTTGTATTTCTTGCATAAAACCGCCCCTATTTTCTTTTTTATTTATAATTATAGCACAATAAAAAAGTAAAAAAAGGCTCTTACACATTAAGCATAAGAGCCTTTTTTCTCTATTTATCCGATGGCTACCGACTCTAACCCTCCAACTTCCAAAAGATGGAGGCGAGAATCGTTACGCCCCTGGATAACGATTTCTAAGTTTCAGTTGCTGTCAAAACCCCATCTGAACCCAAGAACTCTGTTTATAGATATTTCTTTATTTCTTCAACTTTATCCATTTTTTCCCATGGAACATTTACATCAGTTCTTCCAAAATGTCCATAAGCAGCAACCTGTCTGTATATTGGTCTTCTTAAATCTAAGTCCCTTATAATAGCTGCTGGTCTTAAATCAAAAACTTTATTAACTATTTCAACAATTTTATCATCTGATATTTTTCCTGTTGCAAATGTATCAACTGTTATAGATACGGGTTTTGCTACACCTATAGCATAAGCAAGTTGTATTTCAAGCTTATCAGCAACTCCAGCAGCAACAAGGTTTTTAGCAACCCATCTTGCTGCATAAGCAGCAGATCTATCAACCTTAGTTGGATCCTTTCCTGAGAAAGCACCACCACCGTGTCTTCCATATCCACCATAAGTATCAACTATAATTTTTCTTCCAGTTAATCCTGCATCTCCTTGAGGTCCTCCAACAACAAATCTTCCTGTTGGATTTATAAAATACTTAGTATTTCCATCTAAAAGTTCAGCTGGAATAATTGGCTTTATTACATGTTCTAACATATCTTTTTCTATTTGAGCATGAGTTGCTTCTGGGTTATGTTGAGTTGATATTACTATGGTATCTACTCTAACAGGTTTATTATCTTCATACTCTACTGTAACTTGAGTTTTTCCATCAGGTCTTAAATATTGTAAAGTTTCATTCTTCCTAACTTCAGCTAATCTTCTTGAAAGTTTATGAGATAAACTTATAGGCATAGGCATATATTCAGCAGTTTCATTTGTAGCGAAACCAAACATCATTCCTTGGTCTCCTGCACCTATGGCTTCAATTTTATCCATTTCACCTTTTTTTGATTCTAAAGCTTCGTCTACTCCCATAGCTATATCTGCTGATTGCTCGCCTATAGAAGTAATTACAGAACATGTAGCATAGTCAAACCCAAATTTAGCTCTAGTATATCCTATCTCTTCTATAGTCTTTCTAACTACTTTAGGAATATCCACATAACATTTAGTTGATATTTCTCCCATAACTAAAACCATACCTGTAGTAGTAGCCGTCTCACATGCAACTCTTCCATTTGGATCTTGCTCTAATATAGCATCAAGAATGGCATCTGAAATTTGATCACACATCTTATCTGGATGACCTTCAGTAACTGATTCAGATGTAAACAATCTTCTCATAATGTATACCTCCATTTTTTCATAAAAATAAAAACCCCTTCAATAAGAAGAGGTTAAATAAGCTTAACAACTCTCTCTTATCTCGCAGTTTAGCACTGCAGGAATTGGCACCTTAACGATTATCGTTGGTTGCCGGGTTTCATCGGGCCCTTTCCCTCCACCTCTCTTGATAAGAGTTTTATTCAATTAATGTTTATTTAATCTTTGTTAACACTAAATTATATTTCTACATCATATTAACATAGCTAAGTTTTAGTGTCAATACATTGGATTTTAAATTTTATCCGTTGTCTACTGACTCTAGATAACAACTTTTTAGCTTCAGATGATATCAAAGCTCCATCTTAAACCAAAAACTCAGTTTATTAAAGTCATGTAGTGTTTTAATTTTTTATAAAAATAAAACACTCGTATAAGTGTTTTATTATGGTGGAGGAAGATGGATTTGAACCATCGAAATCACTGATAACAGATTTACAGTCTGCCCCCTTTGGCCACTCGGGAATTCCTCCATATTATGGTGCTGGCAGAAGGAGTCGAACCCTCGACCTACTGATTACAAGTCAGTTGCTCTACCAACTGAGCTATGCCAGCACGTATGTTTTACGTCTCTGCGATTAACGCTTTCGACATGGATTAGTATACATTGTTATAATATTATTTTCAAACGCATTACCCATGGTTTTATCCAATTCTTCTCTTTAATTCTTCATATATCTTTACTTTTCTTTATATTTTATAGTCATCTGTTTTTATTTTTTCAGTTTATAGACTCCATATTTATAAACTTTTCCGCTACTTCTTCTACTTTTTCATAATCTTTATCAGAAAGTCTTTGCTTAAGTAGGCCTATGGTATTCTTTATATCTTTATCACTACCATTTTTCAAATATCCATTTATTTTCTCATAATCAACGGCAGATAACTTGCTTGCCACAGAAAGAAGCTTTTGTTTATCTCCCAAAGTCAAATCATCTTTTATTTTATACTTAGAAACTTTAAACACTGGTACATCATTCTTTTCACTTAACTTTGGTGTATTATTTTTGTCATTATTATTAGTTTTATTTACAGTTTCTTGTGAATTTTTCACATCTTTTTCTTCGCCTTTAACATTAAATTCTGAGGAAAACTCTTTTTTATCATCATCCATTTTCATGCCTATCATATCCATTTTGTCTTTTTTATAACTATCTGTTGCTACAATTGTGTCTTTCTTGATTTCTTTACTGCTACTTCCTATATTTACATTATTATTTTTTTCTTCTATTTTTTCATTAACAGTTTTTTTATTTGTATTCTGCGACTTATTTAACACTTCAACTTTTTCCTTCACTGAGTTCTTTTTTATATCTTCTTTATTAGAATGAATCATTATGAACACACAAATAATGGTACACATAATTATAGTTATAGATAAAATTTTTCTATTCATAAAGACTTCCTCCTTGTATTTTTATGCATCTATTTGATCTTTAAAAAACTATAATAATCATTATGATTATAAAGTTTAAAAAGGCACATATATCCTTGATTATTATTGCCCAAAGTTTCTTTTTTTATTCTTTAGTCATTAATATTCTTAGAATTATCCTCATATAAATTATTAAGGAGGTGTATCTTTTGAACAAAGTAAGATCTGACTATAAAAACCCAATATCATATTATGAACTTGCATACTTTTTAAAGGATTATATCAATAAAAACACTGTTATAGTATGCATTGGAACTGACAGATGTATAGGGGATTCCCTAGGTCCATTAGTAGGAACCTTATTAAAAACCAAAGGTTTTCCATTACCTGTATATGGAACTATTCCTGAACCCATACATGCTTTAAATATTGATAAAAAATTAAATGAGATAAAAATTTTACACCCATACAACAATATAATTGGTGTGGATGCATGTCTTGGAGACGAATCAAGTATAGGTGAAATTCAAGCTAGAGATTATCCTGTACACCCTGGTAAAGGCGTAGGTAAATCCTTACCTAATGTAGGCGAAACCTCTATAATTGGTATAGTTGACTCTAATGATAATGATGAAATATTTAATAGTACTAATATACGATTAAATTTAATATTAAATTTAGCTAAGGTTATAAGTCACTCCCTTATCCACGCCTATTATTTATATGATAATACTAAAATTAGACTATAAAAAAAACTGCCATGCAGTTTTTTTTAAATGGATACAATATTTTTTTTATTTTAATCTATTAAAGTTATGTCGTCACTAGTAAATGTAACTTCCATTTTATCTAAATACTCTAATACCTTACCTGTTCCTATGGCTACACAAGACACTGCTTCTTCAGCTATATAAACCGGTACCTTAGTTACTTCCTGTATTAAATCACTTAGTCCATTAAGCATGGCACCACCACCAGTCATAATTATACCTTTGTCAGCTATATCCGCAGCTAACTCAGGTGGTGTTTTTTCTAATACGGAATGTGTTATGTCTGCTATAGCATTTATAGTGTCTGTTAAGGCTTCCCTCATCTCATCTGAGGATACAGTTATATTTTTGGGAAGGCCTGTTATCAAGTCTCTTCCTCTTATTTCCATAGTAACCTTTTCTTCTCTTTTGAAAGCAGATCCTATATTTATCTTCAAATTTTCTGCTGTTCTTTCACCAATCATTAGTTTATGTTGTTTTCTTATATATTTCATTATTGCTTCATCGAACTTGTCTCCTGCTACCTTCATAGAAGCCCTTACAACTATTCCGCCTAGAGAAATAACTGCAACGTCAGTAGTACCTCCACCAATATCTATAACCATATTCCCACTAGCTTTTGTTATGTCAAGCCCTGCTCCAATAGCTGCTGCCAACGGTTCTTCTATTAGAAAAACTTTTTTTGCACCAGCATTTTTTGCTGCATCAATTACAGCCCTCTTTTCCACTTCTGTAGCCTCACAAGGCACACACACAACTACTCTTGGAGCTGACATCCTTTTTTTCCCACAAGCTTTGCTTATAAAATATTTTAACATTTTTTCTGTTATATCATAATCAGATATAACCCCATCCCTTAAAGGACGAATTGCCACAATATTTCCAGGCGTCCTACCTATCATTTGCCAAGCTTCTTCGCCTACAGCTAATACTTTATTTTTATTTTTATCTATAGCAACAACTGATGGCTCTTTTAAAATTACTCCTCTACCTTTAATATAAACAAGCACTGTGGCTGTACCTAAATCAATTCCCATATCGGTCCCTATACTAAAAAACATTCCGCTATTCACTCCTAATCTTCACCAATTTTTTTATAATAAAAATGTGAATTTTGTCTATTTTTATTATATACTAATTTAATTATAATCGGAATGTTTTTAACCTTCAATAGCTTTATACTTCATTTTTGTTGCTTTGCCACCTCTTATATGTCTTTCTGCTTTATTATAGTCCAAAATAGTCTTGGCCTCTTTTGCAATTTGAGGATTTATTTTAGGTAACCTTTCTGTCATGTCTTTGTGTATAGTACTTTTACTTACACCAAAAACCTTAGCTGTTTTTCTTATTGTAGCCTTAGATCCTATAATATAATTTGCAACTCCTAGAACTCTTTCTTCAATGTAATCTTTCAAGGATGCTACCTCCCTAATCCTTCTATATTTATAAATATGCTGTTTGTAATTTTTAAATTCATCAGATGGGCCATTTTCCGATAAACTTCTCGGAAAATGGCTGAACATTAATATTTTATATATTTTGCTGGATCAACAAAATCTTTTCCCTTTAAAACTTGAAAATGTAAATGGTCACCGTACTTTTCATAAGCTGATCTTAATGTAGTCTTTCCTACTGTTCCTATAACTACACCTTTAGCTACTGATTGACCTTTAGTTACTTTTACCTTTGCATCTAGATTTGAATAAACTGTTTTTAATCCATTTTGATGATTTATAACTATTTTTACTCCATCTTGAGTGGAACTGTTAACTTCTTCTACCTTACCATCCATAGCAGCAGTTACTGGCTTTCCTAACTCAGTCTTTATATCTAAACCAAGATTAGGTCTATAACTTGAAGTTGACTCCCAGTACACAGGATCTTCTGAATAAGCTCTTGCTAAACTACCTTCTACTGGTTTTTGTAATGAAGTATTTACTGAATTTGAAACACTCTGTGAACTTGCTTGATTTTTTGGTACAACTATTTCTGGTTTTGTAGCTTTTTTTACTTGAAGGGCATTATCATAATTTAAGGATGACTCATTACTCCCTTTGCCTGTTTCTTTGGCTATTTTATCCTGTGCCACATTACTTTGTTGCGTTGGCATATTATTAGCATGCTTATTGCTTTTAGCAGTTAAAACTGCTACTGTAGCTACAATACATAAACAAACAAATAATATTACATAAAAACCCTCCTTCTTAAAAAAGTTAACTACTTTGTTTAAATTTTTTTTGTCCATACGAACACCTCCTTTTTGTAGTTTGTCCAGAGCATAGTAAAAAATACATATTTTATGAAATTTATTTTCTATTATTTTCATGTTTTTTTGACAAAAAAATAAAAGGGTAAAACCCTTTTTCATTAATTAAGAAATAACCTTTTAAAAATAACTGTTGATTTTTATAAAAAATAAGTTTTTATTCATTCCTAATACTTTCCAATTTTATTAACTTCCACTCCGCTGTAATAATGTTTTACTATTTCTTTATAGCTTTTTCCCGATTTAGCCATGGAATTAGCACCCCATTGACTCATCCCTACGCCATGTCCATATCCACTGCAATTTATGTTTATATTATTATCATTAATCTCAATGTTAAAATTAGCGGAGTTTAAACCAATAATCTTTCTAAACTGCACTCCTGACAAAGTTACTTTCCCTATTTTTATTTCCTTTACGGCTCCACCTTTACTTCTATCTTTTATTTGAATCCCATTTTTTAAGTCATTTAATGATAATTCACAGTCTTTATAATTAGAGTTTATTTTTTTTATAAAATTATTATATGATATGGTAATCTTGCTTTTGTATTTAGGCGCCCTTTCTTCACCAAAACTAGATACGCTTTTTAAATAAGGGACATTATCTTGAAAAACCTCTGATGCATCTTCTGTTTTACCACTACTTACAGCGAAATAATAAGGTTCCATTACAAGCTTATTATCATATGTCAAAAATTCTCCACTTGTTTCTTGTACTGAACTGGTTATTTTATTCCAATACTCTTCTCGTTTATTTTCTTCCCAAGATTTGAATCTATCTTCTTTATTCATAAACACTTGACATTGAACTGTATCACATACATCCGCACCTGTATTGCTTTTATACTTATGACCACCAAAGCTCTCCATATGTGCTAATGCAAAGGTTCTGGCAGCTACTGCTTGTGCTTTTAAAGCTTCCTTAGAAAACTCTGCTGGAACTTCTGATGCTACAACTCCAACTACATAATCCTCTAACCCCATCTCTTTTACCTTATTTTCCTTAGTAATATAAACTTTTATTTTAGGGTTTATTTGATTCTTTTCATTAAATATTACACTATTTGATTTCATAAAAAATTTAGGTATAGACTTAATTACACCCACATTATTTTGTCCTACACCTACCATAAATACAGAAAGTATTATAATAAAAGCTACTCCAATAAATATTAAGAGAAAAATTCTTTTTAAATGTATTGAAATAATAACTCTTCTCATATATGTATCGCCCCTCACCTTTGTTTAGGATTCTTAAGTATCCAATATAATTTTATTAGAAATTATCATAAATTATTACTAAATATAAAAAAAGAGAAGACTTTGTTCTAAGCTTCTCGTTTTCTTAATATATTAATATTGTGGGGGATTATACCGTTATTCTTTGTATGTCTGCACCTAATCCTTGTAATTTTTTTTCTATGGAAACATATCCTCTATCTACATGGTATATGTCTGTAACTTCCGTTTCTCCTTCTGCTACTAATCCACAAAGTATCAGGGCTGCCCCTGCTCTCAAGTCAGTAGCTCTAACTTCTGCGCCTGTTAACTTATCTACTCCTTCTATGACAGCACTTCTTCCATCAATTTTTATATTTGCTCCCATTCTCTTCATTTCAGTAGCATGCATAAATCTATTTTCAAATATTGTTTCTGTAATTACACTAGTACCTTTTATTGTGCACAAAAGACCTGCCATTTGAGATTGCATATCTGTTGGAAATCCTGGATAAGGCATAGTCTTAATGTCTATAGGTTTAATATCCCTATCTGCATTTACATACATACTACTTCCTTCTACTTTTATTAGTACTCCTGCTTCTGTTAATTTTGCAATAATGGGCTTTAAATGCTCTTCATTAACTCCATTTATTTTAATGTTACTTTTGGTTATAGCTGCTGCAATCATAAATGTCCCAGCTTCTATCCTATCATATATGGGTTTATGTGTAGCCCCTTTCATAGTTTTAACTCCTATTATGTGAACAGTGTCTGTTCCAGCTCCAATGATATTTGCACCCATACTATTTAAAAATTTTCCTAAATCTTGAATTTCAGGCTCTTCAGCTGCATTTTCTATAATAGTTTCTCCTTCTGCCATAACTGCAGCCATCATTATATTTTCTGTTGCACCTACTGACGGAAAATCAAGATATATTTTACTACCTACAAGCTTTTTTGCCTGTGCTTCTACATATCCATGGCCCACATTTACTTCTGCACCTAATGCACTAAATCCTTTTAAGTGTAAATCTATAGGTCTAGTTCCTATATTACATCCTCCTGGCAGCGAAAGTCTAAATCTACCAAATCTAGATATCATAGGTCCCATAAGCAAAAAAGATGCTCTCATTTTTTTTACTAGTTCACTAGAAGCCTCTGAATCCCTTATATTAGAGCTATCAATAATTATTCTGTTATTTTCTTTATCAATATTTATATTTGCTGAAATTGTCCTCAAGACATCACTTATAACAAACACATCTTCTAACATGGGTGCTTCATCAATTATACATTTGTCACCACTTAATACACTGCCAGCTATAATAGGCAATACAGCATTTTTTGCAGTACTTATACTTACCTCTCCTTTTAGTTTCTTTCCTCCCCTTATTAATATTCTATCCATGTTTTTCCTCCATTCTACAATTGCTAATAAGATACAATTATTTCAGGTGTGCCAAGGATTATATAATTACCTGAACTATATTTACAAACAGCATAATTAAAATCTATTAACTTACCATTACTTTGAATTACATCATACTTACCTGTGTAGGCTGTGACACTATATCCATTTTCCAGCTTTGATGCATTAATGTTAGATGCCCCTCTACTTTTTAGTGTTTTTAACACTTTATTATTAGTTCCATCAATATTATCATCTGAAATTTTTGATTTTAAGTAGTCGAAATATTTTACAGTTACAGATTTATCTTCTGTACACTTTTGCAATTTGTTTTTCATCTCCTTCAATCCGTTTTTGCCGTCTTTTTCTACCATATTTATTGTTATAACATTATGATTTTCATATTTCATGGTTTCTATGTAACCATTTACATTATTTTTTCCAAATTCTATACAATAAATTTTTTCATTTTTTAATACTGATTCACCATTCTTATGAGAAAAACCTAGTTTTTTCAGTATATCCTCACAAAGTTTTTCTCCATTTTCATCTGTTGTAAACACTGCTGTTATCCCATATTCTACTGTTTTACTATTAGTGTTTTTTAAAATATCATCAAATAAATCCGAATTTTTATTTGCTAATGAATAATCACAAAATAAAAATATAATTCCTAATGCAAAAATAATACTTAAAATAATAATATTTTTTTTCTTCATAATCACTGCTCTAATAGTTTACCTAAAAGAGCTTGTCACCCCCTTTTCTTCTTTATATATTATGAACAAATATCAATATAAATATTCCATAATTTTTCCATTTACATGGATTCATGAGAATTTTTTAGTAAAAATAAAAACCCTCATTAGTAGCTAATTTTCGGGGGTTGTCTTGATTAATATACTATCAATATATAAAAACACCCAGTAAAATGTGCAGGATTTTATTGATATAAAAAAATAGCAGGAAACTAAAGTTTCCTGCTATTTTTATAAAGTTTATCTCAAGTTTATTCTGCTTAAAGCTCTAGCTAATGCTAATTGAGCTCTCTTATAATCAATATTATCATTTTGATCTTTTAATCTTTCCTCTGCTCTTTTCTTAGCAGATTCAGCTCTAATTAAGTCTACATCATCTGGCCATTCACAAGCATCACATAGAAATTCTACTACGTTATCTTTTACTTCAAGTATACCACTTGATGTAAATGCTTTAAGTTTTTTTCCATCGCTTGTGGTAATCTCTGTGATAGTAGGTGTTAACGGAGTTACTAAAGGCATATGGTCTGATAGAATTCCAATACGACCCTCCGTACTATCTGTTATTAATTCTACTACTTCTCCAGTGTAAAATTCTTTTTCAGGAGTAATAATAGTTAACTTAAAAGCATTTGCCATATTAATCTCCTTTTCACAAACTGATTATAAAGTTAGACAGCCTTAGCTGCCTAACTTATAATTAGCATATTAGTTTTATTCCATCATAGCCTTAGCTTTACTAACAACC
The DNA here is from genome assembly GCA_964554365.1 of uncultured Clostridium sp. Lineage (GTDB taxonomy): Bacteria > Bacillota > Clostridia > Clostridiales > Clostridiaceae > Clostridium_AM. The sequence goes on along the minus strand of CAZKOJ010000022.1, from coordinate 10,592 downwards.
TCTTCTATAGTTCCTGCAAAAAGGAATGCTGGTTCTGGCAGGTTGTCATATTTACCAGAAATTATTTCCTTGAAAGCTCTTATAGTCTCTTTTACTGGAACATAAGCACCTTTCATGCCTGTAAACTGCTCTGCAACAGTGAATGGTTGTGATAAGAATCTTTGAACTCTTCTAGCTCTTACAACTACCAATCTATCTGTTTCTGAAAGTTCATCTACACCAAGTATTGCTATTATATCTTGTAATTCTCTATATCTTTCAAGTATATGTTTTACACTTGAAGCTACTTCATAATGTTCTTCTCCTACAATTCTTGGATCAAGTATTCTTGAACTTGATTCAAGTGGATCAACTGCAGGATATATTCCAAGCTCTGATATAGATCTTGAAAGAACTGTTGTAGCATCAAGATGCGCAAATGTAGTTGCTGGTGCTGGGTCTGTTAAGTCATCTGCAGGTACATATACAGCCTGAACAGATGTAATAGATCCCTGTTTTGTGGATGTTATTCTTTCTTGAAGAGCACCCATTTCAGTTGCAAGTGTTGGCTGATATCCAACGGCACTAGGTATTCTACCAAGTAACGCTGAAACTTCAGAACCTGCCTGAGTAAATCTGAATATGTTATCTATAAATAGAAGCACATCCTGACCTTGATCTCTAAAATACTCAGCCATAGTAAGTCCTGTTAGCGCAACTCTCATTCTAGCTCCAGGTGGTTCGTTCATCTGTCCAAACACTAGTGCAGTCTTATCTATAACACCAGATTCCTTCATTTCATAATAAAGGTCATTACCTTCTCTTGTTCTTTCTCCAACACCTGTAAATACTGATAATCCACCATGTTCTTTAGCTATATTGTTTATAAGCTCTTGTATAAGAACTGTTTTACCAACACCGGCACCACCAAATAGACCTATTTTTCCACCTCTTTGGTATGGTGCTATAAGATCTATAACTTTTATACCTGTTTCAAACATTTCAGGTTGAAGAGATTGTTCTTCAAATGTTGGTGCTACTCTGTGGATAGGATAAACCTTATTTGAGCCACATGCTCCAGCTTCATCTATTGGCTGTCCTAACATATTAAAAAGTCTTCCTAAAACTTCTTCTCCAACTGGTACAGATATTGGTGCACCTGTGTCTACTGCATTTACACCTCTTTTTAAACCATCTGTTCCTTCCATAGATATGGTTCTAACTATGTCGTCTCCAACATGTTGTTCTACTTCGGTAATAAGTTTATTACCGTTTTCCATCTCTATTTCTATGGCATTATATATATTAGGAAGGTGTTCTGTATTAAACTTTATATCTACTACAGGTCCTATAACCTGAACAACTTTGCCTATATTTGGCATTAGTGTCCCTCCCTTACTTCTGAGCTTCTGCTCCTCCAACTATTTCCGATATTTCTTGAGTTATAGCACTTTGTCTTTCTCTATTGTATTTAAGATTTAATTTATCTAATAACTCATTAGCATTCTTTGTAGCTCCATCCATGGCTGACATTCTTGAACCTTGTTCACTAGCTTTAGAATGAAGCATATAATTTAATATTTGTTGTTTTACCTGCATAACTACTGCATTACTTATCATTTCATCAATAGACGGTTCAAACTTAACAAAAGGTTTTGTTGATTCGCCATCTTTACTCTCTAAAGGAAGTATTTTTTCTACAGTAACTACCTGTTTTACAGTTGAAAAAAATCTTGCATATACAATGTATACTTCTCCAATTTCAGAATTACGGTACATATCAAGTGCCTTATAGGCTATAGCTTCTGCCTCTTTCAAAGTAGGAACATCGGGTATATCTACATATTCTGAGATAGTTTTTAATCTTAGTCTATTAAAATATATCCTTCCCTTTTGCCCTACTGATATCAATAAAGAATTTTCTATATCTTTTGATACTATACTGGCAGCTTGATTTACTACATTAGCATTGAATCCTCCACAAAGTCCTGAATCAGAGTTAAATGCAATATAAAGTTTTTTTTCACTTTTATTACCGTGTATGTAAATACTTTTTTCTTCCACACCACTTATCATATCATTGACAATTTTTGTAAAAGCATTATAGTATTTTTCATTTACCTCCAGTTTAGTTCTGACTTTTCTGAGTTTAGAGGTGGCAATAAGTCCCATGGCTTTTGTTATTTTTTGGGTACTAGATATTGATTTAATTCTTCTCTTAATTGTAACAAGTCCTGCCCCTGCCATACTTCACCTCCCGCAAAAGAAATTACTCCTCTGCTAAAAATATTTTTTTGAATTCTTCTATAGCATTGCTAAGTTTTTGTTTTAACTCATCTGAAAGTACTTTCTTTTCAACTATTTCATCACCTATTTCTTTATGGTGTGTACTCATGTATTCTAAGAATTTTCCTTCAAACTTCTTTATACTTTCCACTGGAATGTCCATTAATTGATTAGTTACTGCAGCAAATAGAATCATTATCTGATTTTCTACAGGTACTGGTTTATATTGAGGCTGTTTTAATATTTCTATAAGTCTCTTACCTTTTTCAAGTCTTCTCTTAGATTCATTATCAAGATCTGAACCGAACTGTGCAAACGCAGCAAGTTCTCTATACTGTGCAAGATCCAGCTTTAATGTTCCTGAAACCTGCTTCATAGCTTTAATTTGTGCATTACCACCAACTCTGGATACAGATATACCAGGGTTTACTGCAGGTCTCTGTCCAGCATTAAACAATTCTAATTCAAGGAATATCTGACCATCTGTTATTGAAATAACATTAGTTGGTATGTAAGCTGTAACGTCTCCTGCTAGCGTTTCTATTATAGGAAGCGCTGTTATTGATCCACCACCAAGTTTATCTGAAAGCTTCGCAGCTCTCTCCAAAAGTCTTGAATGTAGATAGAAAACGTCCCCAGGATAAGCTTCTCTTCCTGGTGGTCTACGAAGTAATAATGACATTGTTCTATAAGCAACTGCGTGCTTAGACAAATCATCATATATTATAAGTACATCTTTTCCTTGATTCATGAAATATTCACCCATTGTACATCCTGAATATGGTGAAATAAACTGCAATGGTGCTGAGTCAGAAGCTGAAGATGATACAATTATTGTATAATCCATTGCCCCTTCTTCTGTAAGATTATTAGCTATATGAGCTACAGTAGATTGTTTCTGTCCTATAGCAACATATATACAAATTACATCTTTACCTCTTTGGTTTATTATTGTGTCTATAGCTATAGCAGTCTTACCTGTCTGTCTGTCTCCTATAATAAGTTCCCTTTGACCTTTTCCTATTGGTATAAATGAGTCTATAGCTTTTATACCTGTTTGTAATGGCTGTTTAACAGATTGTCTGTCAATAACGCCAGGAGCCTTAATTTCAATCGGTTTTGTTTCTGTAGTTTTAATAGGACCTTTACCGTCTATAGGCTGTCCAAGTGAGTTTACAACTCTACCTACAATAGCATCACCTACTGGTACTTCAACAACTTTCCCAGTTCTTTTAACTAAATCTCCTTCTTTTATACCTTTTTCTGAACCTAGAAGAACACAACCTACATTGTCTTGTTCAAGGTTTAGAGCCATACCATAAACATCATTTGGGAACTCTAGAAGTTCTCCAGCCATACAATCGTTAAGACCATAAACTCTGGCTATACCATCGCCAATTTGAATTATTGTACCTGAATCAACTGTTTCTATTTTATTTTCATACTTCTGTATTTCTTGTTTTATAATTGAAGTTATTTCTTCAGGCTTTATGTTCATAGGCTCACCTCTAATCTCTCTTAAGCATTAATTTTTTCATTTCAAAAATTTTAGATTTTATTGTGCCATCTATTACTTCATTTCCCACTTGAACATAGACTCCACCAATTAAACTTTCATCTATTTCTTCTTCCAATAAAATCTTTTTATCATATTTTTTTTCTAATTCTACAACTAGATTTTTCTTTTCATCATCTTTTAAAGGAATAACTGTTTTAACCTTAGCTATAGCAGTTTTATTCTTTTCAAGATAGATTATTTCCATTTGTTTAAGTTTACCTTCAAGTTGAATAATTCTTCCTTTATCTATAAGAACTAGTAAAAATGATAATAAATCTTCATCTACTTTATCCTTAAAAATTTTAGTGAAAAGTTCCTTTTTACTTGAAGTACTAACTTGTGGATGTTTTATTAATTCTAAAAAGTCTTTATCTCCACTTGTTACAGCTACAATTTCTCTTAATTGATCTAAATACTGCTCTACTTTTCCTTTTTCTTCTGCAACTTTATAAAGTGCAAGAGCGTATCTCCTATCTAAATATTCATACATAGTTAGATACCTACCTTAGCTATAAAATCCTTAATAAGTCTCCTATGTTGGTCCTCATCTATAGATTGTTCCAAAGCTTTTGAAGATACCAATACAGCTAAATCTACAACTTGATTTTTTATTGAATCTGCTGCTTTTTCTTTTTCTCTTTCTGCTTCAAGTTTTCCTCTTTTAACTATAGTTTCGGCTTCTTCATGAGCTTCTTTTAATATATCTGTGGAAACTTTTTCGGCTTTTACTTTGTAATCTTCTACTATACTTTTTCCTTCTTGTTTTGCTAAACTTAGTTTATTTTCATTTTCTATTCTTAGTTCTTCTGCATTTTTTCTATCTTCTTCAGTTTTGCTTATTGTAGTTATTATTTCATTTTGTCTTTCATTAATACTGTTATTTACTCTATTAAATAGAAAATGTCTTAGGATAAAATATAATATTAGAAAGTTTATAATAGTAGCAATAATCTGAGAAACGTTTATCTCCATCCTATTATAAAAGCCTCCCTTCAGGCATAGATTTTAATAGTGCATTTAGCGCTATTTATTACATTGCTTTAAATATTAGTAATAATGCAACTAGTAGTGCATATATTGATGTTGCTTCTGAGAATGCAGCACCAACAACCATTGTACTTATAATTTTACCACTTGCTTCTGGCTGTCTTGAAACACCTTCAACTGCTTTTCCTGCAGCGTTTCCTGTTCCAATACCTCCACCTAAGCAACCTATTGCCGCTAATCCTGCGCCTATAGCTGCCATTCCTGATACAAATGAGTGTGAATCCATGTTTTTTTCCTCCTTTAAGATTAAATTTTTTATTTTATTTAACAACTAAAAAGTTTAGTGTTCTGCTACAATTTTGATGTTGATCATTGTTAACATCATAAATATAATCATTTGAATTGTTCCATCAAATATATCAAAATATGCATGAAGTGGTATCGGAATACCAATTTGTGCAACCCAAGCTATATGACCTAGCCCTTCATAGATTAAATCCATAATTACAACAGCTGCTGTCATGTTACCAAATAATCTGAGTGTTAATGATATAGGTAACATAAATCTTTCTATAAGATTTAATGGTAACAATGCTGCATATGGGCTTACATAACCTTTAAGGTAATGTCCTATACCTATTCTTTTAATAGCATTTACCTGTACTATAACAAATGTTATCAATGCTAACCCTAAAACTACACTAAAATCCAGCGTAGGTGGCTTAAGTCCTATTAATCCCATTAAGTTTAAAAATAATAGAAAAATTGCTAAGGTTCCTACATAAGGTACATAAGCTTTGTAACCCTCTCCCATATTTTCTTTGACAAGGGAGTTAAATGTTTCTACAATTATTTCTAAAATATTTTGTTTTCTGTCAGGGATTTTATTCAAGTTTTTTGTGGCTAAAATAACAATTAAACTTACTATAACTATTACTACCCACTGAATTACTAAACTTGAAGTAACACCGAATTTAAAGCCAAATAAATTCAGATAAAACAAAGGTTCAAACTTTTCCAATTCATCACATCCTTTCTGTACTTTATTCGTCTTTTATGTATATTCCATATAATATTAAAGATACAAATTGTGAACTGTATCCCAACATATAAGCAATCACATTAAACTTATTATACTTAAAAAGAATTAATGCTATACCACATACTATTGCCACTCTAGATATGAAACCAATTAAAGCAACAAATCTATATTTTTTGGTTTTCTTTAAAAGTGTATACTCTGTTATCGTCCCATTTATTATAAAATTTACAAACCCAATAAATAGTCCGAGTAAAATTATTAATGAATAACCTTTAAATACCCATTGAGTTATGCCCATAAAAATTACTGCTATTATACAATCAAAAAGTAAAACTTTTCTGAACATACGTTGAAGGTCATTTTGCACTTTCATTTCCTCCAATATTTTTATATGATAATTTATTATATAATCTAAGGAAGTATAAATAAAATCCTGCATTTTGCGTATATAATCAATATTTAGCTTTAATCGTTGATTTTTTAACAATATAGTTGAATTTTATCTTCATTTCTCCTTTTTTATTCATTTTGCTAAGTTTACAAAAATTTAATAAGTGTACATTCATTTTTTCTAACAAACTTAATTTTCTGTATATTTTTTTTAATCCCTTTGATAGCTTGGCTTCATAACATTTAAACTCTTATTAATTAAAATAAAATCTTTATTTTTAAAGTAAGCTTTCAGAAAAAAATAATTTTAGAACTGTTATATAATTTTACAATTTTTTAATACTTTTTCTTGATTATTATTACTGCAGACTATAATTAAATATTGTTTTAACCATTCTACCATAATTCTCTCAATTATAAAAAGCATAAGTTTTTTAATTTTTATAACATTTGAACTATTTTTCTTTTATATACAGGCTATTACATCTATTCGCATAGATATACAAATATATTCTTTATTTAAGGTTTTTTGCATATATCTTGTGAATTTTTTTTCAATCATTCTTTCCCTGCTTCTTTACGTTCACTCTATTTTCATGGTACATACTGCTACAACCCCTTGATTAATTTTATGTTTCAACTAAATTTTTTCATAATAAGTCACATTTTGTTAATTTCTAATTCACTTTCACATATCTCTTAAAGATAACTTAAATAAAACAGCTAAAAAGTTTTACTTTTTAGCTGTTTTTATTTAAGTTATCTTTATTTTATTTCAAAGTAATTTAAAATCGAAGCTACTATTCTTTGTGAAGCTTTTCCATCACCATAAGGATTTATAGCCCTACTCATTTCGTCATATTTTTCACTATCCGTAATTAATTTATTGGCTTCATTTATTATAACATCCATATCTGTTCCTACAAGTTTTACAGTTCCTGCATCTACAGCTTCTGGTCTCTCAGTAACATCTCTAAGTACAAGCACAGGTTTACCTAAGTGTGGTGCTTCTTCTTGAAGTCCACCTGAATCAGTCATAACCATATAACACTTATTCATTAAATTATGAGTTTCTTTAGTATCTAATGGAGGTAGTAAATGAATTCTATCTGTGTCACCTAAAATATTATATACTACATCTTTAACAACAGGATTTAAATGTACAAGATAAACTAATTCTACATCTTTGTTTTGCTTTACAATGTTTTTTAGTGCATTACATATATTTTCTATACCCTGTCCCCAATTTTCTCTTCTATGAGCAGTTACCATTATAATTTTATTTTTATTATAATCTATTTTATTAAGTTCATCATTAGTAAATATATAATTATCTTCTACAGTGAATTCCATAGCATCTATAACTGTATTTCCAGTAACAAATATTTGTTTTTCATCAACACTTTCTTTTAATAAATTCATTTTAGACCCTACAGTTGGTGCAAAATGCATATCTGCCACTGAACCAGTTAATTTTCTATTCATCTCTTCTGGGAAAGGAAAATATTTATCATAAGTTCTTAGTCCAGCTTCCACATGGCCAACTTTTATTTTTTGATAGAACGCAGCTAAAGCTCCTGCAAAAGTTGTTGTAGTATCTCCATGTACCAGTACCAAATCTGGTTTTTCTTTCTCAAATATCTCCTCTAATCCTTCTAAAACCCTTGTAGTTATACCCGTAAGACTTTGCTTTGTCTTCATTATGTTTAAATCAAAATCTGGTTTTATATTAAAAAGATCTAACACCTGATCCAACATTTCCCTATGTTGTGCTGTTACACACACCTTATTCTGTATTTGTTCTTTTTTTTCAAGCTCTTTAACTAAAGGAGCCATTTTTATAGCTTCAGGTCTTGTTCCAAATATTGTTATAACCTTAACTTTATTCATATGTATCCCTCCATTATACTATTCTCTATGTTCAAAAAAACCAAATTTCCATGCTACTATTACTAACACTATCATAACCATAGCCAGTAGGAAATATGATCTTTGACTACTTATTTGCATAGCAATTATAGCAAAACTTCCAAGTACTGCACTTGTTAAGTACATTATTATAACTGCCTGCTTTTGGCTAAGTCCCATATCTAACAATCTATGATGCAAATGCCCTTTATCTGCCTGCATAATTGGCTTCCCATTTATTTTCCTTCTGATCATAGCAAACAAAGTGTCATATATTGGTATGCCTAATGCTAAAATAGGCACTGCTATAGCAAAGGCTGCTGCTGACTTCATAGCACCTTCTATAGATATAGCTGCAAGAAGAAATCCTAAAAGTTGTGCACCAGTATCTCCCATAAATATGGAAGCTGGATTAAAATTATAAGGTAAAAATCCTAATATAGCACCAGATAATATAGTAGTTAAAATGGCCGCTGACATTCTCTCATTTATTAAAGCTATTATCAAAATAGTAACTGCTGATATAAGTGCCACACCTGCAGCTAAACCATCTAAACCATCTATTAAGTTAAGAGCATTAGTAATACCTACCACCCATATTACCGTTAAAGGTATAGCAAGTATCCCTACATTAACATAAGGCTCTATACTAGCAGTAGGATTAGTTATACGTATTATATTTACACCATATACAGTTAATGATAAAGCCGCTGCTATTTGAAACACTAACTTCTGCCATGGCCTTATCTCAAACTTATCATCTAAAAAACCACCTAACACTATTATTGTAGCGCCTAGTATTGTTCCCTTTTCCGATGAGGATAAAGGCCCTGTTTTTAATATTAGTGTTAAAACAAATGAAAAATATATAGCCAGTCCTCCAAGAAGAGGTATAGGCTTTTTATGTATTCTTCTATTATCTTTTGGCACATCTATAGCTTTTATTTTCACAGCAAATTTTTTAACTACTGGTGTAAGTGCTGCAGAAATTATTATTGAAACTACTGCTAAAATGTATAAACTCTCCATATACTAACCTTCCTCTTTATGTTAATTGGAAATGTGCACTAAGAACTGAAAGCCAATACATTGACCCAGTATCACATAACTAATTTTCCCAGCGAAGGAATAAAAAATTGCCTTCATTACCAATTAACAATTTCTAATATGCTCCTTCGCCCTCTAAAGAATCGTCATTTTCAATCCATTCACTAACATATATCTCTCTATAATCATTTTTAGTATCTCGTATAATAACTTTTTCAATACCTGAATTAATTATAAACCTTTTACATAATGAACAAGATGAAGTATTATTCACATACTCACCTGTTTTTTGTTCTTTACCAACTAGATACATAATAGATCCTATCATATCTTGACGTCTAGATGATATAATAGCGTTTTGTTCTGCATGAACTGATCTACACAATTCATATCTTGTACCCCTAGGTATATTCAATTGTTCCCTCTTACAATATCCTAAATCACAGCAATTCTTTCTGCCTCTTGGTGCTCCAGTATATCCTGTAGACATAATTTCATCATGCTTTACAATTATAGCCGCAAAGTTACGTCTTAAGCATGTACCCCTTTCTAAAATAGTTTCACATATATCTAAGTAATAATTATTTTTATCGATTCTCTGCATACTGTCCTCCAGAACTTTAGTAATTTTAATTATATACCTGTTAAATGAAGTATATAGTTATTCCCTTTTTTATTCTATACTAAAAGAGAGGTAATTGAAAGACTCATTACATATTATAGCTTCAAAATCTATTTTTTAATTTCATGCAAATAAGAAAATTAAAAGCAGTGAAAATTCACTGCTTTTAATTTTCTTATTTTATTTAGTTCCGTAAAGTCTATCTCCTGCATCACCAAGACCAGGCACTATATATCCTTTTTCATTTAGTTTTTCATCTACCGATGCAACATATATGTCTACATCTGGATGTTCATTCATAACAACTTTTATTCCTTCTGGTGCTGCTATAAGACACATTAATCTTATATTTTTAGCACCCTTTTTCTTTAATAGACTTATAGCATCTACTGCTGATCCTCCTGTAGCAAGCATAGGATCAGTAACTATAACATCTCTCTCTCCTATATCTTGCGGAAGTTTACAGAAATATTCTACAGGCTTTAATGTTTCCTCATCTCTATAAAGACCTATATGTCCCACTTTTGCAGCTGGTATAAGTTTTAACATACCATCAACCATTCCAAGTCCAGCTCTTAGTATAGGTACTATAGCTACTTTTTTACCTGCAAGCATCTTACATTTAGATATACATATAGGAGTTTCTACCTCTACCTCTTCCAATTGTAAATTACGAGTTACCTCATAAGCCATAAGCATTGCTACTTCTTCTACTAATTCTCTAAAATCTTTAGACCCTGTATTTTTATCTCTTATAAATGCTAATTTGTGTA
>CAZKOJ010000021.1:0-34943 GCA_964554365.1 uncultured Clostridium sp. | reverse complement strand
TACTTTTTATATTTTTTATTTTTCAAATTATTTACATATTAACTTGATGACATTGGCCGATAGGCAGGGAGCATTTAATTGCTTAGATTTTTTGCACCAGAATAAATGAGTTAAAATCCACAAGCCGCCAGGCATAGCTTTTCATAGAATTCATACTACATAAAATCAATACCAATTGTTATTGATTTTATGTTAAGTCTATTAAATAAATATTTTGTTTTATTAGTCCATAGTTTTTTCTTAAAGATAGTATATCTTAATTTTTCAAATTTTTGGTGAAAGTACTAATAAAAAAGTAAAGTTAGTTTGTTAATTAAAAAACCAATTTTTAGGCGAAGCCTGCTGGAATAATATACAAATCTTAAAAATGATAACACTAAAAATAACTAAAATTTTATTTGTAATTTTGGATTAATTTGTATTGATTAAAAGTCAATTTTCAACTTCAGATATTAAAAGTCATTTGTATATATTTAGGACTACAAAGTGCATCAGCAATTAGCCTTGCTAGCTTTGTTATCAGTGGAATATTTACTCCAATTCCTTCAGAAGTCCTTTTAACAAAGCCTTTTATATTGCCAACACTTTTGACTAAAACTCTTACCTCAACATTTTCAAGTTCTGTTCCATACAGAACTGTAGATTTAAACTAACTTATGAGATTGTGAGTTATAAATACTAGCCACAAGAATCCATAGATACCATAAAACTTTGAAGTTCTAAGGAGACCCCTAATATGAATGCAATCATTCTGGAATTAGCTAAATTTAAGATAGTACCGAATGAGTGATTTGCTTATTCCACCTTTTCAAGAGGTGAGGTAGGCAAAACTACCCAAATAGAAAAAATATGATTCTATTCAGGGAGTAGTACATATAAAATTACTTTGTTTTCTTCACTTTCTACCCAAATATTTCCTTTATGCAATTCTACAATGCTTTTAGCAATAGATAATCCTAATCCAGAACCACCTGTTTGAGAATTTCTCGCTCCATCGGTCCTGTAAGATCTATCAAAGATTTTAGAGTAATCTTCCTTTTTTATGGGCTTGCCTTCATTTTTAATACTAACTATGGCTCCAGGTTGCTGTTTAGAAACTTTAATAGTAATATCACTTGGTTTATTACTATATCTCACAGCATTTATAACAATGTTTTCAAAAACTCGTACCATTTTTACAGGATCTATATTTACATATAACTCTTCTTCTGGCTGTTCTAATAAAATATTTAAATTATTCTGGCTACATACTGGCATTATTCCCTCTACAATTTGTCTCATAAATTCATTTAATGAGATTTCCATCTTTTCAAGTTCAATATCACAAGATGTCAGCTTCGTATATTCAAAAAGATCATTGATACGTTCTTCAAGATTTTGAGATTTATAATCAAGTATATCAATATATTTACTTATTTCATCTTTCTCTATATATTTTTCTTTTATCAATTTTACATACCCTATAATAGAGGTTAAGGGGGTTCTTAAATCGTGGGATACATTCACTATGAGCATATCCCTATTCTGTTCAGCTTGCTTTTCTCTCTCCTTCATTTTCTTTAACGCTTGTGCCATATAATTTATATTTTCTCCAAGCACAGAAAGTTCATCTTTCCCTTTTATAGCAACTACATGATCCAATACGCCTTTAGATATTTCCATAAGGCCTTGTGAAAGAGTATCAATGTATTTTACTCTCCCATAAGTTAAAAGGAGAAAGAGAAAAATAAATAGTAGGATGCCTAAAAGAAAATACTTTCCTTCATCTCCCATAACCAGATATGTTGAAATTACAACATATCTGTCCTCATCCAATGCCTTTACAGTATAATATTTAATTTGCTTTTCATGAAAATTAGTTTGGATTTCTCTATTGAGAAGTCCATCTATATCAAGTTGTTTTTCAAAATTATTTTTAGGTTTTAATAGTACAATTCCCTCTTTGTTCACTACAAAAATATCTACAATATCTACATGAACTGTGTTTTCATTTATTATATTTTGCAACGCTACTGTAGAATTTGTATTTTTTTTCATTTCTTCAAATAAAGAGAAGTATCTATTGTTAAAAACAGAGATTTCCTTTGAATACTCTGTTTTTTTATCTCTTGAAATTCCGTTTATAAAAAATGCAAAAAAAAGTCCAGCAGCAAGGGATATGAAAAAAATGAAAAGAAACTTAATTCTAATACCTAAAAAGTGCTTACTTTTCAATTTTATACCCAACTCCCCATACGGTTTTTATATATTTCGCATTTTTAACAGAATCACCAAGCTTTTCTCTTATATTTTTTATATGAGTCATAATAGTAGAATCGGATTGATAAAATTCTTCTTTCCATACACTTTCATATATATTTTTACTGCTGAAAATTATATTACTATTTTCTGCTAGTAATTTTAATATCTCAAATTCTTTAACTGTAAGTTTTATTTCTTGGCCACATACTGTAACCTCATGCTTCTCAGAATTTATAACTAAATCATCCAGTACGATTTCATTATTTTGGGACACTTTAATAGGCTTGAGATATCTTCGTAACTGTGCATTTACCCTTACTACAAGTTCTAAAGGATTAAAGGGTTTTGTTACATAATCATCGGCACCAGTAATGATTCCTAAAATTTTATCATGATCTTCTCGCTTTGCTGATAACATTATAATCGGTACATCTAACTCTTCTCTAACTCTTTTACAAATTTGTATGCCATCAATAGTAGGTAGCATAATATCAAGAATCATTAGATGTATTTTATTCTTCTTTATGGTCTCCAAAGCTTGCAGACCATCTTCTACCGTAATAACCGCATATCCTTCATTTTTTAAATAGATTTCTATAAGTTCTCTAATTTCTTTTTCATCATCAACTACCAATATAGTAGCTTTATCCATGATAAACCTCCTTAATATAGTGAATATAGTATGAGTATCATCATTATTAAAGTGGATAAAAGACTGTCTCTCACCTTGATACTGTTTTTTCTTATGATTAGAAATGTTATACCCTCACATATGAAAACCAACAGAGTAAACATGAGTATAGGATTTATAGGTTTAGTACGCATACCAACCACTACACTACTAAGTCCAAGTACTACGTAGAATGTAAATTTCAAAAATTTAAGAGTAACATTTTTAAATAAGTTCTTTTTATAGTTAACTTCAACTTTCCTCATCCATATAAAATAAAGTATAAAAAATGCAGCAAAGGATAGTATAGTTCTTAAACCTAGATGTTTTAAATTCGCAGAAAAAATTTTAGAAAAGTTTTTTTGAAACTGTCTTTCCTCTATTTCTTTGCTTATCTTTTCCAACTTTTCTTTGCTACTATTGACTTCTAATGTTTCCAGTGTGTTTCTGCTTATACCTTCTATATTTTTAAATTCTTTACGTTCCTTGAAACCTTTATTTTTGTCCCTATATGCAATTATAGTTTCTGCATCCACATTACTTATTCCTTTTAATTTAAGTAAATCCTCTTTCTCACAGGTATTTATATTAAATATGTAAAATGGAAATTCAAGTCCAGCAAATTGATCCATGATCAGATTAATATGGATACCTTCACTTGCAATCCAAATTTCTGGAGCACATTCCTCTGTGAAATCGTAGCCTGTACTCTCTTTGAAAATGCCGAATACTCTTTCCTGGTCCTGAGGATATTCTTTTACATAACCTTTAACAAATTGTAGTAACTGTGGCCTATAATCCTTGTTTACATATTTGCGAAAAACATTGAAAACTTTAGAATACTTGTCCTCTAGATTGCCTTTGTCCGTATTTATAAGGTTAACAAAGAAATGTGAGATCACTATTTCTGTAGATAAGCTTTGTTCCAAATTTCTATTTTTGAGTTTATTCTGGAAAAGTCCCATATTTCTATATAAAATTGTTTTCTCTCTGTCCCTAAAATTATAACTTAAATTTTTGTATTTACCATCTCCATTTAAAGCAAGTTCGTGTCTTTTTAAATTTTCATATTGCTGCTGCCAGAAAGGTGATATTTCTCTATAATAATCCAATCTTAGAGGAAGCAGAAAATCACGGTTAGCACGATTTAATATTGGATTTATATTCCGTTTTTTTCTTTTTATGTCATCTTGAATTCCATTTTTAATTTCTACATTTTCTTCATTTATTCTTGAAATAACTTCAAAATGCTCTGCAAAGCCTTCATTGAAAGCAGTACTGTATTCTGTAATAGTATTAGAATAATGCGTATCCACTGCAGTTTGATTCGGATTTTCCCCAGAGCAGGTAGTGGATATGTATAAAATATGTCCCATTTCATGTGGAAAAATTTGTGTTATAGATTGCAGTGTGCCGTACTGCCCTTCTAGTTGATCACTTGAAAGTTCAATACAAAGGGATTTTCTTTTATCATAGAGATTTCCATCCTTTTTTAAATAGAAACCAACTCTTCCATAGCAACCAGAATTTTCTTTTAAAGCTAAATAGAGATCCCCCTGCTTTAAATCTGAATATTGCTGTGCGAGTCCATAAAGTTCAATAGATTTCTTAATAAAGGATTTGCTACGAATATCCATGAATGCTTTATTATCTCCTCCCTCTTCATAAACAGGAAACCCATCCTTCATTTCATTTGTGCCTTTAAGCAGGATTATATTTGGAGACTCTGCTGCAAATGCATTTTTTGTTGCAAGGAGTAGTAGTATGCATGTAAGAAATATAAAAGTAAATTTTTTCATAATTTTCCACCTCGACTTTATTTTAGTATCTTAATTATAAAATAAAGTTCTTAGATAAAAGTAAAGGAAATCTGAAGAATTTCTGAAGAAGGGGTATGGTAAATATTTGTGTAAAAAAATGTAAATTACATGATTTGGCTACTAAATATTTTAGAAGGCCTTATGCTTCACGTTTTAAAACTACCGTAATTTGAACCAGTAGGAGTTTCCAATAATAAATAAGAGAAGTATTAGGACTTCTTAATAAACGGATGGTTTTTCGAATAATATATTTAAGCGTAGTCCACTCTAAATTTTGCGTTGAATACGCTTTTTACTTTTACATATGTAATTTCATTATAGAAATTATATAATATTCTTATATTAATGTTTTTAAATACCGCATAATTCATTTATCAGTGTCAATTTACAATTGTAAATTTAGGGTTTAGCTTGCTCAGCTGTGTCCTCCAACCTGATGATTTATCTGACGACTACCATCCGTAACACTCCCATCCTCTTTAGGTGGGAGATAACGGCTGACATGCCCCTGGATAAGTTATTCTAAGACTCAGATGGAGAGAGGTATTCCTCATAAGCAAACTCCACCTGAGTCTAAGAATCACTTGATAAATTTTATAGATAGTTATCATTATGAATATAATATAAATTAACTCTAATACCATAGACATTTATCCCTCCAACTTATATCCAATTTTAAAAAAACATGCTGGATATTACCTCCAGCACGTGACCTATTTTTACATGTATGTCATCTATACCCCATTAACCAATTACGCTTGAAATGCAGTAATTTTATTTAATTACAACATTATCGTATACTTTTCCATCTAAGCATAAAGCTACCACAGCACCAACATGCTTCCCTTTACCACCAGCAGAATTAATATCAGTATTCTTAAGAGTCACATTGTAAATAGTTCCCTCTTCAACACATCCAAATAAACCGATATATTTTGCTGTTTTATTGGCAATCTTCAAATTACTAATTGTAAAGCCATTACCATTAAAAGAACCAGTGAAAGAGTTGTCCTCATCACCAATAGCCACCCATTCTTGTGTTAGCGAAATATTCGCATCCAAGATATAGTTATATGACATTGCATATTTATCTTTTCCAATTGAACGAAGTTGTTCCTCTGTCTTAACTATATAATAAGTTTTTTCACCTATAGTTGCCGTTTGCATATCTGTAGTTTTCAATGTTTTAGCACTTACTACTCCAGTACTGGACATTGTCATTATTCCTAGTAATAGTACTAGGAATGCTTTAAATAATGATTTCATATTACACCTTCCTTAAAAAGAATTGGTAATGAACTGAACATACTTTCATTGTACAAGGATTTATATTTATAGAACAGATCATTGATTTCTTTCATTTTCATAGAGTAAGTATAGATAACTACCGTATGTCGGCCTAATGGGAAAATATTCTTGTACAATTCAATTTATTATACATTATATGACACTTTATTGCAATAAAGTATTTTATAGGTGTAATTGTTATATTATTTGTAATTCTTGCTATCCAAAAAATCCATACCCTATACAGAGAATAGATTTTTAATTAGTTTTTATAATAATAAAAATTATGAAGTGGTCTTCTTATTAATAAATGTATAGCTTTATTCTTCAATTTTACGTTCGAATATAATTTCATGGTGATTAGCTTCAGTAAAGCCCCCCCTAAAGTTGCTTCAACATATTTGTACTCATACATATTAATCAACTCCCTATTTATAATTCCTAATGAGAAATAATTTACACCTGTGACGCCTTAAGTTACAACTACGTCATAACTAATTTTACTATATAATGAAATTTAATCAAATAGAATTATTTTGATATTATTTAGTATGAATTGAGTACTTATATTGTTGGAATATTTTTACAATTTATTTGGTTAATTCTAAAAGGAATTAACTTCAATTTATTAAGTTAGTTAAAATTTTATATTATATTTTGAATTTTTATTTTAGTTTACTTTTTATTTTATTAACATAATATTTAATATGTCACTATAACATTATAAGCGTATTACGACGCAATTCGCTTAAATTGCTCAGGGTGAGTTTACATGTTGAGCATACCTAATTTTGTGCCCAGTCCATAACCAGCTATACCAAGTACAACAGACATAAGTATATAAACCAAGGCATTAAGTTTCTTATTTTCTCCAAAAAGATTAAAGCCTTCATACATAAATGTAGAAAAGGTTGTATATGCCCCAAGAAAACCGTCACCAATTAGTAAATATAAGTTTTTATTTACACTAATACTACTGACTATACCAAGTAAAATTGCACCTGTAATATTTATAATAAAAGTCCCAATTGGAAATGAAGACTTTGAGTATTTGGATATAAACTTACCTAATGAAAATCTAGATAAACTTCCAAAAATACCGCCAATTCCTACTAATAAAATTTCCATATATTTAAATACTCCTTTAAACATCTAGTGTATCAAATTGTACTCTCATTGATTTCACTTAATTTGTCATAGTCTATATTTTTTCATTTATTAATCTCTGAATGGATCTTTTAGCAACTATAGAACCCAAATAAGCACATACTACTCCTAAAAGGAGCGAACTCATAACATAACTTAAAGATGCCAAGTAATGTGATTTAAAAATCAGTTCATAGGATTCTTTACATAAGGTTGAAAAGGTTGTATATGCACCTAAAAATCCAGTACATATTCCTAGTCTTAAATCCGTATCAAACTCTAAATCCTCCAATAATATAGTAGTTATTAATGCTAGTAGAAAGCTTCCTGTTATATTAATAAATAATGTATTTATAGGTATAAATTCATTGTAATTATGAATAGGAGTGCTTCTAATCATAAATCTTAAGATAGCACCTAAAAAGCCACCTATTCCAATAAAAAAATACTTTCGCAATGTTGACATCTCCCTTTATGTGTAATTTTACCTGACTTACGCCAAGTAAATCATGCATTTGCAGCTCTAAAATTCAGATGGGGCAAAAGAATCCCCATTTGAATTAAGATCTTGCTTCAACAATAAAAAACTCCTACTTTAATATAATATCAAAGTAGGAGTCATTAGCTTTTAAGCGGTTAAGGTGAACTCCATCACCTTTTAAAATTATACTATATTTTCATTAAACTTTAAAGTGATATTAAGAAAAATAAAGCCACTAAAAAATGAGGTTAAGTCAGTTTTTAATGTAATACACTTAATACCATAGTTAACTCTGAGTCTAATTTTTGAAGTACTATTAATTTAGATGTTTGAGTAGATATTAAACTATCCATATGATTTAACATAGCTGAGTAATTTTTATTTTTAACATCATCTTTTATAGCTACTTTTAAATTTTTAATCTTATCTATCATATCATTTAGATTTTTTTCATCCTTTAAAATGTTTTCTTTTTCACTACTTTCTATGTTTATTTTCTTATGTTGTAAGGAGTTTAAAGCCATATCCAAATCATTTTTTTTACTTTTAACCGCTAACATAATTTCCTGATTTTCATTTCTATTCTTTTTTATAGAATATATTTTCTCTTTAATTTGCTGGGAATATTTTTGAATTTCGGGATTATTAAAAGTTATCAATCTAGATATGTAACGTACTTTCGCTACTCCGAAAATCACAAAAATTGCTATGATAAAAATTGTTAAAATCTTTTTTAAACTAAATTTCATGTGTTTTATTCCCCCTGCCTCATAAATGTCTAGATAATTTATACTTTATTTTATCATAAAATTTAAGAATAAAATATTAATAAAATAAAAATTTAATTAAAACATTTATTAAATAAAAATTAAAAATTATTAAGAAATGCTGAATTAGGTGGTATAATTGATATTAAATAAATACAGGAGGTTTTTTTCTTAATGCTTGAGGATGCTAAGATTTTATTAAAAAAATATTATGGATATAATAGTTTCAGAGAAGGACAAGAGAAAGTTATAAATAGTATATTAGAAGGTAAAGATACCTTTGCTATAATGCCTACGGGAGCAGGTAAGTCTGTATGTTACCAGATACCTGCTCTTTTAATGTCGGGTATAACCATCGTAATTTCACCCTTAATATCTCTTATGAAGGACCAAGTTGATTCACTTAATGATATAGGAGTAAAAGCTACATTTATAAATAGCTCCCTAGATCAATACGAAGTACAGGAAAGAATATTGATGGCAGTAAGTGGATACGTAAAACTTTTGTATGTGGCACCAGAAAGGCTAGAATCAGAAAGTTTTTGTCAGCTACTACAAACCCTTAATATATCAATGGTAGCTATAGATGAAGCTCACTGTGTGTCACAATGGGGACATGATTTTAGACCAAGTTATAGATCTATCGCACCTTTAATAAAAAAATTAACAGATAGGCCTATAATTTCTGCTTTTACAGCCACAGCTACTACACAAGTTAAGGAAGATGTAACAAAGCTTTTGGAACTTGAAAAATCTAACCTTTATACTACAGGCTTTGATCGTAAAAATCTATTTTTTTCTGTAATTAGAGGAGAAAATAAAAAAGATTATCTATTGAAGTATGTAGAAGATAACAAGGAGCAAGTAGGTATAATCTATGCAGCCACTAGAAAAGAAGTAGATAACACTTATGAAATGCTGAATAAAAAAGGCTATTCTGTAAGTAAATATCATGCTGGAATGAATGATTTAGAAAGAACAAAAGCTCAAGAAGATTTTTTATATGATAATGTAAACATAATTGTGGCTACTAATGCTTTTGGAATGGGAATTGATAAGTCAAACGTAAGATATGTTATTCATTATAATTTACCTAAGAATATGGAAGCTTATTATCAAGAGGCTGGCCGTGCTGGAAGAGACGGTGAGCCTAGTGATTGTATACTGTTATTTGGAGCTCAAGATATCATACTTCAGAAATTTCTTATAGAACAAAATATATACTCCGAAGACAGAAGAATTAATGAATATAGAAGACTCCAAGACATGGTTGATTATTGTCATACTACTAAGTGTCTTAGAAAGTTTATTTTAGAGTATTTTGGAGAAGAAAACGTAATAGATATTTGTGATAACTGTAGTGTATGTAAGGATGAAACAGAGCTTACTGACATAACAGTGGACGCTCAAAAGATATTTTCGTGTATAGCACGTATGAAGCAAAGGTTTGGAACATTATTAATATCACAAGTATTAAGAGGTTCAAAGGATAAAAAGGTTTTAGAATTTAACTTTAATACCCTTTCAACCTATGGAATAATGAAAAATTACACTGTGAAAGAAATAAAAGACTTAGTAAATGTACTTATAGCTGACGAATATTTATGTCTTACAGAAAGTCAATTTCCAGTAGTTAGACTTAAAGAAACTGCTGTAAAGGTTCTTAAAGGACAAGAAAAAGTCTTTCAGAAAATACATAAGAGAAAACAGAAAATTTCACAAGACAACTCTCTTTTCTCTATGCTTAAATCTATCAGAAAAGCTATATCTGAAAGAGAAGCGGTTCCTCCTTATATAATTTTTACAGATGCAACCCTTAGAGAAATGAGTGAAAAGCTACCTAAAAATGATGAAGAATTACTTGGCATTAAAGGAGTTGGAGAATCAAAACTCCAAAAGTATGGAGAAGAGTTTTTACAATGTATAATAGGTTATGCATCAGAGGAAACTCCAAAGGAAGAAAAAAATAAGGATATACCTAGTCATGTTGTAACATTAAGCATGTACAAGGAAGGCAAATCATTGGAAGAAATAAGTAAAGAAAGAAACTTGAAATTTACCACTATAGAAGATCATATAATAAAATGTGCTTTAGATGGTATGGATATAGATTTAAATTCATTTATACAAGAAAAATATGAGGAAATTATTCTTGAAGCCATACAAAAAGTGGGAGCTAAAACCTTAAAACCTATCAAGGATATAGTACCAGAAGAAGTAACCTATACAACTATAAAAGCAGTGTTATGTAAGCATCAAAATCTTGCATAACAGAATAAGCATATTGTTACTTATGTACAATATGCTTATTCTATTAACGTTGAATACACATTTTTTAAAATAATATGTGTATTCAGCATATTATGTCACACAAATATTTTATAGTTAAAATCTGTTATTTTTTTATCATTTGAGAATTAATATCTTTTATTCATTTCAAAAATTCATATGTATTTGCATGTTTTTCAATAAATTTTTTTGTATCTTTTTTTATCAATTGAGCATATATTGTATGATATATGAATTTTAGTTGTATAAATATAATCATGTAAATTTAAATTCAGGAGGCCATATTAATGAATAAAGCAAATGCAGCTATTTTATCTATAATATCAAACTCACTACTTATTATATTTAAATTTGTAGCTGGCATAACTATAGGATCTATAAGTGTTATATCAGAAGCTATACATTCTTCTATAGATTTGTTAGCAAGTTTTATAGCCTTTTTTTCTATAAAGAAAGCTTCTCAAATTGAAGATGATGATCACCCTTTTGGTCATGGTAAATATGAAAATGTTTCTGGTTTTGTAGAAGCAATTCTTATATTTTTTGCAGCAGCTTTAATTATTTTTGAAGCTACTAAAAAAATAATTTCTGGATGTAAAATAGAAAGTGTAGGTGCAGGATTATTAGTTATGATTGTATCTTCTATTATTAATTTCATAATATCAACAATACTAATGAAAATATCAAAGAAAACAAATTCTATTGCATTAGAAGCTGACGCCTTACACCTATTAACAGATGTAATTACATCTTTAGGCGTGTTTGGAGGTCTTATAATAGTAAAGCTTACAGGTTTAACAATAATAGACCCTATAACAGCTATAGTAGTAGCCTGTTTAATAATTAAAACTTCTATAAATTTAACTAAAAAATCCTTAAAAGATTTAGTGGATAGTAAGCTTTGTGATGGCGATATAGATGAAATTGTAAAAATTGTAAAATCTCATGGAGAGATTAAGGGATATCACAAGCTCCGAACAAGACAATGTGGTGAAAATAAACAAATAGATATTCATTTAAAAATTGATGAGAAATTTTCATTGATACAAGCTCATAATTTATGCAGTAAAATAGAAAATGAAATAAATGTAGTTCTTCCTAATTCTTATGTGTTAATTCATGCAGAACCAGCATATCAACATACTGATATAAGTAAAACCAGTATGAATTATAAAGGTATGTAATAAAGAGGGCTAAAATTAGCCCTCTTGTTTATTCCTTAGCTGCATTTACCATGGCTTGTATATTTTTTAATGGTGTTCTAGGTCCAATACCACAAGCTGGTGAAAGAATGCCTACACCAGATTTTATGCAATTATTTGATAAACTTTTTACATCGTCAAAACAGTTGTTTTCTAGTGAAAAAGTACTTACGTTTCCCATTATAGCTTTGTTATGAACATTTTCACATACTTGTTTTATACTAGTTATAGAATCAAAACTTAAAGCATCACTAGTAAGCTCATTCAATTCTTTATATATGCTTTTTAACCTTCCACATATATGAATTATAGTGCCTCCCTTAGCAAATTCTTTTAAAGAATCTATTATCCTATTTAAATAAGGCACTGCAAACTCTCTAAACAATTTAGGTCCTAATATTTCTCCTGTACCACTTGGGTCTGATATAGTTAATACATCTGCACCAGCTACTAATTGTGCTTTTCCAAAAGCTATTAGGTTATCTGTTACAAACTCCATAAACTCATGAGCTTCTTTAGGTTTTCTAAGTAACTCTTTATAATAAGTTACAGGTTCCATAAGTGATGATGCTACACTTATAGGTCCAGTTAAATTAGCTATTACTGGTACTCCTAAGTTTTTTTCTTTTAACATTTTAATAGCATCCACTACAACTTTGGCTCTTCCCTCATTTACATCTATGTTTTTTAGGTTTTTCCACTGATCAACAGAATCTATTATATATGCTGTCACTCTAGGTTCATTTACTTTTGTTCCTAAAAACACTTCTGCACCCATGGCTTCTGCTTCTATTGTCATACAAAAAGGTACTCCAACGTTTTCAAATCCACCATTTTCATATACTCCTGCTGCTAAGTCAGACATAAGTTTAGGATCTATATGTGCTTCTGGCCATTTACAGCCTGTTAAATCCATTACTTCTTCTACTATCATATTCATCATGCCTCCAGGGCATATACAAGGTGGTCTATCTACACTCTCTCTTTTAAGAGCCAGTTCTAATCTCTCCTTTGGCGTTAACAAATCTATCCCCTCCATTTTAATAGCTATTTTCTAAGCATTTTTTGAAGCTTTTGGGCATGGACTGGATATCCAATTTCTCTAGTAGTATCCATCATAACTTGAATATTTTCTAGAGGTGTTTCTACAGGAAGACTGCATCCAGACATTATAACATAACCTTTAGGACTATCATAACCTTCCATAGCCGCATTTATAACAGCATTTCTCACCTCATCTTTAGTACCAGCATACATAACATTAGATGGATCTACATTACCTAATATCTTAACTTTATCCCCTATAGTTTCTTTACATGCTTTAAGACTTACCATATTGTCCATGCTAAAACCTGCAACCCCAATAGAAGCCATATCACCTATATCTGGCCATATTTTTTCAGTTTTACCGCATATATGTAATACTGTCATTTTACCTTTTGAATTAATAAACTCTATAAGTCTTCTTAAGTATGGAAGACAAAAAATTCTAAAATGTTTAGGACTTATTATAGTACAGGAGGCTAGTGGCTCAGATATAGTTGGTGTAAGTCCTGCCTCTATTATAACTTTAGCATATTCAATACAAGTTTGAAGTGAAATTTCACAGAGTTTGTGGACTGCTTCTGGGCTTTTGAAAAACAATTTTGTCATCTTCTCAATACCTACTAGAAAAAATGCATTAGAAAATGGTCCCACAATACCACCAGAACAAGGCACTTCTTCCCCTAAAGCATCTACTAAATATTTCATAGCTTCCACAAATACAGGAAGCCTTCCATCTTTATAAGGATTGGCAATTTTTATTTTGTCAATATCCTTAATATCAGCTATAACAGGTTTTAAAAAATCTGCAGTGTTATCTTCTGGCAGTACCACTTGTGCTCCCATAGCCTCAGCCCAAACATATAGGTCTGTAAAAACTCTAACTCCGTCCATTCCAAATCGCTTATAGGCAGATATCTGAGCTTCTGCTATAATTTTGCCACTAGTGTTAAAATCTGAAATTTTACATCCATGAATACGAGCTACCCCATTTGCTATATTAGGGTTGCAGGGCAACCTGTCTACAGATTGTACTTTAAATTATGTTCTTACACTAAATTTCTAGCAAATTTAGCAGCTTTTGAAGCATCTGTAGTATATCCATCTGCATCTATTTTGTCTGCAAAGCTTTGGGATATAGGACCTCCACCTATCATAACTTTTATTTTATCCTTTAAGCCTTGTTCTTTTAATATATTTACAACTTCACCCATACCATCCATAGTTGTAGTCATAAGAGTTGATAACACTATTATGTCTGCTCCAACTTCTTTTGCTTTTTCTACAAAATCTATTGGTGGTACATCTCTGCCAAGGTCAATTACTTCAAAGCCTTCAGTTTCCATCATTATTTTAACTAAATTTTTTCCTATATCATGAGTATCACCTTGAACTACTCCAATTACTACCTTATTTTTACCTTCATTTTCATCTTTTTTAAGATGAGGTTTTAATATATCTAAACCTGAATACATAGCGTCTGAACACATTAAAAGTTCAGGGATGTAATATTCTCCTTCTTCATATAGCTTACCTGCTCTATTCATACCATTTGCTAAACCTTGATCTATAGCTTCGTATGCATTAATGTTATTTTCTACACATTGCTTTGCAATTTTTACTGTTTCATCCTCTTCCATTTCTAATACTGCATTTGATAAACCTTTAATTAATTCTTCTTTCATTTTTATCTTCCTTTCAAAATTTATTATTATAATTCTATTTTCCATACTACTGGTTTTTTCATTTTAATAGGTGTCTTTTTTAAACAATAATGTCCTACTATTTTGACATCTTTTCTCTGGTCAATTATTTTTTCTAGAGCAGCTCCGTAAGTTATATTCTCTTCTACTTCTATAGGTGTAGATTTTATAAACTCCCCTTTATCCAATGAAACTGAAGTTATTCCACATAAATGTAGTATAGAATCTCCTAGTTTATTCTCTATTTTCTTAAGCACATTATAGCTGTATCTTCCACTGTATTCTTTGTATATTTTAGGTCCAACAATGTCTATAGTACCTGCTGAATCTCCAAAAGATATTATTTTTGCTCCTCTTTTTGCTCCTTCTTCAATATACTTAACTATACTGTTTTCAATGACTTTCATAAAAATCTCTACTGATTCCTTATCTTTTCTTACAGCTTTATAAAAAAGCCTTGGATCAATCAGTGAGCTCATTATAGTAAATGGGCCTTGTACCGCTAGAGCTACAGTTTCTCCTTGTTTACTTAAATTTTCTACTGCTTCTAAAACTTCTTTTATTCTTTTTTTAGTTAAGTCTATTTCTTTTAAATTTTTTAGTTCTTCAATACTTTGAAAAGCATACTCTCCAACTCTTGGTCCAATCTTTTCATCTCCCATTTTTATATCTGCGCCTAAGGCTTCTGCCTCAACAGTTAAACAAAAAGGGATCATAGATACAGTGTCGTTGTGGTTTTCTCTAAGTGCTTTCGCAAGGGCACACATAGGCTCTACTTTCATATGTGCTTCTGGGAAGGTTGTTCCTAGTCTTTCCACTATTTCCTTAGGTATTTCTTCTAAATGATCTGATATGCACTTGAATTTAATTTCATGTTCCATACAATACCTCCTAAATAATAAAACCTTCTGCTTGTATCACTGATGAATATATTTCTTTTCAGATACCTTATTAAAAATTAAGTGCTTCAATGAAATATTCTTGAAAATCTTTCTTAGTAGAAAGCTCTACCACTCTCATACCTTCTCTAATTTCACTCATCAAATTAAGCTTATTTTCATTTATGAGAGCAATCCTAGCTCCTTCAATAGATGAATTACCTACAAAATTTATTTTACCTTTAAATCCTTTTGGAATAAGGCTAATGGTCTTAATACTTTCTGGATTTATATGATATCCAAAAGCACCTGCTATTACAGCTTCTTCTATATCTTCAATATCTACATCTATTTCCTTTAAAAGCATAATAATTCCTGATGCAATAGCTCCTTTTGCTAATTGCAGCTGTCTTATATCTTTTTGAGATATATACACTTCTTCTGTTATGTAGAACTTTTTATCTATTAATCTATTTCTCAATTTTTCTGGTAAGTTTTTATTAAACCTTCCACTACTTAATACTATTTCACTTTTTACTAAAGCTGCAGCTATATCTATAAGACCACTACCGCAAATACCCATAGGTTTTTCATCACTTATAGTTGAATAATTTATGTTAAGGTTTTCGTCTATGCTAAAGGAGTCTATAGCACCATCTTCAGCTCTTGAACCACAAGAAATATTCATACCCTCTAGTGCTGGCCCTGCTGCTGTAGAAGAAGCTGCCATTTTACCATCAGATATGGCTACTATTTCTCCATTAGTTCCAATATCTATAAATATTGAAGAATGTTTTTTGTTTTGAAAATCTACAGCTACCACTCCTGCCATAATATCTGCACCTACATAAGATGAAACTGAAGGCAGTATTGTTAAAATACCCTGTTTATTGATATTTACACCAAACTCACTTGCTTTAAAATCAAACTGATCTAAAAACACAGATCTATAGGGTGCTTTAGCTATACAGTCTGGATTTACTCCTAAAAAAAGATGAAGCATAGTAGTGTTAGCAGCTATTACCACTCTGTAAATATCATTAAGGTTGAACTCACCATCTGCTAATTCTTCAATCATATGATTTATTTTCTCTTTAATACAATTGCTTAACATATCAACGCCAGTAGGCTCTTGCATGCAGAAGGTTATTCTAGAAAGCACATCTCCGCCATACTCAGTTTGTGGATTTAATGAAGAAACATTGTTTAACACTTTTCCTGTTTCTAAATTCACAAGATAAGCTGATAAACCTGTAGTACCTATATCTATAGCTATCCCTAAAGGTACTTCTATATATTCTCTTACGTCTAATAGCTCGTCCTTAAACACTACTCCACAAATATCTTCTTGTTTTGCTCTTTCTATTACTCCTATATTTTTTATTAAATTAAAGTTATTAACCTTATAATTTAAAGTATCTTTATAAGGAACACACTTTTTTCTATCAACATTAGGAAGTTTTACTTTTTTAATACCCCCTTGGATTTCCGTATCTATGGAAAATCCTTTATTTATAGTTTTCAAACTTTTCTTTTCTTCTATTAGTTGTATTTCTACATCTCCGTTAACCTGAGCTATGCAAGCTAATCTTATATTATCTTCGCTGCAATGTTTTTTTTCCTCTTGAGTTTTAGGGCTTAACTCACCATAGGCTTTAACTTTACATTTACCGCATTTGCCAGTGGAATTACAAGGAGTTTCTATTTTCAATCCTGCCTTTCTAATACAATCTATAAGCTTTGTTTCAGGTTCAACTTCTATCTGTATATTTTTATTTATAAATTTAACCAAGCACATCTTTCCACCTTCTTTCTTCTAAAGTTAATCAAATAAAACTTGCTTGAGATGAAATTTTCAATTCATCAAAAACTTATTTTAATTTATGTCTAAGGTAAATTTATATAACTTCCAAATCCATTATATTTATTAATGTAGTAATGAAACAATAGTTATTTATACTTTTAATAGACTAGCCTGTTACAATCATATTTTAAAATACCTGAAAATTTCATAAAAATTTTCAGGTATTCCATTTATTTGAATTGATATAATTTATTTTCAGTTTTTTAATGGTAATTTAGCATTTGTTCCACATAAACCTAGGAATCACTTAAGGCATCTTCAAAAAATAACTAGTCAGTATTCTGGTCTATTTTGTGTTATGCTTCATCGCCATAACCCTTACATAGTTTACTATGCGCAGGTCATGGCTCTTCGCCTAACGCAAAATATTCTCAGAATTTTTGACTTGTTATTTTCTTTCGGATGCCTAATATTTTTTAGAACTGTATTTTTACTTGGCTGGAATTTTAATTGTAACCTGTGCTCCTCCTGTAATAGATGAATTTTCAATATGTAGCCAACCACCATGCTGTTTAACAATAGAATCAGCTATGTACAGGCCCATACCATAATGTGTTTTAGATGTTCGGCTCTTATCACCTGTATAAAATTGTGTTGCAGCAAATTTAATATCTTTCTCTGAAAAGCCTTTGCCACTATCTATAATTGTAAAACAAATGTTATCTTGCAAAGTTTCTACCCTAAAATATATTTTACTGCTTTTGGGGGAATAATCCACTGCATTAGAAATGATATTAATAATTGCCCTATACATCAAATCTTGGTCAATTGTAATTTCTGATGGTAAAGCTTTTTCTTCACATTGAACCTGTAATTTTTTTGTAGATGCAAGAGCATTTAGTTGGATATGAATATCTGCAATAAATTGGTGTGTATTCACTTTGCTTGGCTGTATAAGAAAACCTGTTTCTGTTTTGGATACTTCAATCAACATCTTCACATATTTTTCAATTTGATTTGTATTTTTGTGAATGAATCCTATGTACTCTTGCTGTTCTTCATTAAGCGGTGAATCTACCAATAATTCCGAATTGCCCTTGATAACAGCTAGGGGTGTTTTTATATCGTGAGCTAGAGATGAAATTTGTTCCTTTCTTCCCTGCTCAATATTCCACTGCTGTTCTAAAGACTTTTTTAATTCTTCTTTCATATCGGACAAAGATAACAGAACATCATCAAATTCTTTAATTGCTGAATGGCTGATTTCAAAGTCTAAATCCTGTTCCTTGATTTTTTTTGTTACTTGCAGCAGGGGATTTAAATGCTTTTTCAAACTTTTTGCATAAAATGTTGAAATCACAAAGGTAATAATCAAGCATAAGAAAACAAATATTGAAATGAACATTATTTCTGGTTTAGGGAAATTCTCATTTAAAAAATCAGAATTGTATCTAGTTGTAACATAATACTGTATAACACATGAGCCATCCTGCCTATCTATAAAATAGTAATTTTTTATGCCACCATAGTTTTGGTAGGTACCTTGTGCATACTGCTTTGCTTCAGATAAATCCTCGGAATTTAAATTTGTTTTAATTATCCTATAATTTTTATCAAAAACAGCAAATTTACACCCCTCCGGAATCATATTCTCTGTAATTTTCTTTGTGGATTCAATTGTAGTTTTTGCCTGTCTGGCTAAATTTTCGCTGTAGTTTGCTGGTAAAAATATTCCAGCCGTATAGCCAAAATACATTATTACAAAATATAATGAGAAAATAGCAGCAAACGTCAGTGCTAAAGTCAATAAGTACCTAAAAAAAACTGTTCTCATGGTCACCGCTCTTTTTTTTACTTCCATTTGTAGCCAATCCCCCAAACCGTTTCAATTGGAGACACGTCAAAAACGCCCAACTTTGCTCGTATATTTTTAATATGCTCAGCAATACCTGCGCTATCGCTTTCCCCTTCATATCCATATACAGCATCATAAATTTTATCTTTTGAAAATACCTGACCTTTATTGTGGACAAGGAATTCGCAAATAGCATATTCGCTTTTTGTCATGGCCACTTTTTTATCCTCTATTGTAATTTCCTTACTTGCCAAATTGAATTTCACTCCAGAAATAGAAATCATGCTGTGTTTTTCCCTTTTCTCTCTTCGCAAATGGGCATTTACTCTGGCTCTAAGTTCCCCTGTACCAAAGGGCTTTGTGATGTAATCATCTCCACCGATTCCAAGTCCAAACATAATGTCATTTTCCATGGTTTTAGCAGTCAGAAATAAAATTGGAGAATCTACAACATCACGAATTTGCTTGCATAATGTAAATCCATCTATATCTGGCATCATGACGTCTAGCAAGATAAGATCATAGTTTATGTAATCATCCAGCAACATATCTTTTGTGCTGCTTATAGTTGTAATAACATGGCTATCTTTTACAAGAACATTTTTAACAAGTGATAAAATGTCCTGTTCATCATCTATAACAAGAATTTTTGCCATACACTCATCACCTTTCTTTGTATAGTAAGACAATATCAATTCAAAAATGAACTATGTGAACAATTATCATTATAAGATAGTTGTTGAAAAAAGAATATAACTTACTCTAAACAATTCCAATATAAGCTAAGTTTTTAATTATTTTATCTGATCATTACTATTGCTAACACTTCCATCTTTAATAAGGAAGTGAAAAAATTATTCATAAGATTTTCTTCCTTCCCAAAACTTAAACCAAAGAAGGCTTAATATCAGTGCGCTACAATTCGCTGCTATCATAATCCACATTGCTTTTTCCTTGCTATAGTGCAAAAATGTGGAAAGTTCCTTTGTCACTGACATAAAATTTAGAATGGTTAAATCACAAAATCGCACACCCCATGCCCAGGGAAGATAAGTCCAGCACCGGTCTCCCAGTCCAGTGACCATTAATGCAGCAATAAGCGTTCCTGCAATTCCTAATAAAATAGATGCACCTCTTCCAAATTCCAGGCTGATGAACACATGGAATATATAAAGAAATATATTGCTAAAAATGAGCCATCCGAACATCTTTAAATACAATAAATATGGGATATTAGATACATGGAGGGCAAATTTTAGCCCAAGCAACATTATCGACAAAGCCAAAAATACAGAGAATGCCTCCATTAAAATGAGCATAAATAATTTGCTTAAATAGGTAGTACTTCTTGACCTTGTACTACTAAGTAACACTTGAAATCCCCCAGCCTGTTCTTCCTGTGAAACAACCATTCCACAAATCAGTCCGATTAGAAGTGGAAACACAATGGCCAATGCATCAAAATAAGATCCATGGTTTTCCAAACTTTTCGCTCCCCCATATAAACTGTAATAGGATAAAAAAAGCAGTGCACCCACTGCTGGGATTATGACATGAATCCAAATCACTGAGGTATGTTTTGACTTTTGAAAATCTGCCTTCAAAGCTCGAACTAAAAAAACCATTCTATAACACCTCCTGTTTTTTAAACCAATGTGCTGTAGCAAGAAGTAAAATAATAAACAATGCAATAGACACTCCAGTTCCTACAGGGATCACATTAGAATTCAATAATGGGTCTTTTGCCTCTGCCAGTAATCCATTAGGAAGTATTCTTAATATTGGACACATCAGACGGGATGTCCAGCTGTATGGGCATAACCACCATAAAGCTTTAGTAGCCATCCATGTATCTAGCACCAAGCCTATTCCAACATTTAAAATAACCGGTGGAAAAAATCCAAATTTCTTTGCTAAAAATAAGCATAAAGGAATTTGCCAAAGGGATATTATTGTAATAATAATACCTGCAGCCATTGCTTTTGTACTAGGAATGGTTGATGTAAAAATATATTTTCCTGCTATAACACCTAATGATAAAACAATATTGGCAAACAGTGCATAAATAGAGATAATTCCAATCTTAGAAAACCATACTTTTTTTAAATCAATTGGCAAAGAAAAAACAGCTCCATATTTAATTTTCTTTTCTTCTTTTTGATTGACCAACGCACAAAAAAGTGCAATATTCCCTGGAAACATAATTATATACCACCAATTAAATGAGTTTGCTTGATAATATGGTCCCGACATGGCTCCAAAAAATAATGTAATAATTGGAGCAATAAAAATTAGTTTTTTTGTAAAAGTCCTCTTGAGCTTTAAATTTTCAGCTTTTAAATATGAAACCATTCTCTTCACCTGCTTTCCTTTTGAGTTTTTTTCACCACTTCCATAAAGAGGGATTCTAAATCCTCACCTGGATTTATTTTTGCTTCATATCCCAAAACACCGTTGCTGATAATTCCAATGTGGTCTGCAATAAGTTCTACCTCGGATAATATATGGCTGGATAAGATAACCGTCATACCCTGCTCTGGAAAAGAACGGATAAGCTCTCTCAGATCTTGAATACCTATAGGATCTAGTCCGTTAGTAGGTTCATCTAAAATCAACAGTTTTGGGTGGTTAAGTAGTGCAATTGCAATGCCCAATCTCTGCTTCATACCCATTGAAAACTGACCTGCACGTTTTTTTCCTGTGCTTGTTAAATCAACAGTTTGTAGTACTTCATCAATACGAAAATCCTTAAGCCCCAAAAGGGTAGTTCTCACCTTCAAATTCTCTCTTGCAGTTAAATTCTCATATAGTGGAGGTGATTCAATGAGTGTGCCAATGTGTCTTAAATCCTTTCTGCTCCATGGATGTCCTTCAAAAATGATTTTTCCTGAAGTTGAGTGCAGCATTCCTGTAATCATCTTCAATGCGGTAGATTTTCCGGCACCATTAGGCCCTAGCAATCCATAAATAGAATTTTCTTTGATTGTAAGAGAAATGTTATTTACTGCACGCTGACTTTTAAAGTTTTTACAAAGATTCTCTGTTTGTAAAATGTATTTTTCCATTTTTATCAATCCTTTCGTTTAGGTATCTTCAAATCAAGTGATTCTTAATATTGCTCTATCGTTTTTTCCAAGATGCCTTAGTTCATAACCTATTATAAACAGCAATTTTAAGGATTCTATAAGGATTTAAAAAAAGTGATCTTAGTCGCTTTTTTAATGCAACTAAGATCACTTAACTCAATTTGTTTTTTACTGAGTAATGTCCTAACTATGTTCTATTATTTGTCCTTTGTACATATCTTTTAAATATATCTCAATGTTAAAAGCTTTTTCATACTGCTTTAAGAAAGTTTCCTCTCTGTCTGTAAATACACAAATAGAAATACCTTCCTTACCAGCCCTTGCTGTTCTCCCTGCTCTGTGAAGATAATTATCAGGTTCTTCTGGAATATCATAACTAAATACGCACTCCACATCCTCTATGTCAAGACCTCTAGCAGCTATGTCAGAAGCTACTAATAAATTAATTTTACCTGATTTAAAATTTTCTAAGGCTCTTTTACGAACTTCTTTATCTGCTGTTCCATATATGGCATCTGCTTTTAATCCATGATGCTTTAATTTTTCAGTAAGAATTTCTATTTCATCAGGCTTATTTACAAATACAATAGCCCTTTTAGGATTTAGTATATGTACAACCTTCCTCAAAATCAATATTTTATCTCTCTGTTCACACTTAAAGCATATGTGTTCTATATTTTCATTCATAGAAGTTTTTCCTTGAGTTCTTATAATTTCATGTTCTTTCATCAAAGTTTTTGCTATATCTAAAGTTCTATCATCTATAGTTGCTGAAAAGAACATTAATTGTCTATCTCTTAATGTAGTTTTTATTATAGCCTTAACATCTTCTACATTGTTTTTATCTAAAAGTTTATCTGCCTCATCAACTACAATTGTTTTTATCATATGCGCCTTCATCTTTTTCATTTTAATAAGCTGAAGTATTCTGCCAGTAGATCCTACTATAATATGTGGTTTATTAGTTTTTAAAGTTTCTACTTGTTTTTTTATATTTACATTTCCTATTATGGCTGCAGATTTAACATTGATATCTGAATTTTCTGCCAAAGTTTTTATTACATTATTTACCTGAATTGCAAGTTCATGTGTAGGAGTAAGTATAAAAGCTTGAACTTCTTTACTAGTTGTATCTATATTTTGAAATATAGGAGCCAAATAAGCTAAAGTTTTTCCACTACCTGTTTCTGCTTCTCCTACTACATCCTTGTTTAAAATGGCCTCAGGAATTGCTTTTATTTGTATTTCTGTTGCGTATTCAATTCCACCTTTTTTTAATCCTTCTACTATTTTTTCAGTTATACCTAATTCTTTAAATAAAATCTTTGTCATATATGTTTAACTCCTTTTTTTCTATTTACTAGCTATTTCTACTTTAATTGCTTTTCCTTTAATACCATTCTCACTAAGAGTTTTTAGTACTTTTTCACCGTGTCCTCCCATTATATCAATATAAGAGTGGGTATCATGAATGTCTATAACTCCTACTATATCTCCGCTAAGACCAGTATTATTAGTAATAGCCCCTACTATGTCTCCTGGTCTAATTTTCTTTTTCTTTCCTGCGTTTATATATATTTTAATTATTTCATTGTTTAAATCAGCAGTTTTTTCCTTTTTATTTACATGTTTCATTTCATTTTTCTTTAAGAAAGCCTCTCTATTAGCCTGTGCTTCCTCATTTGATGGTATTTCACATTTAGGTATTTCCATATTAATATATTCTTCTATGTCCTTTAAAAATCTATCTTCATAAGGAGTTGCAAAGGTTATAGCACAGCCCTTATTTCCTGCTCTACCTGTTCTTCCTATTCTGTGTACATAGCTTTCTTTTTCCATTGGTAAATCATAATTTATTACATGGGTAATATTATCTATATCAATACCTCTAGCCGCTACATCTGTAGCCACAAGAAATCTAAACTCTCCTCTTTTAAAGCT
Source organism: uncultured Clostridium sp. (assembly GCA_964554365.1). Classification (GTDB taxonomy): domain Bacteria; phylum Bacillota; class Clostridia; order Clostridiales; family Clostridiaceae; genus Clostridium_AM. Next base: position 10,729 of record CAZKOJ010000021.1, on the reverse strand, counting down.
TTTAATTGCATCTAATCTTTCGTTTTGAAGCAATCCTCCATGTATCTTTTCACAGGAATATTTTTCAGCTTTCATTCTGCTTCTAACATAATCCACATTATTTTTTGTTCTACAAAATATAATTGCACTATCTGGATTTTCTATATAAAGTAATTTTTTTAATAAATCAAATTTAGAACTCTCCTCTACAATGTAACAACTTTCATCTATATTGTCTACTGTAAGCTTTTCTGGAGTTATCTCTATCTTTATTGGGCTTTTCATGTATTTTTTTGATAGAACTTCTATGGCTTCAGGTATAGTTGCTGAGAAAAGCATAGTTTGTCTTTTGGAAGGAATTTTCTGTATAATTTCATCAACTTCCTCTATAAAACCCATATTAAGCATTTCATCAGCTTCATCTAGAATTAAAAATTTTATATTTCCTAACTCTATATTTCCTCTTTTTATATGATCTAAAGTTCTACCTGGAGTTCCCACTATTATATGTACTCTTTGTTTTAATTCTTTTTTTTGTGTATCCATAGGTTGTTTTCCAAAAATAGCTGTACATCTTATTCTTTTAAATCTTCCTATGTTTTTTATATCTTCCGCCACTTGAACTGCTAGTTCTCTAGTTGGAGTAAGTACTAAAACTTGAGCTTCTCTTTCTTCTATATCTATGCTTTCACATATAGGAATACCAAACGCAGCTGTTTTTCCACTTCCTGTTTGCGATTTTACTATGACATCATTTCCCTGTACTGCTATAGGTATTGTTTTCTCTTGTACCTTAGACGGAACTTTATAACCCATATTTTCAATAGCTTTTAATATATCCTTCTTTATCTTAAAATCCTGAAATTTCATTTCACTCATATTTATATTTCCTTTCTAATTATCCTCTTTAACAACACTGTTTTAAATCTAACCTTACAATTATATCATAATAATTTATAATTCACAATTTATAGTTTAAATTTCTAATTGACAATGTGTAATTTTAAATTTTAAAAAGCATGCTGCGACGCAGCATGCTTCTTTATAGTAATGTTTTACTTTAAGCCTTGTTCATATGCCTCTACCATTTTTTTAACCATATTGCCACCGATTGAACCTGCTTCTCTTGAAGTTAAATCTCCATTGTAACCTTGTTTTAAATTTACTCCTACCTCTGCAGCTGACTCCATTTTAAACTTGTTTAAACCTTCTGCAGCTTCTGGTACTAATTTTTTATATGACATAATAACATCTCCTTTATAAAAAATTTGATATGGTTGTAGTAACAGTTTGTGCAGTTTTATTATTATTAATCTAATAAATTATATGTAAATTTGTCAAACCCTCACATAATAAAATATTAATATTATTATGTATAGAATGTTCCAGTATGGGTATACTTTACTATATATTCATTATGTAATAACTCCTTTATAAATTTTCAACTCTATTTAATATTTGACCTAAATAAAATAGCTTTGGTTAGCTCCAGAGCTATTTTATTTTTGCCCAATTATATTAAACTGTAAAATATGATTATTAATAGTCCATTATAAGGAGATGAAAATAATTAAACTTTTAAATTATATTTTTCAAGTTTTTATAAGAAATATAGTTTCAATAGTAATTCTTTTTTCACTTACACGATTTATGGGTAAAAAACAGATTTCTCAACTTACATTTTTTGATTACTGCATTGGTATAACCATAGGTTCAATAGCAGCAAACTTTTCTTTAGATGAGAATATTACATATTTACATGGAATAGAGACCTTAATCATATGGGGTGTTTTACCTATATTTATATCTTATTTTTCATTAAAAAGTATGTTTATAAGAAGAAAGTTTGAAGATACACCAACAATACTTATACAGAATGGAAAAATCATAGAAAAAAATCTTAAAAAAGAACGATTCAATATAAATGATCTTTTAGAAGAGCTTAGATTAAAAAACGTATTTAACATTAGTGATTTAGAATTTTCACTATTAGAAACTACTGGTGAAATAAGTATTCAGTTAAAATCTGAAAAACAACCATTAACCCCTTCTGACCTAAATATTCCTGTAAAATATAAAGGTTTATGTGCTAGCTTAATTATAGATGGAAAAATAATGTATTCTCATTTAAAAATACTAAAACTTACTGAAACTTGGTTGAAAAATGAATTGAAAAAGAAAAAAGTTAAATCTTTAGAACAAGTATTATTTGCTTCCCTTGACAATGATAAAAATTTGTATGTAAGTCTAAAAAATAATAATATTAAAGAGGAAAATGTAATGGATTAGGATACAAATTATCTTGTATCCTAATCCACTATATTATCTCTTCAATAACTCCGCCACCTATTAATAAATCTTCATTATAAAACACCACAGACTGACCTTTAGTTATAGCACGTTGTTTATCTTCAAATTTTACTTTTACCCTTTCATTATCTAAAGCTGTTATCCAAGCCTTTGATGGTTTTCCTGAATATCTTACTTTAGCTTGAACCTCCATAGTTCCCTGTAGGTTATCAAAAGGTATGAAGTTCATATCTTTTGCAATTAATTCAGTTTTGAATATATCTTCTTCACTACCAAGTACTACTTCATTTCTCAAAGGATTTATATCCGTTACAAACATAGGCCTACCAAATGCTATACCAAGACCTTTTCTCTGTCCTATAGTATAATATACTATGCCTTTATGCTTTCCTAATATATTACCTTTTTTATCTACAAAGTTTCCTTCTTTAACCTTATCAGGTGCTTGCTTTTTAATGTATGCACCATGATCATTATCAGGAATAAAACAAATTTCTTCACTATCTTTTTTACTATGAACTAGTAATCCTATTTCTTTTGCTATTTCTCTTATTCTATCCTTATGGTACTCTCCACACGGCATAAGAGTATGTTCTAATTGAAACTGAGTAAAATTATATAAAGCATAAGTTTGATCTTTTTTATCGTCTTCAGATCTTTTTAGAAGATATCTATCTCCTTGCTTTTCTATAGTTGCATAATGACCTGTAGCCACATATTCTGCTCCGAGTTCCATAGCTTTCTTCAATAAGGCATCAAATTTTATAAACTTATTACAAGCTATACATGGATTAGGTGTTCTACCTTCCATATACTCATCTATAAAATAATCTATAACATTCTTCTTAAATATATCTTTAAAATTAATAACATAAAAAGGAATATCTAGTTTGTATGCTACTCTTCTTGCATCTTCTACAGCACTTAAAGAACAGCATCCACCTTCTTTTGCCTCATATTCTTCATCTTCCTGCCATACCTGCATAGTTACTCCTATAACATCGTAACCCTGCTGTTTTAGTAGGTATGCTGCCACGGAGCTATCTACTCCTCCGCTCATACCAAGTACAACTTTTTTCTTCATATTTATCACCTTTTCCTAATATACTTACAATATTACATTGTATACTATAATTTAGGTAAATCCAAGTTATTTTTAATTTAGATTAATAATATTATTGCCACTTTCTTTTATTATCTCTAATTTTATTTACTGCTTCTGTAACACAGTTTATTACATAATTCACATCTTCCTCTGAAGTCTTAGAACCTATAGTAAGTCTTAAAGAACCTTTAGCAAGGTCTGGCTCCAAACCTATAGCTATTAAAACATGTGAAGGTTCTAAGGCTCCAGCAGAACAAGCACTGCCGCTAGAAGCACATATTCCCTCACTATCTAATGCCATAAGAAGTATATCGCCTTCTACATTATTAAAAGTTAAATTAATATTTCCAGGCAATCTTTCTGCTCCAGAAGGTCCATTTAACTTAGTTTCCGGTATTTTCAAAAGCTGTTTTATTATAGTATCTCTTAAAAAGCTTAATCTCTTACTTTCATTTTCCATGTTTTCTACAGATAACTCTATAGCTTTTCCCATGCCTACAATACCTGGAACATTTTCTGTACCAGATCTTTTAGCTCTTTCTTGGGCTCCTCCATGAATTAAATTGTCTATTTTTATTCCTTTTCTTACATAAAGAGCACCTAAACCTTTAGGTCCATAGAACTTATGTGATGCCATAGATAATAAATCTATATTCATATTTTCTACGTCTATAGGTACATTGCCTACTGCTTGAACTGCATCCGTATGGAAGATAACTCCTTTTTCTCTGCATATCTGTCCTATATTACTTATAGGCTGTATAGTTCCTATTTCATTATTAGCAAACATTATAGATACTAATATAGTTTTATCTGTTATAGCTTTTTTTAATTCCGCTACATCTACTATCCCAAAATCATTTACTGGTAAATAGGTAATTTCAAATCCAAACTTTTCTAAGTACTCACAGGTATGAAGTACAGCATGATGTTCAATACTAGTGGTAATTATATGATTTCCTTTATCTCTATTTGCTAATGCTGCACCCTTTAAAGCCCAGTTATCTGCTTCTGAACCACCTGCAGTAAAAAATATTTCATCAGTTTTTGAATTTATAGCCTTAGCTACTTTTTCTCTAGATATATCTATAGCCATTTTACACTTTCGCGATATATGGTAAATAGAAGATGGATTTCCAAAATACTCAATAAAGTAGGGATTCATCTCTTCTAAAACTTCCTGTTTTATAAATGTAGTAGCTGCATAATCCATATAAACTTCTCTATACATTTCGCCACCCCTAATCTCAAAGCCTAAATTTCACAGCAAATCAGATCAATCTACTATGATATAAATATTTTATTTTTAAATTAAACTTTTGTCAAGTTATAAGCGGGTAATTTTCACTCTATCATAGTCTTCCGTTAACAGTTCCCTCTCAATAAGAAATTCAGATCCTTGCAAACAATTTTCGATAAATGGAATTGATGGTGCATAAATAAAACTTCCTCCGACAACAAGTGAATTTAACACCTTCATATAGACCATTGCAAATTCACTATGTTTTCCATCTTTTCGTAAGTGATGATTAAGAAAGTGACTGGAAAATGCAATATTAGATATGATAGTACCCCATTTTGATATACCAAAATCATACTCAAACCAACTCTCTTTACTTAGATATATTTTCTTGTCAGAGCAAACCCTATCAAATCCATATGCTTCAATCCCAGCTACTCGCATAAAACTAACTAATTCAGCATTTTCGCCGCATCCAATATCTAATAACGGCACCTTGATTTCCGATAACTTCAATCCAAGTATAAACAGTTGAAATTCCGCTGAATATTCGGCACATACTGTACTTGAGACGTATGTATTGTTTGGTGGATTAATTATTGCCGTAAAAGGATTTGTAATTGATAATAATTTTGCTAAACGAGTATAATGCCTTTCTTGCACGGTTTTTAAATCCAATTCATTTACTATAATATCTTGAAACAGTAAATTGTATACCTGCTTAAGCAAAGCTTTCGATTCCTTGTTAAAATCAATATATTGATTTGTATCATAAAATTCTTTTAGTACCGTATCAACAGTATTATCGATAATTTTTTCCATACGGCCAGTTTGCCAGCATAGCTTTAATTCATCATTATATCTGGCAATCACTTCTTCTGTAAAACAATTAAATGACATATTCCCACTAACAGCATTACTATACAGGTTTTTACCACTATTATGATGTACCTGATAAATTATGGAGTTCATTATATCTTCTTCAAATCTCATAGTAACTATCATACCTTTCGCTGTGCTCAAGGCACAAAAAATAATGAAAACTTCTAAAACACTCGTACTTGAGTGTAGATCTAATTACAATCCCTTTTCTTCTTAAAAGCTAAACATCTCTATTTTTAACTACATTTATCCATGATATAATTGTATCAAGAACTAATTTAGGATTACCAGTGCTGCAATGGCTAGCAGCATTTTCTTTTTCTGTAAATAACCTATATGTCAATGACTTTACATTCTTAAGACTATCAATAGCAGATTTATATTTCTCTATTTTAATTAAATGATCCTTTTCAGCGCCAATTAACATAAAATCCTGTACTATTCTTTCTGCAACTTCTTTATACTGGTAATTATTTGCTGCAACCATAAATTCATAAGGAGTTTTTACTCCCATATTATAAATTCCATGATGTAATGACCAGTCAAATAAGGGGTCTTTTTTCATCATCTTATACATTAGATGGTTTATAATACCTTTAAATTTATACCTCATTAAAAGCTTCAAAATATTTTGTAAATTCTTAGGACTAGCATCAAAAAGTAAATCAAGTAAATTAGTACACACACTCCAAGCTACTATTCTTTTTATTCGACTTTCAAACGCTGCTGCTCTTGGTGCCAATATTGATCCAAGAGATATCCCTATTATAGTTACATCATTTAGATTATAGAAATCTAGTATACTTTTTACAGGTTTTTCCCATTCAATTGTGAAAGTTATGCCTTGCTTCCTTAAAACGCCACCTTGTCCTGGTCCTTCAAAAAGGTATACTGCAAATCCTTTTTCCCTCAGATATAGTAAAGACGGAAGGAACTCTTCCATATAAGAATCATATCCACCATGAATTATAATTGTACCAATACAATCTCCTTCGGGTTCTGTATGTATTACTGGAAGATATCCTGACATATATGGCACATGATCAAGTTTTAATATCCCAGACTTAAATAATTCGGAATGGAAATTATAAAATAGATTTTGGGATTTTTCATATGTTTTTAATTTATTGGGGTTCCCATCATACATAAAGAATTCTGTCATTCTAAAATAAGCAATAGCACTTTCTATTCTATTTTCTTTCAATGCCTTTTCAGCAAGCGCCATCATTTCTTTTTCCCAAACTTTAACACTAGTTATTTTTTTAGCAAGTTCTGAAATCTCATCAAAATTCCCATTACTTACGTTATAAGTTCGGTTCAATTGATAATTGAAGTTAGGATTTGCATGTAATTTATATTCACCTGAATTGAAATCAATATTATTTTTCATGTTAACAACCCCTCTCTTTATTATTTTTATCAGTATAATTAAATTTATTTCATTATAAGCTGGGAGGGGTTATAACAATAATTACTTCAACAGTAATACTGGAAATATTTTTAAACTGCAAAGGCGCATTAGCAGGATAATATATTGTATCTCCTTTATCTAAGGTATACACCTCATTGTAAACTTTGATGTCCGCAGTCCCCTCTAACATAAACAAAAACTTTTCGCCTCGAGGATCTATTATAGGTTCCAACCCTGAATCAAATCCAGGTTCCAATTTTATACATAATGCCTCCATCTGTCTATTAAAATCAGGTGTTAATAATTCAGAAACCGCCGCATACCCAGGAAATTCTATCTTAATTCTTCGCTTGCTTCTTACTACTTTTACATCTGTAACGTATTTTTTTTCATCAGGCATTTCATCACTTTTAATCTTAAGTATTTCACTTTCGCTACTTTCTCCGTTTTCTCTAAGACCTAATACGCTTATTTCTAATGCCTGAGCTATTTTTTTTAAAGAAGCCATAGATAAATTAGAAACACCTCTTTCTAATTCGCTTAAAAAACTTATCGAAATATCCGCTTTTTCGGCTAGCTGCTTCAGGGTCATTGACTTTTTTTTTCGATATTCACGAATTGATTTCCCTATATTATCCATTAACCTTACCCCATTTCATTTTGTATATACTTTGTTAATATCTATTTCCTTATAATTTATAATACAACAAAACAATTTCGTTGTAAACGAAATTTTTCACATACAGCGAAATTAAGGCTACATATTTTTATAACTATGGAATATTTTTTGTTAATTCTAAAAGGAATTAACTTTAATTTATTAGATTAGTTAAAATTTTAGTTTATTTTTTTGTTTTATTTACATAGTATTTAGTCTGTAGCCATAATGTACTTAACGCTTTAAGGGACTATCTAAAACTTTGTATATGTATAAGCAATAGAGCTCTACAGTTCTATAAGTAATATGTATTGGAATAAAACCTCCCTACAGATTAAAATAAATATGTATAAAAATTTTGAAAAAAGAATCATATAATAAAAACAGTAAAATTGCTTTTATTATCTATATGTAAAAATGGATAACTATAACAAGGAGGAACTATTTATGCACAAAGATGATGAGATGACGCCAAATGAAAGAATGAAGGGTTTTCTTACAGGAAAATCAATCGATCGAGCTCTAGCAATGCCTTTTACAGTATCTATGGCAGGAAAAGCGGCAGGAATGACTCACAGAGAAAAGCGCAGTAGCGCAAAAAATCAAGCTATGGCTCAAGTAGCATGTTATGAAAGATTTGGTCATGACCTTATGGTTATGGAGTATGGTCTACATGGAATAGGAACTGCGCTTGGAAGTAAAACAAATGACCCCGAAGATGCAGCACCTGCATTGATGGAATACATATTAAATGATTTAAATGATGTAGGAAAGTTAGATATGTCAAAATTAGAATTAAAAAATGATCCATGGTTCAAGTTGAATTATGATGCATGTCAAATTGCACGTGAAAAGACTAAAGATGAGGTTCCAGTAGGAGTTTTAATTTCAGGACCATTTACAGCTGCAGCAAGTGTTTATAAAACAGAAAGCTTTCTAAAAGCTACAAGAAAAGATCCTGAAAAAGTTCATGAATTAATTAGCTTCTGTACTGAAGGTTTAAAAATGATTTGTAAAGAATTTGCCAAAATAGGAGCAGTAATTGTTTTATGCGATCCAATTGCTTCTGGTACTATTTTAAGAACCCCTCATTATAGAGAATTTGCTTTGCCTTATGCTAAAGATATTATGAAAGAAGTTCATGATTCAAATGGAATGGTTTGTTATCATATTTGTGGTAATACAAAAAACATGTTAACAGATATGCTTGAATCAGGCTGTGATATGGTGAGTGTTGATAATAGGGTGGATTTAGAATATACAAAGAAGACTATAGGTGATAAGATTTGTATATTAGGTAATGTAGATCCTGTTCAATCACTTATGCAAGGAACACCTGCTATGGTAGATCAGGCAGTTAAAGAATGTTTTCAAAAAGCATACGATAGTCCATGTGGGTATATTTTAGCTTCCGGTTGCGATATATCACAAGCACCATTAGAAAATATGGACCAATTTATGGCTTCTGCAAGAAAATATGGTAAATGGCCTTTAGATCCAAGGAATTTTAAATAATAACTATGCCAAAAGACATACAAATTTATGTTTGCATGTCTTTTTTATTATATTTTTAACTTATCAAGATATTTAGCTCTAATCCTCTATTTCAACATACACTCTTTTATTTATTTTACCTTTACTTTTAAACTTTACTATTTTTATTGTACCTACTTCAATAGTGTTATTAACATGAGTTCCACCATCTGCCTGTAAATCTAAGCCCTCAATTTCAACTGTTCTAATTTTGTCAACTCCCTGTGGTAACAGGTTTATTTTAGTTCTTATTAAATCAGGAATTTTAAAAGCTTCTTCTCTATCAAGAATATTTACTTTTATATTTCTTTTATTTTGTATTTCAGCATTTATTTTTTCCTGTATTTCTTCAATTAAGTCAGCGTTAAAATCTTCAAATTCAAAATCCATTCTTCCACTTAAGCACTCCATATCAGCACTAGTTACATGTACTTTATAGTCTCTCCATACAACACCACACAATATATGAAGTGCTGTATGAGTTCTCATAAGTTTATATCTATGATCCCAATCTATTTTTCCTGTACAGTTTGTATTAAGTTCAGGAAGTTCCCCATCAATATAGTGGTATATGTTATCTGCTGACTTTTTAACCTTTTTTACTATGTAGGTTTTGGATTCTGTTTGTAATACACCAATATCACAAAGCTGTCCACCTCCACCTGGGTAAAATGCAGTTCTATCTAATATTACTGCATTTTGTTCTTCGTCTATACCAATGACTTTACATTGGAACTCCTTAGCATAACTGTCTTTTTCAAATATTAATTCACTCATTAAAAAAGCCTCCTTTAGATATCTTGTGTAGCTTATGCTATCCGGATTTTAATAAATATTTTTAGTAGTTATTATAGTAGTTACTATTTTAAAAGTCAATATTTTTTCATTTTTTAAACTTTTCTGTTAATTCTAAGGGGAATTAACTTCAATTTATTAAATTACTTAAAGTTTTATATTATATTTAAGATTTTCATTTTAGTTTACTTTTTATTTTATTTACATAATATTTAGTATGTAACTATACTATTGTAATTATAATATAGTTGCTTATTTCATGCTTTAAGCGGAATGCGACGAAAGTGGTACCGTAAATTTTAACTGTATTGCAGCTGCTATATATTGTTCAGCTTCCATACAGTTAAAATTCACATGTTACTTCTGTTCTATTCACTAAATTATTCCATTAGATTAAAAGGGTGATAAGTCCTTATGCCGTAGGCTGCAAATTTCATTATATCTTTATGTTTTCAAAGTTTCTTACTAAATTGGTGTTTAGTGCGTAGCACTTTTGGTACATTTACTCCATGTCTACCACATATAACACTTTATTTTTAATTATGAAACTTCTGCTCGTTCTTCACATGAGTACTCACAGAGTAAGCGATTCACACCAAATTGAAAATTTGGGTTCTCTGCTTAACTTTTGGATAATCGGTGCTACGACTCTGGATAACGATTTCTATACAATCTAATCAATTAAGGTTTCCCTGCCTAGCGGCATGCGGTCTTATCAGACCTGGAGGTGAAAGAAATGGTAAAAGTAAAAAAGTATATTCAACGCAAAATTTAGAGTGGACAGAAGCTTAAATATATTGTGAAGAAAAACTTAGA
>CAZKOJ010000020.1:0-36556 GCA_964554365.1 uncultured Clostridium sp. | reverse complement strand
AATTCTTAAATATGATAATATTAAGTTTACTAAAAATTGATACAAGCAGTCAATTTTTAAATCCTGTTATGAAATGTGTATTTGGGGTACCATCCTTAGCTATACTATCGATATTTGTCATAATAATGAAATTATTCATTAAATATGAAAGAAGGAACAAAACATGTCTTTAACTGAAAGAATGGCAGTTAAAATAGGTAGAAATGCTAAATTATTTTTAAATGTTGATGAAGATAAAGAACAAATTATTACATATGGTGCAATAAATTTATTTCAAATTATATTTGCTATTTTATGGGTAATCATTGTCAGTTTGTTCTTTGGTGTACTTTATGAGGCATTGTTATTTTCTATTACTGTTAGCATTTTAAGAAAATATTCAGGAGGTGCACATGCTTCTTCATCAAGTCGTTGTATTATAATAGGAACAACTTTAGCAGTAGCAGCAGGAATGGCTATTGATAAAATATTTTACAAGCTTAATATGCCAATTGTAATGTTAATAAGTATGGCTTGTATAGCATTTGCTTTTATAATAGTTGTAAAAAATGCACCTGTAGACAGTATTAAGAAACCTATTACTGATATTGAAATGAAAAAGGAATTTAAAAAAAAATCTATTATTGTAGTATTTATTTTTTCGTTGATAATCATAGTTCTATATGTACTTAATAAAAAGTATTTAGAATTACATTACATAAAATTTATAGAAAGTATTAGTCTTGGAGTTCTATGGCAGACTAGTACACTTACTAAAAGTGGAATAAGCGTTCTCAACAAAGTTGACTTTGTTTTGAAATATATAATTGAAGGAGGTAAGTAGTATGAAAAGTAAAATTAAGAAGTTGGTTGTTACACTTACATCATGTGTATGCACAAAAATGGCCTTTTCAGTTTCAGCATCCGCATGTTCTTGGAATACATTTCAACCTGAAGAGCCTAAGTGCTTAAGAAAATAGAACATAAAAAAAATTAGTTCAAACAACATTGAAAGTAAAAATTATCAATTTATTTAATTGACAATTTTTACTTTTAATTTGAGCATTTTTATCTATAATGCAAGGAGGTTTCTTTATGAAGGCTTTTACAAATAAATGTGAAGATAGTTTATCTGACATGATAGCTGTTGTGAAAATTGCAATAATAGTATTTACTAGTATAATTCTATATATTAACTTACCTAAATACTGGGTTGATTTAAATATAAAAAATAACGGTCAATTTAATTTATATACTACAGCATTTTTTTTGTGTATTACTGGGATATGTTATATGATTTGGTTTATAATTAATCGTAAAATATCACAACCATTAAATATATTTAGGATTTCCTGGCTCTTTGAAAATATTTTTTTTATATTTATTATCTCTTTACCAATATATTTATCTACAACTTATGAGAATGAATATAAATATTTATTTCTATTATTAATAATATCTGTAGTTATTCAATATGGTTATCGTTATGGAATTATAACTTCACTTTTATCTTCCTTTTTTATACTTGGAGCAGATTTGTTATATGCCCCACTAAAAGATGGGATTAATTTATATTTTCAGAAGGATTTAATAATGACAGGGATATTTATTTTTATTGCATGGATTCTTGGGTACTATGTGGATATGGAGGGGGAAAATAATAAAAAAAAGGACGAAACACTGAATATACTAAGTACTGAACTGAAAGAGCAATATAAGCAGAGGCAAAATATGGAATCATTATTATTAAAAAATAAAATTTGTTATGATATGTTATTTGAAAATTCCATAAATGCTATTATTGTACACAAGGAAGGAAAAATCATATATGCCAATGAAAGTGCGGCTAGATTACTGAGCGATGAAAATGCAATGAAATTAAATGGAAAAATCTTTTATAATTACTATTCTGCAGATATTAGATCAAGTGTTGAAACAAAGTATTCAAACATTAGTAATAATAAACTTTCAAAGGTTATAGAAGAAGAAGGTATATTAAATTGTAAAGGTAAATTCATTCCAGTACGTAATACATCATCTTTTTTTACTTACCAAGGGAAACCTTCAGTATTAACGTTTTTACTTGATATAACTTCAGAAAAAAAGGTAGAAACCTTAGAGCATGATGTAGAAAAAAATTTAAAATTACTTAATGAAACTAGAGAATTTAATACTCTTATAACGGACTTTTTTACTAATATGTCTCATGAACTTAAAACACCTGTTAATGTTATTTATGCTGCTATTCAAACTATAAATATGTATTTGGATAATGATAAACTAGACAATATAGATAAGTGTAAATCCTACTTGAAAACAATGAAACAAAATTGCCTGAGAATGATTAGATTAATAAATAATCTTCTAGATATAACTAAATTGGATTATGGATTCATTAAACTTAATAAAAAAAATGGTAATATAGTAAGTGTTGTAGAAGAAATTACTCAATCAGTGGCATCTTATGTAAAAAGTAAGGATATAGAGCTTATTTTTGATACAAATGTTGAAGAAAAAATTATGGCTTTTGATTATGATAAGATAGAACGTATAATGTTAAATTTAATATCCAACGCTTTTAAATATAGTAATTCTAACGGGTGCATATATGTTAATTTAATAGATAAAGAATCAACTGTTGTTATTACAGTAAAAGATGAAGGAGAAGGTATTCCAAAAAATAAACTTGATGTTATATTTGAACGTTTTGGACAAGCAAATCACTCACTTTCCAGACAATGCGAAGGAACTGGAATAGGGTTATATTTGGTGAAATCATTTACTGAAATCCATGGCGGTAAAATAAGTGTTGTAAGTAAAGAAGGAAAAGGTAGTGAATTTTCAATAGTATTACCTGTAGAATTGGTTAAGGATGAAGATTATGTAGATAAAGTTCTTTTTGAAACTAATGTAGATAGGATAAATATAGAATTTTCTGATATATATTCAATGTCAAATTAAGAATAAATGGGTTAGGCATCTTCAAAAAAATAAACCAGAATATTGACTAGTTATTTTTTTGAAGATGCTTTAGGTAATAATTTTAAGTTGTTGTAAGAATTGAAGTTCAAGAGAGGTTAACTACTGGGATTTGAGTAAATGAGATATGGACGAAACAACATTTAGACTTAAGTGGCCAAAATGAAACATCAAATACCAAAATAATCAATTAATGTCATAATTTTATTGACAAACCCTTAAATTTGATATAACATAATAATTGAAAATTGAATAATATTTGGAGCAGGTTTCCCTTACGGGAATTAATAGGGAAAGTGGTTAAATTCCACTGCAGCCCCCGCTACTGTAAAGAAGATGAAACCCATAAAAAACCACTGAAGGAATGAACCTTTGGGAAGGAATGGGGAGTAAGATGATTCTGAGCCAGGAGACCTACCTGTTGCTGATAGATGCTATTATTCTTTCGGAGGGAAAGACAAGTATCGAACGATGTTGACGTTGGCTTTTTTAGCATGGAGATAAATTCGTATCGTACAATCAAGACTTTCGAAAGAGGGTCTTTTTTTTATTCAAAGGAGGTGAGGCTAAAGGGTAAAATTAAAAAAGTTACATACTTGATTGACAAAATGACAGCTATGTAAACCTTTAAAGTACAAAAAATAAAATTCGAAGGAGTGTATAAAAAATGATTAGAACACTAAAAAACAAATTATTTGCCACTTTATGTATAACAGCATTAACTTTAGGAGCTGTAACGGCTACATCTACTTTCAATAGTGTACAAGCAGCTGATAAAACTGTTTATGTGGATGTTGAAAAAAATGTTTTGGGACAGGCCCCAATTGTGCAACCAAAAGCAGTTACTATTGATGATACAAAAACAGTTTTAGATGCTACAAAACAGGCGGCAGGTGTTGCTAAGGTAGATGCAGTTTCAAGTGCTTATGGTAACTATGTATCAGCTTTTGCAGATACTACACATAATTTTGATAAATATAAATTTTATAATCAGATTGATGAGGCAACTAAGGGTGTTGTTTTTAGAACAGATTTGCCAAATCAGAAAATTATAACTGATTCAAATTGGTTAAGAGAAAAAGAATACAATGGTATATCAGGCTGGATGTTTACAGTAAATAATACAGATAATAATGGCGCTGGTACTTACTACACTGCAGATACAAGCTTAGCTAAGCTACCAAATGGTGCTGTAATTCGTTGGGAGTTCTCAGCAGCAGCAGGATGCGATTTAGGAAGAGCAGGTTATTTACCAGATGGAACTGTTAATGGAAAGGGATTGTATAATTGGATGTATACACCAACTGATTCGTTCTTTACTACTCCTAGAGCAAACAAAACAGTGCTTATAAACAAAATGGCAAATCATGCAAATAAAACAGATGCAGCTTATACTAATGCATTGACTCAATTACAAACATTACAAAGTCCAGAAGCTGATGTTAATACTGCAGCAGCAGGCCTATAGTTGAAATTTATCTTCAGTTTATAAGGGCAATTTAAAAGCAAAAAAAGAACCTCTATGATAAAAATAAATTAGCATGGAGGTTCTTATATATGAAATATAAGTAGATAAATTTTATAGAAAATTAATTATACATATGGTTTCATTTATGGAAAGTGGTTTATCACTTACAAAACGCTGAATAGATCGAATATTCATAAATTAAAGGAGGGAATTAAATGAAAAAGTTCTGGAGAAAAATGAGCCTAGGCTTACTTATGACATTTATTTTAACTATATTTGCACCTTATTCTGTCCTAGCTGATGAGGTACTGGTGCCTTCATTGAATAAGGATGCAAATGGAAATTATACTGTTAGCTCTGTAGCAGATTTAAATACATTCCGTAGTGATATTGATAAGGGTATAAATTATTCAGGGCAGCATGTTGTACTTACTAAGGATATTGATAATACTAAAGATATACCGCTAAATTCATTTAAAACCAATAAAAGTTTTAATGGTATTTTTGATGGTAGGTTTCATACTATAAGTAACTACACTGATCCAAAGTCTGGTTTATTTGGAACTGTTGATAAAGATGGGGTTGTAAAAAATGTTAGGATTGATGCTAATGTAGTTATTGAAGATGCTAGTTCAATAATTTCATCTAAAAGCAGGCTCTATCCTTATGGAATTATTGCTAATGGAACTGCTGGAATGATTAGCCAATGTTCCAGTACAGGTACAATCCAAAATACTGGTACTATAGGTAATATGTACATAGCAGGAATAGCTGGTTGTGATTACACTTGTTTTAACTATAAAACCATAATTGGTGAAGTAAAGGATTGTTACAGTAATGTTACTTTTGATAATAAAGTAACTTTTTCAAGTCTAAAGCGTGCAGGAATTTGTGCTAATGCCCGTAAAAGCATAGAACATTGTTATTTTTATGGTAAATTTTTGGGAGTAGATGAAGGTAGTTTGGATGGAAATCCAATTATGTGTCTAGGTGGACCAGAAGATGCAACAACTTGTGCATATGATAAAAGTGTGTGGCAATCTCCAAAGCAACCTAGTGGAAATCCTGTAGGTTATACTACTGAAGAAATGAAAAATAAAAACAGTTATACTGCATTGGGTTTTGACTTTGATAAAACTTGGAAGATAGATCCTGATAAAAATGGTGGGTATCCATATTTAAACCCTGAAAATATAGAGAAGATACCAACTAGAGTAACTGTGGATGTTCAGCCAATAGTGGCTGATAAACCTTTTGATACTCATAACTCTGAAGATCTTAAAGCATCAGTAACAGAGGTTAAAATAGTGCATACAACTCAAAATGAAGAATTAATAAGCAAGTACAATGTTAAGGCTAGCTATAGTGGAGGAGCAACATTTTCTGCACCAACTATTGGAAATGTACCTGTAAAAATTAATGATTCTAGCAAAGTTACAATAACTTGTGATGATACAAAGGGGGATTATCAATTTATCCTTGGTAATGTTTTGTCTGCAAGTGGCAAGATACTTGATGACGGAACTCCAGGCCCTACAGCAGATAAGCAAAAAGAGCAGATAGAAAATGCTAAAAAAGCACAAGATATTCTTTATAGTAAGTTAAATGTTGGACAGGGTGATGTAACTGAATTTACTTGGAGCGGAAAGAAAGCTTCAAGTCAAGGAGAAGAAGGTACTATTATATTTATAACAGATGTGTGGGAGGTATTTTCATCTGCCCGTTCTGGCTATAAAGGAGTAAGGTCAGGATATTATGATGACTGGTTTAAAAGTGTACAGAATGGGTTAAAGAAAATGAAATCAGAAGAGATAACTGAACAGGATGTAAAGATAACAGAATGGCAGAAATTAGTATTAGCCATTACTGCTATTGGGTACGACCCTAGAGATATTGAAGCCTATGATTTAATAGATATTATTTCAAATAAGGACTATTCGAAAACATCACCACAGTATTTTGCAGACCAGTATGCAGTGTTTGCACTAAATTCTTATAATTATGCTGTTCCACAGGATGGGAATCGTATTGATAAGGAGGCTAGAATACATGAGTGGGCTAAAAATACACATGGTGCAACAGGAGCTGATGGCTCCACAGTATCAGGTAATACGGTTGGTGATATGTGGGTTATGGCATTTCAACCTATTGCAGCTTACTATGACCCAAATGCAAAAGAAGGTGACAAGTACTATGATGTAAAACAAGCCATGGAGCATGCATTTGATCAATTCTCAAACGCACAAACCTATAAAGGTTCCTTCTATGGGGGTTATACTTATAATAATCCATGGACCAATGCCCAGGTATATATAACTCTAGGAATGGCCCATGGGGACATTTTTGATGAAAAATATATTAAAAATGGCAAAAGTATTTTAGATGGCGCATTAGAATTCTATAATATCAAAGAAGGTACTACCATATTTGAAAAAATGACTTACGAACCTACACAAATGTGTAGAGGTTTAGATTCTCTTGTAAGATCCTATGAAGGACGAAATAGCATTTTTAACTGCACTGATGTTAAAGATTCCACTGTACCTGTAAATAATGCTATAGCAGCATTACCAAACACCATCACCGTTGCTAATAATGCACAGGTTGATGCAGCACAAATTCTATATAATGCTCTAAGCGGTGCTAAAAAAGCTTCTATTAAAGAAAGCACGAAGGCAAAACTTGCTGCAGCACAAAAAGCAGTAGATGGAGAAGGTAAGGATGATACAAATATTGATAAAACATTAGAAATTAGTAATTTAACAGAAGAAAAACAATTTAAATTGGATAATGATGCTAAAATAACTATACAAGCTGCAAATAAGAGTGATAAAGCTAAAAAAGTTACGCTTATAGCAGGTGTATATGACAATAATGGATCTCTTATAAAGTATGGAGCGTCAGAACAAAATATAGATGCTTTAAAAAGTGTTAACCTAAAAGTTACATTAAAATTACCACAACAAGGTGGATGTACAGTTAAGGCATTTATATGTAACGGACTAGAAGAAAGGACACCTATTTCAGATATTATAGAAATACCCGTTGTAAATAAATAGTATAATGATTCCTTTCTTAAAAGTTTTAATAAAAGGCCAAGCATACTAATTATGTATGCTTGGCCTTTTATTTACAGTAGTTACGTGATTAAAATTTAAAATAATACCTAAGGGGTGTTAAAATTCATTTATTAGACGATATATTAAATAAGAACTGAAAAATTAGAAAATCAAGGAGAAAAATCATGAGCAAAAGGAAAATTCTAACATTAATAGGGTTATCAATTTTAATCACAGGATTATTTATAAATAATGTAAAAGCAGACAATACAACAAAAAGATTAGCTGGACAAACCCGTTACGATACTTGCAAAGAAATTTCAATGAATGGGTGGACTACTTCAGAAAACGTTATTATAGCAAATGGTGAAAATTATCCAGATGCACTAGGAGCATCAGCTTTGTCTCATAAATATAATGCACCTATATTACTAGTAAATGGCAATTCATTAAAGGACAACCCTATATTAGTAAGTGAGTTAAAAAGACTAAATACTAAGCATATAATAATACTAGGTGGAGTTGGTGTGGTTTCAAAAAGTATTGAAAATTCACTTAAACAAAATGGTTATACCTTACAAAGATTAGCTGGAGAAGATAGGTATGCAACATCTATTAAAACAGCAGGAGAGCTTGGAAATGTAAGTGAAATCATTATATCAAATGGTGAGGATTTTGGGGGTGCTTTATCAGTAGCACCAATATCAGGTATTAATAATATTCCAGTAATATTAGTTTCTAAAGATAAAGTGGCAAGTTCAGTACAGACTTATCTTAAATATCATAATATAAAAACAACATATGTATTAGGAGATACAACTGTAATATCAGAAGCAGTTGCTAATAAATTTCCTAATGTTAAAAGAATATCTGGTAATACCCGTTATTCTTTAAATAAAAATATTATAAGTAGTTTTCAATCAAGTATGAATTTTAATACTGTTTATATAACATCTGGAGAAGGTTTTGCAGATGCACTAAGTGGTATAGGTTTGTCAGTTAAAAATGGCAATCCAATAATATTTGCTAGTAATGCTAGTAATAATGATATGAGAGAGTTATTATCTGGTAAATCTATTGGGAATAACGTTATACTAGGAGGAGAAGGTGTATTGCCTATACAAGCAGTTAATAGTTTATTTAAGCAATCCTCAGTGGTAAATGATAACAACAGTAAGCCTAGTTATATAGCCGATAGAAGAAAGTTTCTTATTGGTGATGATGAAAAGAGCGGTAAATTTGCTAAAGTAGATGGTAATTGGCAGTATATTAGCAAAGAGTCAAAATTGGCGAACATAGAAGTTGCTACTGTTAAGGTATGGGATTATGTAGATAAAAATGACAAAAGCAAGGGAAAGAAAACTGTAAGTAAAAATATCCAAGTTAATAAAAAATTATCAGCCGATGTAAAGCAAATTTTTGGTGAAATATATAATCTTCCAGAGAAATTTATAATTAAGGATGCTGGAGGATTTAGGGACATGGACCCATGTATTAATCATCCAGCTGGTGCTGCTATTGATATAAATCCAGATGAAAATTATTATATCCAATTAGATAAAGATGGAAAAGTGAAGCAGCAAGTTGGGAAGTATTATAAGCCTTACAATGACCCATACTCTATTACACCAGAAGTTGTTAAAGTATTTCAGAAATATGGCTGGGACTGGGGAGGTAATTTCCCAAATTCAAAAGATTATATGCACTTTAGCTATTTAGGTGGCTAGTAGGGTTTAGAAATTTATTGATTAAAGTTGAATATAGTAGTATAGTTCATGTATATAATAATTTTGTTAATATATGAAAGGGTAAGGTATAGACTAATGAGAATTTAATCCTTTTTTAGAACAAGCTTTAGTTACAAAACAACCGAAATTTATTTTTGAAAATACTAGTTATTAAGGTTTTTTTGTTGCGTTTGTTAATATTCTGGAGAGGATTAATTTTAGCGTATATCTTTATTTTTATGTTTATCTATATATATATCATATTTTTGTATAAGAATTAAAAACTTATGTTTTTGTACATAAATACGGTTTTAAATATATTTTCTGAACATGATTACACAAGGTTAATGTCCTCTCTAGATAAAATGGAGGGGATTTTTTATGTTATTATTGGAAATAAATAAAGTGAAAAAATATTATAGTGATAGAGTAATTTTAGAAATTGATAATTTATTAGTTTATAGTGAAGATAAAATAGGTATTGTAGGTATAAACGGTGTTGGAAAAACCACCTTATTAAATATACTTTCTAGTAAATGTTCTTGTGATGAAGGTTCAATAAAAATGTATGGAAGTTATTCTTATATAACTCAAATAGATGAGCCACAAAACATTTCGGAAAATGAAAAAAACACATTAAGTGGTGGTGAAAAAACAAAGCTTAAAATTCAAAATGCATTTAATGAAAATAGCAGTATGATTTTTGCTGATGAGCCAACTTCTAACCTTGACATAGCTGGAATTAAAATGCTTGAAAAAAAACTAAAAAATTACAAAGGTTCTATTTTGATTGTATCCCATGACAGAGAATTATTGGATAATGTGTGTAATAAAATTTTTGAATTAAACAATGGGAAAATCAAATTATATAACGGAAACTATAGTCAATATATTGAACAAAAGCAGTTAGAAAAAATAACTTTACAAGCTGAATATGATGAGTATATTAGAGAAAAAAAGAAAATTGAAATATCTATAGATGAAACAAAGGGAAAATCTAGTTCTATTAGAAAAGCACCAAAAAGAATGGGTAATTCTGAAGCTAGACTTCATAAAATGGGAGATCAGAAAGCAAGAAGAAATTTAGATAGATCAGCTAAAGCTTTAGAAGCAAGATTAAATAGACTAAAAGTAAATGAAAAACCAAAAGATTTAGAAGAAATAAAATTAGATATTAAAGACGCTGAAGGAGTTTATAGTAAAATTCTAATAGAAGGCAAAAATATAAATAAAAATTTTGATAAAAAAAGTATATTTAAAAATGCATTTTTTCAAATATATAATGGTAGTAAAGTAGCCTTAATGGGTCCCAATGGTTGTGGAAAAACTACTCTTATAAAAATGATTTTAAATGGTGAAGAAGAAATAGTAACTTCAAATGCATTAAAAATAGGTTATTTTAGTCAAAATCTTAGTATACTAGATGAAACTAAAACTATACTCAAAAATGTTATGGATAGCAGTATTTATGATGAAACCTTTGTAAGAATTATGTTAGGTAGACTGCTTTTTAAAAGCCAGGATGTTTATAAAAAGGTATCTGTTTTAAGTGGCGGAGAAAAGGTTAAAGTATCCTTTGTAAAAATTATTTTAAGTGATGTAAACACATTAATATTAGATGAGCCTACAAATTATCTTGACATTTACTCCGTTGAAGCTTTAGAAAAAATGTTTTCTGAATATAAGGGAACAGTTTTATTTGTTTCCCATGATAGAAGATTTATAAATAAGATTGCAAATAAGACAATGGTTATAGAAAATCATAAAATTTCAATGTATGATGGCAATTATGATGAGTTTCTTCAAATTTTAAACAAGAAAAAAAATATAGACAAAAATGGGTTGGAAATGCAGAAAATGATTCTTGAAAACCGATTATCTGGAGTACTTGGAAGGCTTTCTATGACTTCTAAAAATGACGATGTGGAAAAATTAGACACAGAGTATAAGGAAATTTTGAAGGCTCTAAGAGAACTGAAAAATTTATAGAATGAGAAAATTAGTTAGAGCTCTATTTTGACAGGGCTCTAACTAAAATTTATATATTTAATTCTCTTCTAGGTATTTTAAATTTGATGGTTCTTTCTATTTCTTCTAAAGTTCTTCTATCCTTTTCGTCTACAAATAGACAAGTGTATCCTTCTTCACCGGCTCTTCCTGTTCTACCAATGCGATGTATATAGCCTTCTACATTTTCAGGAATGTCATAATTATATATATGACTAACTCCACTTATATCTAAACCTCTAGAGGCTACATCTGTAGCTATTAAATACTGAATATCTGCATTTCTAAAAGATTTCATTATTCTTTCACGTTTTGATTGAGGTATATCACTATGCAGCTTTACGCAGTTATATCCACGTTGGTAAAGTACTATTTCAAGATCATCTGCTCTTCTTTTGGTTCTGCAAAATATAATAGCCATAAAGGGAGCATCTTGATCCAAAGCCTTACATAAAGCAAATCGTTTATTTCTATCTGTAGTCTCTACTACATGTTGTTTAATATTATTAAGTGTAACTTCTTCTTTTTTTATAGCAACAACTATAGGATCAACCATATATCTGTAGGCTAATTTTTTAACTTGAGAATTCATAGTTGCAGAAAAACATAGTGTCTGACGCTTTTTAGGGATTACATTTATGATAGCGTCAATATCATTTTTAAAGCCCATAAATAATATTTGATCTGCTTCATCTAATACTAATGTTTTTAAGTGACTAAGATCAATTGTTTTTCTTTTAATATGATCTAAAAGTCTACCAGGAGTTGCAATAACTAGGTGAATGTTTTTCTTTAGCTTTTTAAGTTGAGAGCCAATGTCTTTCCCACCATATGCTGATAAAATATTTATATCTTTAGCTTCTTTAAGTTTCATAGCCTCCTCAGTTATTTGAATAGCTAGTTCTCTTGTAGGAGATATAATTAATACTTGAACTTCATTTATATCCGTTGATATATTTTCAAAAATAGGAAGTAAAAATGCAAGCGTTTTTCCAGTACCAGTCTGTGCTTCTGCTATAACATCTTTTCCTTCTTTGATAAATCCAATACTCTCTTCTTGAATCGGGGTTGGTTTAGTAATACCTGAGTTCTTTAATACCCTTATTATACCTTCACTAATTCCTAAATTCTTAAAATCCATTATTTCTTACCTTTCATTAAAAGTGTATATTTTTATTTCTTTAAATCAACTAATAGTATCACATTGCTACAAATAATACTATTAAGAAGTATATTATTATTAATATAAAATAAAGATATAATGTATTCATATTAAAGCAATGTAGTACGATAATTCAGTAGTATAAAAACTTATGAATTTGTTTTTAATTTGAAGAATGAGATGAGAGAGAAAAATGTAATATTAGATTTTTGTAAAAAGAGTTCTAATATATTAAAATAAAAAGGATATTTAAGAGTAATAAATTCAGTAACATCTAATGTAATATAATGGTAGTGGAGGGTTAATATGATTTTATCAATAAGAAAAAAAATTTGCTCAATCTTAAAAATAAATGAAAAAAACAAATTAAAATATGAGTGCATTAAAATATGCCTAATATATTTGGTAATAGGATTTTTTTGGATTTACTTTTCAGATAGAATTGCAAATGAACTTATTAGCAATAAGAATATGCTTACAAGTATGAGTACATATAAAGGATGGATATATGTTATTGTAACTTCAATTATTCTTTATTTATTAATAAGCACTCTTCTAAAAAAAGTTGATTTAACAGAAAAAAAATTAAGTAAAAGTGAAGAAAAAAGCAGGAATATTATTAAAGCCATGCCTGATTTATTATTTGTCATTAATCATGAGGGGCGTTTTATAGATTGTCAGGTTAATAATGAAGAACTTTTGCTAATGCCAAAGGAAGCTTTTATTGGGAAAACCATCTGGCAAGTTATTCCTAAAGAAATAGCAAAAATAGGCTATGAAAAAATGCAATTAGTGCTTAAAAGTGGAGGGCTACAAAGATTTGAATATAAATTGAAAGTTTCAGATAAAGAACAGTATTATGAACTTAGGATGGTAAGAAATAGTAAGAGAGAAGTATTGGCTATTTCAAGGAACATTACCGTTGAAAGACAAAATGAATTAGAAGTAAAAAGAAGTGAAGAAAAGTACAAAGCACTTGTAAATCAAATGCAGCAAGGAGTAGCACTTCATGAAGTGATTCTTAATAAGGAGGAAGAGGTTATAAACTATAGGTTTTTAGAGGCAAATGAAAGTTATGAAAAATTAACAGGGTTAAAAAAGAAAGATATTTTAGGAAAAACTGTTCTTGAAGTACTCCCTGATATCGAAAATTACTGGATTGAAAAATTTGGTCACGTAGCAAAAACTGGGGAACCTCTGCATTATGAAAATTATGCAAGAGAACTGGGTAGATGTTATGATGTGCTGGCATACAGAACAAAGCCATTACAATTTGCAGTAATAGTTACGGATATTACTGAACGAAAACAAATGGAACAGAAAATGGAATATTTAAGCTATCACGACCAACTAACAGGTTTATATAATAGAAGGTTTTTTGAAGAGGAGTTAAAGCGACTAGATGTAGAAAAAAATTTCCCTTTGACTATTGTTATGGCAGATGTGAACGGTTTAAAGCTTGTCAATGATTCTTTTGGTCATGACATAGGAGATGAACTGCTTAAAAAAGTGGCAGAAGTTATGATAAAGGGATGTCGAGATAATGACATTGTTGCTAGACTGGGAGGGGATGAATTTATGATCCTGTTACCAAAAACAGATATTTATGAAACAGAACAAATTATTAAACACATTAAAGACATAGCATTAAAAGAAAAAGTATCCTCTCTTGATATATCTGTTTCTTTTGGATATGGAACTAAGAAGAATGAGGAAGAAAAAATTCAAGAAATTTTTAAAAAAGCTGAAGATTATATGTATAAGAAAAAATTATTTGAAAGCCCAAGTATGAGAGGAAAAACTATAAGTGCTATTATTAATACCCTTTATGAAAAAAACAAAAGGGAAGAACAGCACTCCCATAGAGTTTCAGCATTATGTGTAAGTATGGGTAATGCCCTTGGCTTACCAGAAGGTGAAATTGAGGAACTTAAAACAGTTGGATTGCTTCATGATATAGGGAAAATAGCTATAGAAGAAAATATACTTAATAAGCAGGGAAAACTCACATCTGATGAATGGGAAGAAATCAAGCGTCATCCAGAAATAGGTTATAGGATACTTAATACAGTAAACGATATGTCAGAAATGGCAGAATACATATTAGGTCATCATGAAAGATGGAATGGAATGGGATATCCTAAAAATTTAAAGGGAGAAGAAATACCACTTCAATCGAGAATTATAGCTATACTTGATTCCTATGATGCCATGACCAGCGAAAGAAGTTATCGTAGAGCTTTACCAGAGGAAGCTGCTATAAAAGAACTACAAATAAATGCAGGTATTCAGTTTGATCCAGAGCTTGTAAGGGTATTTATTGAAAAAGTATTGAATAAATCATTGTAGCAAGGAGCAGTCAGTTAGGGAGTATACAAATTTATGTATGCTTCCTTGTTTTAAAAAACAAAGTGTTGTGATATAATTTTACATGATTTACAAAATAATCATTATAAAGGGAGAAATTCTATGACAAAAACAGGAATTAATATGACTGAGGGAAATATACGAAAACATATAATAAAATTTTCGGTACCCTTATTTTTAGGCAATCTGCTTCAAATATCATATACTATGGTAAATAGAATGTGGGCAGGAAAATTTCTTGGAAAGGAAGCTTTAAGTGCAGCTTCTATAAGTTCACTTATAGGATTCATAATGATGGCATTTGCTATAGGTATGACTATGTCTACAAATATACTTATATCTCAGTATTATGGAGCCAAAAATTACAAAAATATAAAAAGTACAGTAGCTAATTCTTTTATAGTAATAGGAATAATAGCTTTAATAACTAATTTAGGTCTTATATTCTTTGCAGAAAAAATACTTTTGATTATGAATACACCTTATGAAATATTAGAGATGTCTAAAAGTTATCTAATAATAATAAGTTACAGCTCAGTATTTGTATTTGGATTTAACTTGATAAGTTTTATATTTAGGGCTATAGGTGATTCGGTATCTCCTTTGAAATTTTTGGCTGTTTCAGTAGTAATAAATGTTATATTAGATCCATTTTTGATGTTAGGCATAGGACCTTTTCCTAAGATGGGGTTGAATGGAGCTGCAGTAGCATTGCTTTTTTCACAAGGTATAGCTTTTATATGGAGTTTCATATATCTTCAGAAAAAGGGTGGATTCGCATCATTAACTTTAAAGGAATTTAAATTTAATAAAGTAATAGCTTTAAAGATAATAAAAATAGGAGTACCATCTAGTGTACAGCAAACCATAATTGCATTAGGTATCGCGGTAATACAAGCTTATATAAATGGATTTGGCAGCGATGCTATAGCTGCTTATGCAGCAGCAGGAAATATAGATAACATAGTTTTTCAGCCTGCTAGCAGTATAAATGCAGCAGTTTGCGCTATTGTAGGCCAAAATATAGGTGCAAACAAAATGGACAGGGTGAATAAAACTATAAAATACGGACTTATTATAAATACTTTAGTAATAGTTGGAGTATCAATTTTATGTTTAGTTATTCCTAATATACTTCTAAGTGCATTTATAAATAAATCAGATGTAAATGCTATGAAAATAGGAGTAGATTATTTGAGAATAATGGCTATACCTTATATATTTATCTGTAACATGATAGTATTTAATGGACTTTTTAATGGTGCTGGAGATACTGTAGCTGCTATGATGATTGCATTTGCAAATTTATGGGCCTTCAGGGTTCCTTTTGCTAAGTTGTTTTCTAGATATTTTGGTATAAATGGAGTAGGCATGGGAATAGCTTTAAGTTTTGTAGTAAGTTTCTTTTTAGCTTTTATATACTATAAAACAGGTAGATGGAAAAGAAAAGCTATTATTAAGCAAAATTCATCTATAATCATTGAAGTAGGAAAATAGCTTCATGGAGATTGAAGCAAGATCTTATTAAAAAAACAGTAAAAGAGATCTGAAAAACCTTAAGTATTAAGGAGTTTAGGTCTCTTTTGTTTGTACTTTGTGGTGAAAATTAAAAACAGCATAATGCCTTTCAAAAAAGAACTATAAATTAAAATTTTCTTTAGAATTGTTATGCGAGCTAAATAGTTTAGTTAAGGATTCCTTCTTAATTTCTAATAGTATAATTGATAGAAGAATCAAAATCATACCTACAATTTGTACCATATCCAAGGCTTGGGAAAATACAAAATAAGCTATAATTGAAGCTATAACAATTTCAGAAGAAGCTATAATACTAGCCACTCCAACTTCTATATATTGTACAGATTTTACATAAGCACCATTGGCTATGGCTGTATTTAAAACTCCAAGTATAAATATATTTTTTAATATAAAATATATATTATTAGAATGTCCCAATATATGCAAAGTGTTTTTTACATTCATAAAAGGAATTAAAAATATTGAAGCAAATATAAAAGAATACGCTAGCAGAGTATCTTGGTTATATTTATTAGAGTTTATCTTAGCAAAAATAATTTGAAGAGCAAAGGTAAAACCAGACATAAGTCCAAAAATAATACCAGTTACATTTAAATGAATACTACTAAGATTATACACTTTACACATCATAAAACAGCCAATAAAAGTTAATGATAGAGCGGCAATTTTTTTTACAGTAAATTTTTCTTTAAATATAAAATAAGAAAGAATTACCACCCAAACTTGACTAGTAAACATAAACATAGTGGCTAAAGCTATGGAAATATAATTTACTGTAATATTATAAAGAATAAAAGTAGCACCGAAGGCTATAACTCCATAAATTATAAAAAATATAGTTCCTTTTTTATCTATCTTTAGTAAAGAAGGTTTTTTCTTTAAGCAATATAAAAAATAAAAAACTGCAGATATAGATGTTCTGAAGAATGATACTGAAAATGAGTCAAAATTTAAATCACCTAAATTTTTAGTGGGTACACCCATGCATCCCCAGAATAATGCAGCTATAATAACTAAAATAAAGCCTTTCCGTTTGCTGTCTTTAAGCATATCTGATTCACGCCTCCATAAAACTAAATATATTTAGAATTTGTGTTAAATTCCCATAAGATTATAACATTAAATTAGTATTTTTGATACTTACCTCCATATGCCTAATAACCTAACTTTTCTATAGAACTATCATATTTTAGAATTTTACTTTGAAAGTATTTTCTTATTTCATTTACAGGTATACATAGTCCCTTTTCATCTATTTCTAAGTAGACACAAGCAACAATAAATTCTTTTTCGGTCTTATTAGGCTTTCTACCATTTTCCAATACAAATTTAATATATCTGTCTCTTAATAGATTAGAAATCCATATTTGTTGTTTTGGTTTTAGTTGGCACCATTTTTTATTTATTTGAGGAAGATATTTATCAGATTTTATATTATGTTCCATTTGTTATTTAGTCATCCTTTCTTTGTTAAATTTAACAGTCTTATCTATCGCTAATTCATTTAATATATGTATATTATAAGTTATAAACTGATTAATTTATAGGGTTAACTGCAATGAATGAGGAAAACTTAATATCCTGACTTTTGAAATAATTCCGTCTAATTATATATGTAAATTTGACGGAATTTTACCATGATAAATATTAAACTCAATAAATAATTCAAATGCATTGAAATATGTAAAAAAACGGTATACAATAGAAAGTATAATAAAGTGTGTTTTAATGTAAATAAAGAAGATACTATATGTGATACAGTAGACTTTTTTCAAAAGAAAATTCACATCAAAGATTAGAGACGTAAACCATAGATAAATATGTATCTAAGATATTTAAATAAATAAGCATAGATTACTATTAATATTAGTAATCAAGAATAGGGGGAATGGAAATGGAACTTAACAAAAAAATTGATGGAATGAAAGATGAACTTATTAAGGCAACTCAGGAAGTGGTTAGAATTAAAAGTGTTGCAGATGATGAAAAACCAGGCATGCCTTTTGGGGAAGGTGTTGAAAAAGCACTTGATAAGGCACTTGAAATTGCAGCAAACCTTGGATTTAAGACACACAGAGAAGAAGAAGGATATTATGGATATGCAGAGTATGGCGAAGGAGAAGATTATGTTGCAGTTCTTGGTCATATGGATGTAGTGCCAGAAGGAGACTCATGGATTCATCCACCATATGGAGCAGAAATTCATGACGAGAAAATGTTTGGAAGAGGTACACTAGATGATAAGGGTCCAATAATGGCAGCTCTTTTTGGATTAAAAGCTATAAAAGACCTTAATATGAAAATTTCAAAGAAGGTTAGAATTATATTTGGAACAAATGAAGAAAGAGGAAGTTCTGAAATGCACGTTTATAATAAGAAGGAAAAGGGTCCAGTAGCTGGATTTACTCCAGATGCTATGTATCCTGTTATAAATGCAGAAAAGGGCATAAGAAGAATTCATGTTGTTAAGCCTTTAAGTGCTTGTGATTGTGGAATTGCAATTAAGTCAATAAAGGGTGGACTGATGCCAAATATGGTTCCAGATAAATGTGAAGTTGTAATAGCTACAAAGGATACAGAAATGATTATTAAGGCTGTAGAAGAATTTGCAGCTAAAACAGGATATAGTATTAAGGCTGAAATAGTTAATGGAGATGTTTTTATACGTACAGTTGGTGTATCAGCTCATGGAAGTACACCAGAATTAGGAAAGAACGCCATAATGCATACATTTGAATTTTTAGGGAAAATTGCCAAAGGAACTTGTGGTCTTGCAAATTATATTAACTTTTTCAACAAGAATGTTGGATTAGAAACAGAAGGTGTTTCATTGGGAATAGCAGTTGAAGATGCACCATCAGGAAAATTATCATTAAATGTTGGTGTTGCTGAAATAAATGAAGAACTTGCAGATCTTTGGCTAGATATCAGATATCCTGTTACAGCAAATGGTGAAGAGCTTATGAAAAAACTTACAGAAAAGTTTGCTGAATGTGGCGCTAAGATAGAAAGAGTAGACGCTGATGAGCCTCTTTATTATCCAAAAGATAGTAAACTTGTTGAAACTATGCTCAAGGTTTATAATGAGCAGACAGGTACAGTGGGAGAGGCTTATGGAATAGGTGGAGGAACATATGCTAAAGAACTTCCAAACATAGTTGGTTTCGGACCAATATTCCCAGGAAAACCAGATCTTGACCACCAAGCTAATGAGTATATTGAAATTGGCGATCTTATGATGAATGCTAAAATTTATGCTCATACAATATATGAACTTGCAAAGTAATTATATAAGACTAAGAAGAGCACGGAAAATTCCGTGCTCTTTATTATGTACTGCTTTTATTAAATTTAAACATATTCAAATAAGAATATAGTCTCTTAGTTTCTATTTGCTGCTATGTTTATTAATTGCCTTCTTTCTTAATTTTACACCAAGTGTAGAATTAACAAATATATCAATCATTTTTTCTTTGGTAACTTTAGTTTCTATTGATATGTTATATCTTTTACACAATTTGCTTAAGTCAGACTTATTTATATTACAAGTTTGTATATAAGCAATTGCACTTTTAACATTAGGCATAACAATTATACGTTTATATATTTCATCGTTTGTCATAAATACACCTCTTTTTTAAATCATTATATATAGGAATTATAGCATAAAAAAACAAAATTGAGTATTGAAGAAGCAAAAAGCATTTTTACGGTAAAATAGGGGGACTGAAATAGCATTATATGATATAATATAGTAAAATTAAAATATTGGGGGAATAGACATGAAGTGTTTTAACAAGCTTGTTAGAGATAATGTTCCTAAATTAATTTTACAAGAGGGACAAAGATGTGAGTATCATTATGCAAGGAAAAAAGATTTCATACCTCTTATAGAAGCAAAATTAATTGAGGAAGTAGATGAATATACTAAAAATAGAAGTTTAGAAGAATTAGCAGATATATGTGAAATGGTATATGTACTTGCTGAAGCCTTAGATTATTCCGAAAAAGATATAAAAGAAGCTATAGATAATAAAAGAAAACAACGTGGTGGATTTAAGCATATGATAGTCATTGAAAAAGTATATGATTTAAATGAATAAGTAATTTAAATTTGCAATAATATATTTTTCTTGATATAAGTGTCTTATGAGAACAAAACCTCTACATATTGAATATAAAATATAGAGGTGAGAGAATTGAGAATAATATTGCATTTTAAGGATGGAAAAGAAACCGAACTTAACCAATCAGTGGCTAAGGTATTAATGAAAGTAGTAAACTTTAATGATTTAGTTAATAATCCTTCTTCTGAAAAATCAGTAATTAGTAGGTTTATAAATGTTGATGAGTTATATTCATTTGAAATAATATTATAGAAAATCATTTGAAGATAACTCAAAATAGATAAATAAAATATAATTAAACGTAAAAAGTCGGGTAGTTCATATACTATCTGACTTTTATTTTGGTGGTTAAAAATACATAAAAAAACTCCAACTGAAGCCAAGAATCCTGTTTATATATTATTATAAACTTATTTTAAGATTATTTGTATTAGGAGAATATAAAAAAAACTATTGACTGTAATCTTATATTAGTGTACTATATCAATAGAACACTAATAAAGAGGTTCACAATGAATGCATAATTTAATCTGCTAAAAATCATTTTATGATTTAAATATTGCAGTAAATAATATTACAAATTTGTAAGATTCATATAAGTATCTGTAAGATGAATCAATGGTTTGAAATTAATATTTATTGTAAATTATATATGGGCACAAAATTTAAAAACTAAAAACTAAAATAATACAATATAAATAGTTATTAAACTGCACCGCAGTAGTTAAAATAGTGGATTAAAAATATGATTTTGTCTAAATATGAGGAGGATAATACTATGATAGAAGTAAAAAATGTTTCTAAAGTTTATAAAATGGGTAATGAAGTGGTTACAGCACTGGACAATGTTAGTTTAAAAATTGAAGAGGGAGAATTTGTTTCCATTGTGGGGCCTTCAGGATCAGGAAAATCTACATTGATGCAACTTATTGGAGGACTTGATACACCAAGTTCAGGAAAGATTTGTGTAGATGGAAAAGATATAAGTGAGTTAAAAGATACACAAATGTCAGAGTATAGAAATAAAACTATAGGATTTGTGTTTCAGGCATTTAACCTAGAAAATACTCAAAGTGCTCTTGAAAATGTAATGATGCCTTTGATTTTTGCAGGGATGGACAAGAGAAAGAGAAAACAAAGGGCAACTAAAGCTCTTGAACTGGTTGGACTTGGGGATAAGGTTAAACATAGACCTATGGAGATGTCGGGAGGACAAAGACAAAGAGTTAGTATTGCAAGAGCTTTAGTAAATACACCAAAAATAATTTTTGCTGATGAACCAACAGGAAACTTAGATTCTAAAAATGGAAAGCTAATAATGGATTTACTTAAAGATCTTAATAAAGAGGGGTATACCATAATTATGGTTACTCACAATATGGAAGAAGCTGCAAAAGCAAAAAAAATTATAAAGATAAGAGATGGAAAGGTGCAGGAGGTAACAAAAGATGAAATTTAGTGATGTTATGGGAATGTCCTTTAAAGATTTAGGTAAAAGGAAAGGAAGAACTTTCTTAACTTCACTTGCAGTAGCAATAGGGTCCATGCTTGTTGTCACTATGGTGGGAATTGGAGTAACAGCTGAAAAAATGGTTTTAGATCAGCTTAAACAATTTAATAACGTAAAGGAAATAGCTGTCATGAACCAAAAATACCAAGACCCAAGTAGTGAAAGAGAAGAAATTGATAATGAAGCTGATTACAACGAATTCATGGAAAAGAATTTTAAAAAAATAGATAAAGATGCATTAAAAAAAGTTAACAGTATAGATGGGGTTGGAGATATAGAAGCAAGTATACAAGTGCCAATATCTTTAACTAAAATTGGAGATAAAGAAATAAAAAAAGGATCGCTTGTAGGGTATGATCTTAATTATAAATTATTTACTAATGATAAAATTGAGACAGTAAGAGAAAGAAAAAAAGACAAAAATATTCAGCCAATTTCTGCAGGTAGAAACTTAAATGCTTCTGATAAGAATGAAGTTCTTGTGGGACAACAGTTTCTTAAGGAAATGGGAATAAGTGATTATAAAAGTGTAGTTGGTAAAGAAATTACTTTAGGTGTGTCTAAGGCATATTTAGATAACACTAATTTAAAGCCTATAGAATTAAAAGGAAAAATTGTTGGAATAATTGATGAAAAGTTTGATAGTGAATCTAAACAAATTTTTGTACCAATTGATATGGCAGCAGCTTTGAAAGGTTATATTACTTTTAATAAAAATTATTTAGCTGACAAAGGTTACGATATAGTATCTATACATGCAAAATCTCCAGATAACGTTAGTAGTATAGGTAAAGAAGTAAAAAATATGGGATATCAGTATATGTCTTATGAACAAATAGCTGATCAAATAAAAGAATTCTTTACAATAGGTAAAGAAATACTTGCTGCATTAGGTGTGATTGTATTATTTGTAGCTGCTGTAGGGATTGTAAATACTATGACTATGTCTATAAATGAAAAAACTAGGTATATAGGAATTATGAAATCTTTAGGAGCAAGCAGAAAAAACATAC
Source organism: uncultured Clostridium sp. (assembly GCA_964554365.1). Lineage (GTDB taxonomy): Bacteria > Bacillota > Clostridia > Clostridiales > Clostridiaceae > Clostridium_AM. The sequence continues at coordinate 13,619 of CAZKOJ010000020.1, read as the reverse complement.
ATAGTATTTTTCTTACTCAAGCTGGCACGATTGGACTTATTGGTGGAGTAATGGGGTTAGTATTTAGTTTTTTAAATGGCAAGATAATAGAATTTGGATTAAAAGCATATTTGCAGAGTCATGGAACTAAGGATATGGTAGTTAATTTTGTAATGCCATCATGGCTTGTACTTGGAACATTAGGATTCGCAATTGCTATGTCATTACTTTCTGGTGTTTATCCATCTAAAAAAGCTTCAAAATTAGATCCAGTAGAAGCATTGAACAGCTAATAAAGGGAGGAGAAAAAAATGAAATTAAATGATTGTATAGAGATGGCATTAGGTGATCTTAAAAAAAGAAAGTTTCGTACTTTTTTAACAGCCTTCGGTATAGCTGTGGGAACAATGCTTATCATTGTTATGTTTGGATTAGGACAAGGACTTGAAAAAATAGCTATGAGTAAGTTTAGTGAAAATGATAATATGAGGTTAATGACTGTATTACCAAAGGTAAATAAGGATACTAAAGCTATTGATAAAAAAATAGATAGAGCTACTATAGAAAAAATAAAAAATGTTAGCGGCGTAAGCAATGTTCTTCCTAGTATTGAGTCTAGTGTTACAGGAATATCATTAGATGGTAAAGCAGCTAAAAAAACAAGCGTTAAGGGAGTAGATTTTAATTATAATATATTTACTGATGCGGATAAAAACACAGTAAAGGGTGTAAAAACTAAAAATAAACAAAATAAAAATAGTGATGAACCAATTATTGCAGGTAAGAATGTGGAAAAGGGGGAGAAAAATAAATTCCTTATAGGACAAAGTTTATTGAATAAAATGGGTATAAAAGACTACAATAGTGTAATAGGCAAGGAAATAGAGCTTAAGGTAGAGATTCCTCAAGTAGAGGGAATGCCAGAAATGGAACCTTTAGTGATTAAGGGAACTGCAGCAGGGGTTATTAACTCAAATTATAAAGATGGTAAAAGTATCATCATTCCTGTAGAGGCAGTAGCCAAAGTACAGGAGTATTATACAGGAGAAAGTGATTATCTAAACAAGTATGGATATTCTAGTTTAGAAGTTGAAGGCAAGAGTTTTGAAGCAGTTAAAACAGTAGGGGAAGATATTAAAAAACTAGGTTTTAATGTTGAATCTAAAGCAAGTTATACTGAAACTATAAAAACACAATTTAATGTGTTAAAGGGAATATTTACAGCAGGAGGAGTAATTGTATTATTAGTATCTGCAATTGGTGTTATTAATACTATGAGTATGGCTGTATTTGAAAAAACAAAATCAATTGGTATAATGAAGGCTCAAGGAGCTTCAAGAGGAAACATAACAACAATGTTTACAGTACAGTCAGGAGTTCTTGGATTTATAGGAGGAGCTATGGGAACTGTATTTGCATTAATAATGTCTGTTGTAGTAAATAATTTTATGGTGAAAAGCATGAAGGCAAAAGGTATAGAGGATATTTCAAATATGGTTAGTGCACCAATTTGGGTAATGTTAGCAGCAATAGGATTTGCAGTGGTTGTATCAATAATTGCAGGGCTTGTGCCTGCTAGAAAGGCTGCAAAGCTTGATCCGGTTGAATCTTTAAGATATGAATAAAATCAGTATTTAATAAATATATACTTAAAAAGTCACTGGATTTAACTACAGTGACTTTTTTTGTCAATAATAATGGAATATAATATAATTTACACAGATATATTTTTAGCCTCACAAATTACCTGTCTTCCTCCAGCTAAAAATTTTATTTTAGGCGGCATATATACACAATCGTAAGATGCTTTTTTACAGTTCAAGCAGAATGAACATCCAGTTGTAGGCATATTGTTAATATCTTCTATATAATCTCTAATTTTAGATGATGATTCAGTAAAATCTGGAGTAGTTTTATTATCAATAAGGCATCTTGTATAAGGGTGAATAGGATCTGTTAGAATTAAATCTTTTTTCCCGTACTCAATTATAGTTCCTTTGTACATAACAGCAATATTATCCACCAATTGGTCTATAACATGAATTTTCTTTGCTATAAATATGAAACTTGTATGATTTTCTTCTTTTAGTTTTTTAAGTTCTTTTAATATATAAGATTTTATTTCAGGTTCCATTTTAAAAATGGTATCATCTAAAACTATAAGCTTTGGCTTAACTAAGAATGATACTGCAAACATAAGTCTCTGCTTTTCATAAGCTTCTAATTTGAATGGAAAGCTTTTTAGCATAATTTCAGTATTAGGACAAAGTAGTTTGTCCAGTATTTCTTTTAATTTAAACTCCGATTCCTCTAAAGATAATCCAGTATAATTAGAAATAACTTCAAAACACTGCCTGCCAGTAGTTCTTATAGGATTTAGAGAAGTCAAATAAACTTTTATTAGAGACATAAAGGTATTATCTATTCTTTTAGCATGTTCAGTTGCAATATTTATAATATTTTTACTTTGAAAAGTAACCCTGCTATTAGCAGATAACTTCTTTTTTTTATTTATAATTAATAAGGACTCTCCAGATTGAATATCTACAGCAATTGTTTCCTTTGATAAAACTTTAAGTTCTGTCATAATATACACTTCCCTCACAATAATCTTATTATTTATAAAGATTAAATATTTACTATATTTGTTACAAATTTAACATTTACTCTTGTTATTATTTTAACATGAATTGTCAGAAAACTCTAGTAAATTCCTATAAATATTGGTATATTTGTATAAGAATCGTTTTTCATTTTTCAACATTTTATAAATACTAAAAGTTATTAATATACTATAGTTTATAAAAATATACATTTGTTATAAATTATGTTTACTTAAAATAAAAAATTATAAAAACTATTCAATTATTCAAAATAATGAAAAAAGAAAGTTTTGAAAAGAAGAATTAAATTTAACACTAGAAGGCAAAATAAAATTAATAATAAAATTAGGCATATGAAAGAAAATAATAAGTCAAAGATGTTGCAGATATTTTGTGGTAGACAAGGAAGAAGGTTCTGCTGACACAAAATAGATTAGCATACTGACTAGTTATTTTTTGAATATGACTTAAAAAACAAAGGGGATGATTTAGTGAAAAACGAGGAGCATATAAGGGTTATTCCTTTAGGCGGTCTTGGTGAAATTGGTAAGAATATAACAGCTATTGAGTACAAAGATGAAATTGTTGTTATAGATTGCGGAATATCTTTTCCAGAAGAGGATATGTATGGTGTAGATTTAGTAATTCCAGATATAACTTATTTATTAAATAATGCAGAGAAGGTAAAAGGTATTTTTTTAACTCATGGACATGAAGATCATATAGGTTCGCTACCTTATATTTTGAAGCAATTGAATGTACCTATTTATGGTACAAGGTTGACATTAGGACTAGTTGAAAACAAATTAAGGGAACATAATATACTTTCACATTGTGAACTTCATAGGGTAAAAGCAGGAGATATAATAGAAGTACAAAATTTAAAGGTTGAATTTATAAGAGTTACACATAGTATAGCAGACTCCTGTGCTATTGCTATTCACACACCGGTTGGTGTGATATTGCATACGGGTGATTTCAAAGTAGATTATACGCCTATTGATGGATTAGTAATGGATTTAGAGCGTATGTCAAGTTTAGGAAAACAGGGAGTGTTGTTGCTTATGGCGGATAGTACCAATGTTCAACGCCCAGGGCATACAATTTCAGAAAAATCTATAGGAGAAACCCTAACTAGAATATTTTCTAATGCTGAAGGAAGAGTTATTGTGGCAACCTTTGCTTCAAACATTCATAGAATGCAGCAAATAATAAATGCTTCTATTGAGTATGGAAGAAAAGTAGCTTTCAGTGGAAGGAGTATGGAAAACATATCGCAAGTAGCTATGGATTTAGGATATCTGAACATACCAGAAGATAACATTATAAGTGTAGATGAAATAAACAAGTATCCTAATGAGCAAATAAGCATAATAACTACTGGAAGTCAAGGAGAACCCATGTCAGCCCTTGCTAGAATATCTTTTTCTACTCATAAAACAATTAAGATTGAACCAAAGGATTTGTTTATTATTTCTGCGTCACCAATTCCAGGTAATGAAAAACTTATATCTAAGGTAATTAATAATTTGTTTAAAAAGGGTGCAGATGTAATTTATGAAGATTTGGAGGAAGTGCATGTATCAGGGCATGCTTATCAGGAGGAATTAAAATTAGTTCATACATTAGTTCATCCTAAATTTTTTATGCCGGTTCATGGTGAGTATAGGCATTTGAGACACCATGCTAAGTTGGCACAGAAATTAGGCATGGAAGAAGAAAATATTTTTACGCTAGAAACAGGTCAGGTTTTAGAACTATCAAATAAAGAAGCGAGAATATCAGGAAGAGTTCCTACTGGTGCTATATTTGTAGATGGACTTGGAGTAGGAGATGTAGGGAATATAGTTCTTAGGGATAGGAGACATTTAGCTCAAGATGGTGTGCTCACTGTAGTTGTTACTATAGAAAAAGAATCCTATAGTGTCATAGCAGGTCCAGATATAATCACCAGAGGATTTATATATGTAAAGGAATCAGAGACTTTGATTAATGAAGTAAAAGAAATTGTTAGAAAAGAGTTGGATAATTGTTTAGAAAATAAAATTATTGAGTGGTATGTATTAAAATCTAATATGAAAAAATCTATAGAAAGATTTTTATATGAAAAGACAAAACGAAGACCAATTATTCTTCCTATTATTATGGAAATTTAACATTTTAATTGTATAGATAGTAAATAAAAACAGAAGTTTTATGCTTCTGTTTTTATTACTCTTTAAATTAACTATAATTTAGATTTTAGCTATTAGTAGTAGTGAGCACCATAAATATTATTTGATATAAAAAATTTAAATTATATAATAAAAATAAACAAAATAGAAATGAGATATTATATTCATCTTATTCTTTAATAATTTACTGTTCAGGTGAAATTTAAAATTTTAGACATCATCTAAAACATAATTTTTTTATTTCTCATACCTACATTCAATGTTAACGCTATAAGTATAAAGCTTGATAGCAGGGAGCTTCCACCATAACTCATAAATGGCAGGGTAATGCCAGTTATAGGCATAATCTCTATAGTCATTCCTATATTTTGAATTATGGAGAACAATAAAGAAAAAATAACTCCTGAACATATAACAGAGCCTGCAATATCTTTTGACGTTTTACATATTTGACTAATTCTATATAGTATTAGTGCATATAAAACCAAAAGTAAGAATGCACCTAATAATCCCCATTCTTCACCAACCACTGAAAAAATAAAATCAGTTGAACAAAATGGAACTCTTCCTCCTTGTATAAAGTTTCCTTTTAAAAATCCACTTCCCATAAGTTTGCCACTGCCTATGGCTATAAGGGATTGATTTACCTGATATTTTTCATTCTCATTTGAGGATATAGTATCACTATTGCTTAAAAACGAAGTTATTCTTACCTTTTGATAGTCATGAATTAACGGGGAATTCCATAAAATAACAATCAATACAATTGAAGCAACAAATCCACTTAAAATAATTCTATAGTCTAAACCAGAAAGAAATAATATTCCAAATACCATAAAAAAATAAATCATTGTCATTCCCATATCGGGTTCACTTGCTATAAAACCCATTGGAAGTAAACTGTAAAATAATATAATTAATAAATTTTTTATATTGTTAATATTACCTTCCATATCATTTATCTTTTTTGCTAAAAGTAGAATCAAACCTATTTTAACAAATTCAGAAGGTTGTACAATGTTAACACCACCTATAGTTAACCAGGAACCGGCTCCATTTACTACGTGCTTAGGTAAAACTTTGTTTAATGCAAGAAGAAAAATTCCAAGCCAATAGATTAACTCTGAAATTTGCAATATTCGTAAATAATCAATAGATATTACAACACATAAACATGCTACACTAATTAGTATCCAACATATCTGACGGTTAAATTGATAAAAATTAAATGAGCTATAAGAACTTTGAGTAGCGCTTAATATATTTGCAGCTCCAAAAAATGAAACTGTAACTATTAAAAGTAACAGCTTAACATCTAAGTTTTTTAAAAGTTTTTTATTAATACTAAAATAAGTCAAATTGCAACACCTCATTTATATACTATTCCTTAATACTGTTCAAATAAAGCTTAACAAATATTTTTAGCGTGTCCTTTTTTAACACATAGCAGCAAGGAGTAATAACTCATGCTTATAGGATTACACTTGTTAACATAAATAAGTGTACAACTGCAATTCAAAACTGTCAATAAAAACACATTATTAAAAATAGTTCAATATAGTTAATATTTTACCATGGATTAATAGGTGAAAATTTCAGAACTAAGTTAAAAATTTCCGAAATCTTTAAGATACCACTTCATTAAATTCTTTAATCCTATAATACTAGTAGAATGTTATTTATTAATTAGGGAAAATTTTATATATGTAAGGTTTCTAGAATTAATAATTAAATGTAGTAACATTATAATTGTAGAGGAGTTAAATATGAAAATACTTTTAGTAGAAGATGATAAATTAATTTCACAATCTATAAAAGATAGCCTTGAACAGTATTATCATATAGATATGGCATCAGATGGTGAAGAAGGATTATACATGGCGCAGCAAAATATATATGATGCTATAATTCTGGATATAATGCTCCCTTATTTAAATGGTGATGAAATATTAAAAATCATTAGAGAAGAAGGAATAGATACACCAGTTCTATTTCTTACGGCAAAAGATTCTTTAGAGGATAAAGTTAAGGGCTTTAAAATAGGGGCAGATGATTATATTGCAAAACCTTTTCATATAGAAGAATTGAAAGTAAGAATTGAAGCATTGTTAAGGAGATCAGGATCTTTAGTATCACAAAATATAGTGAGATGTATGCATCTAGAATTAAATATAAAGACTAGAGAACTATTTATAAAAGGAAAAAAAGTAAGTCTTCAAGCTAAACAATTTGATCTTTTGGAATACATTGTTAACAATAAAGGTACTATTCTTACAAAAGAACAAATATTTGATAGAATATGGGGATTTCAATCAGATACTACTATAAATATAGTAGAGGTATATATGCATAACCTTAGAAAAATATTAGCACAATATAATTATAATAAGTATATAAAAACTATACGTGGAATTGGGTATATGTTTAAAGTTGGTGATGATAACGAATGTTTAAAAAACAAAAGCTTAAACTTACATTATTAAATACTGCAGTTTTTTTTATGCTTTTTATAGTATTTAACATGGTTATATATTTCTATGCTAAATCCAATTTATACAATGGTGTAGATAGAAGCTTAGGCATTTCAAGAAAAATTATTGAAAACAATCTAATAGAAAGCAATATGCACTTACCACCTCTTGACCCACGTGTAATTACTATTTTGAGGGATGATAAAGGAGATATCATTTTAGATACACATATGTCTATGTTTTATAAAAGCAATGAAAAGTATATCAAGCCAGAAAAAATAGGAGAACTATATGATATTAAATTTAGGGAATTTAATTTCAGAACAATAGCCTTTAACGGACAATTAAATAATAAAACTATAATGGTACAGTTGCTTAGAAATACAAATTCAGAAAAGGAATTTTTAGACAATTTATTGAAAATTACAGTGTTAGGTGGAATTATAATATTTATATTGTCTTTAGCAGTAGGGTCATTCTTAGCTCAAAAAACTATGATACCTATAGTTAATGCATGGAAAAAACAAAGACAGTTTGTTGAAGATGCTTCTCATGAACTACGAACTCCTTTAACAGTAATACAGTCACAGTTGGAACTAATTCTTAAAGCACCAGAGGCAAAGGTGATTAATAAAGCAAGTCATTTAGGAGCTGCACTGAGTGAAACAAGAAGATTAACAAGACTTGTAGCTGATTTGCTTACTCTTGCTCGTTCAGATTCTAATATAATTGAAATAGAAAAAAAGCCTATAGATATGTATACTTTAATAAAAAAAGTAACTGAGCCATATATTGAAATAGCACATATGGAATATAAGTATATAAAAGTAAATTTAGAAGAAAACTTAATTATAAATTGTGATGAGGAAAGAATATATCAACTTATAGTTATTCTTTTAGATAATGCTCTAAAGTACACTTGTAAACATGGCAATATTGAGATAAATGTTAAAAAGAAAGATAATAAATGCAATATTGTTGTGAAAGATGATGGTGTAGGTATAAAAGAAGGAGAAAGAGAATTAATATTTGAAAGGTTCTATAGGGGTGATAAAAGCAGGGGAAGAGAAACAGGAGGTACGGGACTCGGTTTATCTATTGCTAAGTGGATAGTGTTAAAGCATGGAGGAACTATAAGGGCTCATGAAAATTGCCCTAAAGGAACATCAATTGAGGTAATGATTCCTATTAATTAAAATAAATTCAGTCTGAATTTTTCTATATAATATATGTAAGAATTTCAGATGAACTTGAAAAACTAAAACATGATAAATCTAAAATTAAAAAAGGAAATGTAAGTATAAATCAATATAAACAAAGAGTAGTTTAAATCATAAAGATTATAAAGGATTAGTAAGATTTACGCTTAGAATTTGATGGTAATATTTGTTGTAAAAGAGGGATTTGGAAGTTTATATAGAATATAATAAAGCTATTATATAATAAATTTAGTAAAAAAGTTGCGTAAATGTTTCAGCTGTAGATTTAAGGTTGAAAATAGTTGTTGAGCAGCACAAAAATCTTAAAATTGATTGGGGGAAAAGAGCTATGTTGGTATGGAAAGATGAATATTCAATCGGAGTTGATTTAATCGATAAACAGCATGAATACCTTTTTGAAATAGGAAATGGTGCATATAAACTATTAAGGGATGATTTTGGAATAGATAAATATGATGATATTGTTCTGATTATTCAAGACCTATCTCAATATGCAAAGTTTCATTTTAAGACAGAAGAAGAATACATGATTAAAATTAAATATAAAAAATATTTAAGTCATAAGTTAGAGCACGATGATTTTATTCAGAAAATTAATAAAATAAATCTGGAACAAGTGGAGGAAGATCCTCAAAAATACATTGAAGATATTTTAGCATTTGTATTCAATTGGTTGATAGGACACGTAGTATTGGAAGACAAGCTAATGCAAGTGTAAAAAGAATTTCTCTGAGGAATAAGAGATTATAAATTTTCATACGTTTGCTGTGAAAGATTTGTGAGGTATTATGGACAAACATAATATAGTTATGGATATATTTTCATATTCATATAGGGAGGGATAGAGTTGTTTTTTTGTGACATTTCGGTAAATAGGCATCTAAAAATAAAAGAAAACCAAAATTACATCTACATAGCACCTCATCCAGTACTTAGCAAGTATATAGCACACTATACAATATCGTTTCCAAATACAAATGCAATGAGAAATTGTAATGAGAATATTAATGATATAACTTTAATACCTGATTCAAGTGGATGTATTATATATACTTATGAAAACAATGATTTTTCATCAAGTCTATGGGGAGCAACAACAAAAACAGTTATAGTAAAGAACGATGTCAATTCAAAAAAGATAAGATTTTTTATTGAGTTTATGCCTGGTGGTCTACATGCTATTACTGGTATAAATCAATTAGAACTATGTGATATTCAAGCACAAGTAGGTGAAGTTGACAAGTATTTGTCAACTTCATTAGTTCATGCTATGGAAATTTCAAATAATATAGACGATATGATTTCAATGGTTAATTTAATTTTTTTGAAAGCAATAGAGAAAAATAACAGACAACATACAGTTATAGATTCTACTTTAAATAGAATTAAGGATATAGATGGAAGATTAACGATAAAAGAATTGTCAGCAAATGAATACATTAGCGAACGCCATTTGAATAGGTTATTTAATGAGTATATTGGAATAAATGCTAAAATGTTTTTAAGACTTGTAAGAGTAAATCATTCAATAAACCTATTTAAAAAAATTAACTATAAAAGTTGCTTGAATATAGCTCAAACTTTAGACTATTTTGATCAAGCACATTTTATTCATGATTTTAAGCAAATATGTGGTGTTTCTCCTAATTCATTTTTAAAAAACATGTCCGATTTTTACAATGAACCTTTTAAATATTGATATATAATAAAAGATATTAAATTATGAGGAGGAGAAATTGAAATGAAATTTGTATGTCCACTTATAGCTGTTAGTGATATTGAAGTTTCAAGAAGCTTTTATGAGAAAGTGCTGAACCAAAAAGTGACGTTGGACTTTGGTGCAAACGTCACTTTTGAAGGGCGATTTGCAATACAATTAGATTTTGCAGGTCTTATTAATATAAAGCAAAATGATGTTATCAATAGGTCAAATAATTTTGAACTTTATTTTGAAGAAGAGGATTTAGATAGCTTTGTAAAGAAAATAAGATGTTTTGAGCATGTAGAATATGTTCACGATGTTAGAGAATACCCATGGGGACAGAGGGTTATTCGATTTTATGACCCTGACAAACATATTATTGAGGTGGGAGAAAGTATGGAAAGTGTTATAAAACGATTTTTGGATCAAGGATTGTCCGTTGAGGAAACAGCTTCACGCACTACGTACCCTATTGATTTTGTAAAACAATTTATATAGTATCGGTTAAGCTAATAAGCGTAATTTTTAAAAAGAAAATTGGGGGAATGGGAATAAATGATGATAGAATCAAGATGCGGTATTGTATGTTCAGAATGTAAATACAAAGAACAAGTGAACTGCAAAGGTTGTGCACATATTGATAAGCCTTTTTGGGGTGAGAGCTGTCCAGTAAAATCCTGTTGTGAAGATAAAGAACTTTTACATTGTGGAAAATGTGGTGATTTTCCTTGTGATTTACTTAATCAGTTTGCATATGATAAAGAACAAGGCGATGATGGAAAAAGAATAGAGCAATGTAGAAAATGGGGGTGTGAGTGTCAGTAAAAATAAAACTTATGAAACTAATAAGGTACTTCAAGAAATATTGTAAGTTCCCTATTTTAAAAAGGACTATTTCAAAATAAAATTTTGAGATAGTCCTTTTTTAGTATAAACAGAGTTATTGGTTTCAGGTGGAGACCCTATCTGAAGCTTAGAAATCGTTATCCAGGTTTATCAGCTCTTTTATATAGTTAAGGAAAAGTTAAGGTTGAGGTGACATAATTGGTTTCATAGCAAGGGATATTAAATTAATTGTATAGAAAGGATAGATGATTATGAAAAAAATAACTATTAGTATAATGTTAGTAGCGATATTAGGATTTGGAGGATTTGCAGTATATAAAAATATTACAGCTAAAGCAGCAACAGTAAGTAAAACTTCACAGTTTTCTAAGGGAAAGGCATCTGTTCAAAGTATTAAGAAGTCAGTGACCGGATCTGGAAGTGTTCTATCATCAGAAACTCAGGTTATTAAATCTGTTAGTAGAGATACTGTACAAACAGTGCTAGTAAGTAAAAATCAGGTGGTAACTAAAGGGCAGGAATTAATGAACTTTGTAAATGGAAGTGATGCTATATTAGCACCTTATGATGGTGTTATTAGTGATGTAAGTGTAATCGCAGGTGATAGTGTAAATGCAGCACAGCAACTTATAACAATGTTTGATAACAAGAATCTTTATACAACTATATCAGTGGATGAAACAGATTTACCAAGTTTAAAAATCGATCAAAAGGTAGATATAAAAGTTAATGCTTTTCCTGATGTAAAGTTTACAGGTACTGTTAAACAGATTAGTCAACAAGGGACATATGCAAATGGAGTGTCAAATTTTGATGTAATAATAGTTTTTGATAGCATAAATGATATTAAAGTTGGAATGTCTACTGAAGGTACAATAGTAACTGCATCTAAGGACAATGTAATAGCAGTGCCTGTGGAAGCAGTAAAAGACATTAAAGAAGAAAAATATGTAATGATATCTAAAGATAATGGCGCAACAGCATTGCAAAAGGTTCAGTTAGGTATTAGCAACGGAAGAATGGTGGAAGTAACTAATGGATTAGTGGCTGGACAGGAAGTTCAATTACCGCAAGTACAAACTTCAAATAGTAATTCATCTAAGATGAAAGGTATGGGCGGTTTCCAAATGATGCAAGGGGGAGGAACAAGGAACAATAAATCCTCAGGTACACAAGGTAGCAGCCAAGGAAAATAAAGTTTGAAGAAAGGGGAATTCTAATGATTGAAATTAAGAATTTAAGTAAAGCTTATACCATGGGAGATACAGAGGTAAAAGCTTTAGATAATATAAATTTAAGTATAAAAGAAAACGAATTTGTTTCTATTATAGGCCCATCAGGTTCAGGTAAATCTACCCTGATGAATATAGTAGGATGTTTAGATGTTTCAGATTCTGGAAATTACATCTTTGACAATGCTAATGTAGATAAAGCAAGTGAAGCTCAATTAACTAAAATTAGAAACAAACAAATAGGTTTTATATTTCAAAATTTTAATTTACTCAATAAGTTAAATGCAGTAGAAAATGTAGAAGTGCCTCTTTTATATAGAGGAATTGGTGAGAAAGATTGTAGAACATTGGCACTGGAACAACTTGAAAAAGTAGGATTAAAAGGAAGAGAACATCATAGACCTAACCAGCTTTCAGGAGGTCAGCAGCAAAGAGTAGCTATTGCAAGAGCATTAGTTGGCAAGCCAAAACTTCTTTTAGCAGATGAACCTACAGGTGCTTTGGATAGCAAAACCAGTAAAGAAATTATGGAACTTATAAAAGAACTGCATAAGATGGGACAAACCATAATAATAATAACTCATGATACGAGTATTGCAAAACAAGCTGAAAGAATTATTACTATTGAAGATGGAAAATTATATGCATAGGAGGGAAATTAAATGAGATTTTTTCAGACAATAAAGTTAGCTATAAAAAATATACGAAGTAATAAATTAAGATCTGCCCTTACTATGATAGGGATAATTATAGGAATTTCTTCAGTAATAGTGTTAGTAGGTATGGGAAGTGGATCCACAAAACAAATAACTTCTCAAGTTCAATCCCTAGGTACAAATCTTATTTCAGCAAATACATCTAGTAATGGGAATAAGCAGTTTACTCTTGATGATGTAAAGAATATAGAGGAAATACAAGGGGTAGATAAGGTTGCACCTATTATTTCCACAAGTACCACGGTAAAGGTAGATAAAAATTCTCAAAGCACTTCAGTAACTGGAACCACTAGTAATTTTCTTGATATAAGAAATATGAGTATTAGTGAAGGTAGGTTTATTGCAGACTTAGATGTAGATTATAGAGGAAAAGTAGCTGTTTTAGGATCAGAAGTGCTCATGCGGTCCTTAATGTTACGCTCGGCACGAAGCATTCCCACTCGGAATCTTTGCTGCAAAAGTTCACCTACGGCTCGAACTCTTCGGTTACCTAGGTGGTCAATGTCAGTTGGTAGCGATTGCTCAACATTTCGCTTGATAACCTCTTTAACAATAAGGAGGAAATCTTCACGACGCATAATACGGTTGGCTTTGTTGTTTGGGATATCGATGCCTAGCATCTTGTTCATCTTATAACGTCCAACCCGTGAAAGATCGTATTTTTTGGTGTCAAAGA
>CAZKOJ010000019.1:0-36651 GCA_964554365.1 uncultured Clostridium sp. | reverse complement strand
GTAGGCATTTCTAATTTGTCAATTATTTATTATTGGTTTAATGCAACACTAGTAGTCATTTAGGCCACATTTTTTTGTCCTAATAAACTAAATCAAATTTTATTTAATTATATTTATGTTTCAAATGGTAATCTTATTCATAAAATAAATTTTGAAATATAGATGATAGTCCATTGAAACTTAATAGGTACATATGAAATTAATCTTAACTCAGCTAGCTAGGTTATAAAATTATTAAAGAAAATTTTAACAAAGGTATTTGCAAATTGCTATAAATGCATTATAATGTATTACATGATATGAAAATGAAAATCATTATCAACAATAAAGGAGGTGAATTAATGATTGCAGTAAGAACCTTAGGAGGCATACTTATAGGAATGCTTTACAGTAGTACTATGATTAAAAATATGAAAAATTCTTCGCTGGTATCAGGACTACCGGGTGTAATAGAAATAAAACACTGCATATCTGGAAGAGTAAGATTTCATGTTCCGTCTATTAAACAAGATAAATTAGCAGAAGAAAAGCTTTTATTTACAATAAAGAATATTGATGCCATAGAGAAAATAGAAATAAATATAATAACTGCATCAATACTTGTTTATTATAAAGAAGATGAAGTGACCCCAGAAATAATATTAGGAATCATAGTTAAGATTTTAGAACTTGAAACATTCATAGAAGAAAAAAGAAATCCTGCTGTTTTAAGAGAAATTAAAAATTTCAATGAAGCTTTAAATTATTCAGTGTATAAAAGAACTAAAGGAACATTAGATTTTAAAACTTTAGTGCCTTTAATCTTTATATTCTTTGGCATAAAAAACATATATACAAAAAAAGGAGGCGTTTCACCAAATCCGTATAGCCTTTTATATTGGGCTTATAAATCTTTATGCTTGTGAGGTTATAGTAGTGGATTTAATAGGGAAAATGTATAAAAAAATATTTAAAGTAAATGTAATTTATAGAATGAAAGGCAGAATAAGAGTAAATATACCATACATAAGAGAGGTATGTGATACATGTGGAGTATCGCAAAAAGAAATAACAGAAATAATAAATTTAATAAACGGAATAAATAAGGTGGAATTTAACCCAATAACTGAAAACATTTTAATATTATATGATGAAAGAATTACAAATGAAAATGAAATAATATATTCCATGAAAAAAATTGTGGACATATTAATTTCAAATAGAGAAGAACTTATGTCTGAAAAATTACAAGATTTTAATAAGGTGCTCCAAAAAATAAAAAGTACATTATCTTAAGGATAATAAGGAGAGATTTTACATGGGCTTTTCAAAAAAGAATAAACCCTTACTAAAGTGTGAGGTAATTCATAGTATACCAGGGAGGGTGAGAATAGGATGCAGAGCATTAAAATATTTAAAGGAACAAGAATATGATATACTAAAAAATCTTAATAATATAGAGTACATAAGAAGTGTAAAAGTAGAGACTATAACAGCTAATGTTTTGGTGCATTACTATATGGATTTAGCAAGTGTTGAAGATATATTGGATATAGTAGAATCTGTGATATGCACTTATTCTATAAATGCCTATCAAGGAGAAAGAAAAGGAGCTAATACTTCAAAAGTACAAGAAAGAAGACTTCAAGAGGAAAGTACAAAAGATATTATGAAGCGTATAGCATTAACCTCTGCAGGCCTTGTAGGAAGTAAAATAATTGGGAACCAACAAATATTTTCAAAGATAGGATTCATGGCAAGATTTACCACTTTACCGTCTATAATAAGCTTAATATTATCAAAGCCTATAATAGAGAGTGGAACAAAATCACTTATTGCCACTAAAAGACCTAATGCAGATACATTAACTATGGCATCTGTAGTTATCGCACTTGTAACTGGTAGAGGATTTTCAGCTTTGACTACTATACTTCTTTCAGATATTGCAGAGCTTATGACTGTGTACACTATGTCTAAAACTAGAAATGCAATAAAAGATATGTTACATGTAGGAGAAAAAAATGTTTGGAAGAGAAATGAAGATGGAACATTAGTAAACGTTACTGTATCTGGACTTGAAAAAGGACATGTTATACTCCATCAAACAGGAGATAAGATAAGCATAGATGGAGTGATAATAGAAGGTAGTGCCGTAATTGATCAGTCAGCTATTACTGGAGAATTTATGCCTCAGGTTAAAAGAGAAAAAAATAGTGTTTTTGCAGGAACTATAGTAAAGTCAGGAAGCATATTTATAAGAGCTGATAAAGTAGGTGACGATACCGCTGTATCTAGAATAGTTCACATGGTAGAAGATGCTGCTAATAATAAAGCACAAATTCAAATGTATGCAGATAAGTTTTCAGCACAACTTATACCTCTTAATTTTCTTTTAGCAGCATTGGTGTACAGCACTACTAAGGATATAGAAAGAGCACTTAATATGCTTATAATAGACTATTCCTGTGGAGTAAGGCTTTCAACTGCTACAGCATTATCAGCAGCTATACATACAGCCGCAAGAAATGGCGTGCTTTTAAAGGGTGGAAATATAATAGAATCTATGGCAAATGCAGATACTATTATATTGGACAAGACTGGAACTATGACAGAGGGCAAACCAAGATTAGTAAGCATAATAGCAAACGGAAAAGTGTCTCAAAGAAAAGTTGTAGAAATTGCTGCTGCTGCAGAAGAAACCTCAAGCCATCCTTTAGCTCATGCGGTTATGAGCAAAGTGAAAAAATCAGCATGGAAAATTCCAGATCATACGGAAACTATAGTTCATATATCAAGAGGAGTTGAAACAACTGTAGATGGAAAGGTGGTGAGAGTTGGAAATATAAAATTCATGGTTGAAAATAATATAGATGTATCCTCTTTAGAAAGAGAAACTAATCATCTTATAGACCGTGGAGAAAATGTTATTTTTGTATCCTATTCAGGAGAGATTTTAGGTGTTTTAGGAGTACATGATACATTAAGAGAAAATATGAAAAAGTCTATAAATAGACTGAGATATTTAGGATTTGATGATGTCAAACTTCTGACAGGAGACTTAAGTAGCCAAGCTAGAATTGTGGCAAATAGTATGGCAATGGATGGTTATGAATCAGAGCTTCTTCCAGAAGATAAGGCACGATATGTGCTAAATCTTCAGTCCAAAGGATCAAAAGTAATAATGGTAGGAGATGGAATAAATGATGCTCCTGCATTAGCTTATGCTGATGTAGGTATAGCCATAGGAAATACTAGAACGGATGTAGCTATAGAGGCAGCGGATGTGACTATAAATAGTGAAAATCCTATGTTAATACCGTCTACAGCAGTTATTTCTAAGAAAACTATGTCTATTGTAAAACAGAATTTTGGAGCAACAGTTGCAGTAAATACCATAGGGCTTTTACTTGGAGCTACAGGATTTTTACCTGTATTTTGGGGTGCTGTTCTTCATAACTTCACCACAATACTTGTAGTCATGAATTCTGGAAGATTATTATTTTATGACTTTGAGGGAAGAGGTGATTAGCATGCAGGATTTAGGTATAAGTATAATTCATTACTTGCCTGGTAGGCTTAGAATAAGACTTTTTAGACCTCCAAGAAAAATTGAAAGAATACAATCAGAAATCTTAGGACATAAAGGTGTATGTTGTGTAAAATTCAATCCCATTGCTAGATCTATTCTCATATATTATAATCCTACAGAAATAGAGGTAGCAGAAATTATAGTTAGAATAGGTATATCTTTATCTGTGGATTATGGTATGCGACCTGTAAATATTTTTAGTAGCAAGCAGACAATTGGATTTAACAATCTAGATAATTATTCATTAATATCGGTAGCATTGGCTGGTGTTGCAAAGCTTTTAAGGGTGAAGGGAGAAACTTTAAGCCTTTTAAATTATAATGCAGGGCTTAGTACTCTTATGGCTGTTATAAAACATGCTTTAAGTGAAATGAAATTATCTGGAAGCCCCCACCCAGAAGTAGTATCAGCAGTATATCTTGTAAATGCTATATTAAAAAAAGATATGCTATTAGCATCTATTTTTACATGGATGGTTACATTTGGAAGACATCTAGTAGCTGCAGAATCAGATAACATTACCCTCCAAGCTTTTAAAGTACTAAAAGAGGATGGACATAAAAATTATTATGATGTAGCTATAAAAGATTTTAATCAGTCTTCAGACAAAAACAGTATAGTAAGACTTTTTACAGATTTAACAAGATATTTTATTGGTATGAATAGTTATCAAAGTTCTTCTATGATAAATAAGATTAAAAAGGTTTCAAAAAGTCATGGAGATATTTTAGAAGGATTAAATAGTAAAGACGAAATGGTATTTTTAAGACTTATAAATTAATAAAAGGAGGAATATTTTATGATAATAACAAAAGAACATTTAGTAGGATTTGCAGCAGGTGTAGGTGTTTCAGCATTAAGTTACTACATATACAAGAAGAATGAACAAAAGGTGGAGGATTTTCTTAAAACTCATAAAATAAATATTAAAGAAGGATCATCGTCAAACTACGAAAATTTAAATCTTGAAGAGCTTGTACTTAAAAAAGAGCAGTTAGAAGATTTAATAGCGGAAAAGGAAATGGCTGCCAAGGAACAGCTTGTAACAACTCATTGCAGTGAAGATGAAAAACAACAGTGCACTGTAGATATGGAATTTCAACCAACAGTTTAATATTAAGTAAAAAAGCGGAGAAATCCGCTTTTTTACTTAATATATGTTATAGGATATTGCTGATGATAAACATGAAACGAATTTCCTACGTATACTATAGATTCATCTAATAAGAAAATATTTGAATTAAATCAAGGGGAATTGAAAGCTTCACTTTTACACATTCCTTCATATAATAAAGTATTAATAAAATATGGAGGCTTAATGCATGAATAGTGAGATGTTTTTTATAAGTGTTGCAGAAAGATATTTACCACCAGGGGCAAAGCTTATAAGATCAGAGGGAGCATACAGAGGGGAAACTATACAATTTGAAGATTTAGACAATGATGGAATGCCAGAGCTCATAGCGAATTATAGAAATAATGGGCAATATCACAAACTTATATTAAAAAAACATAATAATTTTTGGTATAAGCTTTTTGATATTGAATACATGAGAAGTATAAATCTTTATGTAGCATCAATTAAAACAATTAATGGAGTGAAGTGGGGATATATAAATAGCAGTGGCGAACTTATAATAAAACCTGTTTATAGTCAGGCGTATGATTTTGGAGACAACCAATTGGCTATTGTTACGTCTAGAGAACTTTCAGGAATTATAAATACATCAGGAAAATATGTTGTGGAACCAAAATATTTTAGCATAAATGAATTTTCTGAAGGGTTAGCAGTAGCTTTTGATAAAAAAGGTGCTAAGGTAATAGATGAAAAGGGAAGGGAAATACCAACCAAAGCTTATGATTATATATCCCAATTCAAAGATGGAAGAGCAAAGGTTGCAAAAACAGGTTCAGATGGAAGTTGGACATATGGTTATATTGATAGACAGGGAAAAGAAGTTATCCCTATTAAATATAAAGAGGCACAGGATTTTAAAAATGGAAAAGCAGTGGTAAAGGTTCAAGATGGGTACTATGCTATCATAGACTTAAATGGCAACATTTTAAATACGTTTAAATATGCGGTAGTTGGAAATATAGGAGAAGGACTTTTATCATTTAAGAGAGAAGAAGAAGGAAAATTTGGGTTTATAGATGAAAATGGCAATGTGATCATACCTCCTAAGTTTAGCAGTGCTGAAGATTTTAGTAATGGAAGAGCTGTAGTTAACATGTCAGATGATTATACTAATAATTATGGACTTATAGATAGGAAAGGAAATTTTGTAATAAGTCCTAAATATAATGAGATTCAATTATTAGATGAAGAAAGATTAGCAGTTGGAATAGCTATAGATAAAGGAGAACCTTATATAGGTTCTAAGTATGCAATTGGAGATGTTAATGGAAATTTACTTACAGATTTTGTTTATTATGGTGTATCAAAATATAAGTATGGATTAGCATCAGCGTATAATGATACAAATACATTTTTTATAGATAAAACAGGAAAGAAATTAGATAGACTTCCATCAGTAGATGGGAATGGAACTTTGTCTATTAAAGATGATTTGATTAGGGCAGATGTTGATATGAGAATATCATATTTAGATAAAAACGGAAAGGTAATATGGAAACAAAATACGGATATTCCTCTAGATAATAAATATTTTGTTAGAGAATTAAAATATAAACCTAATAGAAATTATTTAGTATACTATCCTGAAATTGTAGGAATGTTAGATAAGAAAGCAGAAGCTGTTGCGAATAATAAATTAAAACTTATGTCAGAAGTAAAACCTATTAATAGAGAAGAACAGCTTAAATATAGTTATGTAGGCACTTTTGATATTGAATTTTTCAGAAAGAATTTATTAGTTTTAAATCTTTCATCTTATAATTATCCATTTGGTGCGGCACATGGAATGCCTACAGAGATATATCCTCATGTGAATCTAGAAAGTGGACAATTTTATGAATTGAAAGACTTGTTTAAAAAGAATAGTAATTATGTAAAAGTGTTAAGTGATATTATAAAAGTACAAATACAGAGCCAAGGTGAGCAGTCTATGGTATGGCTTGATCAATACAAAGGGATAACTGCAAATCAACCATTTTATGTAACAAAAGATACTTTGAATATTTATTTTTATCCATATGAAATTGCACCATATGCAGCAGGGTTTCCTACTTTTAAGATAACTTATGGGGAAATAATGAATATTATTGATACTTCAGGAAGTTTTTGGAGATCATTTAATTGAAATGGAGAAGCAAAAAAGCAAGTAGAAGCTACTTTTTGCTTTTTTAAACTTCCTAGAAAATTTCTTTAATGACATAATAATACCCCCAATCATAGTTTTAGTATCCTATCATTGGGGGCAAATTTTGCAATGTCTGTTTATTAGCTCAGTTAATTTTTTTGTTGGACAGGCATAAATAATTTATTAGTTAACTCCTACAGCATTCCATGCACTAATTACAGCATTATATTCTGGACTATTTTTACCATAAAGATCCTCTGCTGATTGTGCAAGTGATAATTTAGCATCTTTGAAGGTAGAACTTGATGTTAAATAGTTGCATAATGCTCTATAATAAATCTGTTCCGCTTTTTGAATTCCTACATTTGAGTTTGTAGCAGTAAGATAACAAGCTTTATTAGGTATTCCGCTATTGGTATGAACTCCTCCATTATCGTCTGAGGTATTTAAATAATTGTTCATATTATCTGGCTGGTCATAAAGAGTAGGATTTGCCATACTTCTAAGTGCATCGCCAGGTGTATTAGGAGTCCAGACATCTTCTCCTAAAAGCCAATCCGCTTTTGATGGTTGAGCATAAAACTCAATAAATGTTCCAAAAGAATCTGAAAGAGATTCATTTAATGCACCAGATTCATTTCTATAGGTAAGATCTGCTTCATATTGATCAACACCATGAGTCATCTCGTGACCAATTACATCAAGACTTCCTGATAATGCTATAGCATCAACGCCATCACCATCACCATATAACATTTGAGTGCCAGTCCATGCCGCATTAACCCAATTCTTTAAATAGTGAACACTTGATTTCATAGTCATATCATGCTTATCTATTCCATTTCTGTTAAATTTGTTTTTAAAGTAATCATATACAACTCCTGAATAATAATGTGCATCTACTGCGGCCTTATCGTTAATTACATTTGTATTTGAATATAATAAAGTTCCAGATCGTGATGAGGTATTTTTAGAAGTATAGGTAGCAATTTGAGCCCCATGTGTTGTATCTTTCATTTGATATTGAGTTTCTGTTCCAACTTTAACTTTGTCTAAGTTCAATGTTTTTGTGTCACCAAGAACTCCGATTCCAGTTCCAGTAGTTGCTGATTTAGCAAGAGCATTATATTTATCTACAACTTTTTCATTGTAAGCATTTATAAAGAAATGCCAATCTCCGGGTTCAGGACTTATAAAATTAATTCTTACTTCATAAACTGGAACGTATTCATTGTTTATTTTATAGATATAGAGTTTTGCTTTAGGAGTTATTTCAAGATTATCAAATTTGGCTTGAGATTTTGATATTTCAATTGCTTTATCACCGCTAATAAATTTTTCTTTGTTAACCTTAATCTTTTTTGCGGATGAATCAAAATTTCCGTTTGCGGCATATACTTCGCCGTTTTTATTAAAATGAACAATATACTGACTTCCATAAACAGGAATACCATGAACTATTTGCTGAACTTTTATATGCTTAAAGTTTAGATTGTCATCTTTTTCACTAATTTTTACAAATTCATTTTCTGCATCGTCAATTTCAAAGTTAGATTTGTTATCATTAAAAAATTTCTGAACTCCACTCATATCTTTTGTTGATTTTTCTGACAACTTACCTTTAGTAAAATTATGGCCGTCATTTGGTGCGGCTTTTACACCTGGACCTACAATCATAAATGTACCTACCAAAACAGAAGCAACGAGATATTTAATTTTTTTCATAAGAACCTCCCCATAATTTTAATATATTTTTCGGATTTAGAGTGAAATTTGAATTCTAAACTCTAGAATATATTAACATATTATGAAAAATGTGTAAATATATTATTAAAAATTTTAGTACAATAATATTTTTTTATTAATTACATTAATAAGTTAATGGAATTTTGTCGATGTTGCTACGAATTTTGTAATAAAAGTTTAGTGTAGTTAACTTGTAGAAAAAGTTTAAAGTTTCCCAAAATATTTTATTACCAATTGTATGGGTAGGAATATTTAATGAGAGGATATTATGCTTTGAGTAATATAATGCTAAAAAAATGACTATAGATCAAACTAAGGCTATTTTTCAATGATAGTAATTAGCGTATAGGATATATCACAATTTAATTTATTAGGATGTAATGATATTAATTATGTGAATGTAGATTAGCTATGATCCATAATATTACAGAAAATTGGCATCTAAAAATTTATTAAGCAATAGTATTAATATGCAAGAGATAATGTGAATGTATGTTTAAAAGTAGAAAAGAATATGATAATATTAAAAATTAGTAATACTGTTAAAGACTTGACTTTAGATGATGTGAAAAATATTTTTGATAGATTTTATATGGTAGATAAAATACGCAGCAGGAAAGGAACAGGGCTTGAACTTTCTATTGTAAAGGGAGAATTTGAAAAAATGAATGGTAGTTAAACTTTATGTTTTAGATATAGAAAATATGAGAAAGTGGTGAGAAAATGAATTTAAAAGAATTAGAAGAGATAATTTTCAAACCATCATCTAATTTTATGAGAAAAAGTGGAGAAAAGATATTTAAAGAAGGGTTAGTTTCAAATATAAAGGGAAAAAATATAGATAATGCATACCACATTTATGGAGATGTATGTAATAGTGCTAATGAAAAAAAGTTTAAAACACATATAAAAGTAAATTTATTAAATAAAAAATTAGAGGATGTAAGCTGTGGTTGTAATGATTTCAAGGATATTTCTATAAATAAGAAATTATTTATGTGTGAGCATTTAACAGCTAGTGCATATAAATTCTTCAGTTTGTTTTATAAGAAAAAAGTTGCCAAAAATGAAGAGTTAAAAAGGTTATCTGAAGATAATAAGAAAGTTCAGTTAGACATAGATGTAAAGATAACTTATAAATCTTGGAAAGGAACAATTAATTATGAATTAGAATTTAGATTAGGACAGGGACATAAGTATTTAATTACTGATCTAAAGAATTTAATTTTTCATTTAGATAATAAAACAAGTATTTCTTTTAATAGTCAATTCACTTACAATCCTATGAAATATGTTATCTCTCCTGAAAGTAAAAAAATCATAGATTTTATTAGAGAATATATTCATAGAAATAACGGAATATTGGTTTCAAGAAGAAATTTAGTGATTAATCCCAGTGAATTAAGAAGATTTTTAGAGTGTATTTGTGGAAGTAAAATTATATTTAAGTATAATGCTATAGAATATAA
Organism: uncultured Clostridium sp.; assembly: GCA_964554365.1. Lineage (GTDB taxonomy): Bacteria > Bacillota > Clostridia > Clostridiales > Clostridiaceae > Clostridium_AM. The sequence goes on along the minus strand of CAZKOJ010000019.1, from coordinate 26,605 downwards.
AGCATTTGTTATAAATGAAGATTTACCTATTAGCTTTACATTAAAAGAGAAAAATGAACTTTTGGTATTAACAACTCATAAGAAACTACCTGTTACTTTAAATGAAAATAAAGATGTATACCTTTTTAATGATAAGCTTTATTTGCCCTCAAAAAATCAAATTGAAAGATATGCTTTTTTGTATAGTAAGTTTCAAATGAAAAATGAAATTTTGTATACTAAAACTATAGAAAATTATAATAAAATTATCTCTTTGTTAAGCAGTATTTCAAAGAATATTACTATTTCAGAAAGTGTAAAAAGATTTGGATCTAATTATTTTAAGTTAGATTTTTTAATTTATAAAGAAAAATCTAATATTTATTGTGATGTTTTTATAATCTACAATAAAGAAAAATTTAATATAGTAGATGACGCTGGGAACAAAGAAAAGCTTATAAGAAATTTTAATAAAGAAGAAAAAGTTATTATGAAGCTTGAACACTATAAATTTATAAAAAGAGAGCATAGATTTATGTTTATTGGTAGTGATGAGGATCTTTTCTATATTTTAATAAATGATAAAAATAGCATACATTCTTTAGGAAATGTTATTTTAGGAAAAGGGTTGGAGAATAAAGTATATAACTCATCATCTATAGAATTAGATTTATATGAAGAAAATGGATATTTAAAATTGAATTATAATATTGAAAATGCTCAACCAGGCGAGCTTAATAGCATATTTGAAAGTTATAAATCTAATAATAAATTTTATAAAACTAAGCACAATGAATTTATAGATTTTGAAGATGAAGGTGTAAGAAGTTTATTTAATTTGATACAAGCTCTAAATATTAATGAAAATATAGAAGGTACCATAAATATAGAAAAAAACAAGGCTTTATATGCAGCTGAAAGCTTAAAAAATAAGAATTTTAAATTTAGCAGAGGAAATGAGTTACTACAAAACATAGAAAACAAGTTGAAATGTATAGATGATAAGGAAATAAGTCTACCTAAGAATTTAAAAGCAGTACTTAGAGAATATCAATTTAAAGGATTTAAATGGCTCAAAAATTTAAGCGAGTTAGGATTTGGAGGTATTTTAGCAGATGAAATGGGGCTTGGTAAAACAGTCCAAACAATAGCATTTATTATATCAGAAGAAAATAAAAAAACTTTAATAATTACACCAACATCTTTAATTTACAATTGGAGAGATGAAATAGAAAGATTTGCTCCTACTTTAAATATAGGAATTGCATATGGAAGCGGCGTCAAACATGAAAAAATAATAAATGAACATGATGTAATTTTAACTACTTATGGTACTTTAAAAAATAATATTAATAAGTATGAAAATATTGAATTTGATTATTGTATTATAGATGAAGCACAAAATATAAAAAACCATACAGCACAAAATACAAGAACAGTTAAAAATATTAAAGCAAAAGTAAGGTTTGCACTTACTGGAACTCCAATTGAAAATAATTTAATAGAACTATGGTCTATATTTGATTTTATAATGCCAGGATATTTATACTCTAAAGAAATCTTTGAGAAAAAATTTATTTTAAATAATGATTGTGGTTTGGATAATCTTAAGCTATTAATCAAACCTTTTATTTTAAGAAGAACCAAAAAGGAAGTTATAGTAGATTTGCCAGATAAAATAGAAAAAAAGATATTAGTTGAAATGACACCAACTCAAAAATCAATATATAGTGCTTATATAAAAGATGTTAGGACAAAAGTAAAAAATAATTCTCAAGGTAAAATAGAAGTCTTTTCTTATTTAACAAAGTTGAGGCAAATTTGCTTAGATCCATCTATTATAATTAATGAATATGAAGGTGGAAATGGAAAACTTAAAGTTGCGTTATTATTAGTGGAAGAACACATAGTTTCTAATGGAAAGATACTTTTATTTTCTCAATTCACTTCTGTTTTGAAAAAAATAGGAGAATCTTTAAAAGAAAAGGATATTGAATATTCCTATTTAGATGGTTCAACTACATCTAAAGAAAGAATTAAATTAGTAAATGAATTTAATAATAGTGATAAGATAAAAGTATTTTTAATTTCATTAAAGGCAGGAGGAACTGGCTTTAACTTAACTTCAGCAAATTTAGTTATTCATTTTGATCCTTGGTGGAATCCAGCTGTAGAAGATCAAGCAACAGATAGGGCGCATAGAATTGGACAAAAAAATATAGTGGAGGTAATTAAGTTAGTTGCTAGAGGAACTATAGAAGAAAAAATTATTTCACTGCAAGAACACAAAAAGGAACTAATTCATAATATTATTACAGGAGAACTTAAAAATAGTAATATGTTAAATAAATTGTCACGAGAAGAATTAATACAACTTTTTGATAGGTAATTTATTAGGAAATATAAATATTTCGGTAAATTTATGTATGTTTGGAATTTATAAGTATATTTAATGGCAAGACACTAACCATTAGTGATAATTTGGAAACCTACGGTTGATGGCTGTAGGGTTCAATCCGAAACCAAGTATTAATAATATTAAAGTGGTATTTACTTTTGGGTAAATACCACTTTAAATTTATATAGAGTTTAAGTTTTAAATTACTAAATTATGCATCACGGCTTAGTAGTGATTTAGCTTTATCCGATGTCACCACCGCTAATATCCCACTATAAGTTGGATATTAGCGGTGCTATGGCCCTGGATAACGGTTTCTAAGCTTCGGATGGAGTGAAAAACTCCCCCTGAAGCCAAGAATCGTTTATGGACAAAAACATTTACATTGAGCATTTAATATAACTTTATAAAGTTTTTCATATTGATAATTGCAAGAACCAGTTTGTTGTATATCAGCACAAAATTCTTTTTCTAAATAATAATAATCTTCGCCTCTTTTAAGAAGAACTCTATTTTTTTCTTCATCATCGATTTCACATACTTTTACGTAGCCATCTTCATCAATAATACTTTTAGAACCAATCATAATGGCTCTATCAATCACAAGCTCAATTTTTATAGTATCAGATATTATATCTTTAAGTAGTGCTTCATAATTCATAATAAACATTTCCCCCAATTCTTTTAATTAATAACTGCATTGTGGTAATAATTATATCATAATAATAATGATTTTAAAATACAAAATTGTTTTTATTTTCAATCTATTTTGCGGTTATCAGATAAAAATACCATTTTGACATAATATGCATAAAAAATGTTGATATTTTCTTTGTAATATGAAATCTATAATTCACAATTCTAAGTACAATGAAAATTTATCTATTGACAATTCTAATGGAAAGGTTAAGTAAGAGAATTTCTATTAATACAGGACTTTCTAATAGCAAAATCATAGAAATAGTATCACAAGCCATTAAGTCAGGGGATAGCATAATTACAGAAGGTCAAATATTTTTAAATAATGGTGAAAAAGTTAATATAGCTAAATAACTAAAGGGTTGTTAGGTAATTTTGTCTAACAATCTTTTGATTTGAATTTATATAGATTTATTAGAATTGCTTTAAAAATTCCATATATAGGAACTATGGTAAAGGCTGCCATAGGGCCACCTAAGGAAACTGCCCCAATGACCAAGAATATGTCTGTTAAAGGGTGTATTTTCATTGCGTGTGCCATAATTGAAGGAACAACAATTCTTCCTTTTAAGGTTTGAACAATTATGAACACAGCAGCAAGTTTCAATAGCATAGTAAATCCCATACCTAAGGCTATAATGAAAGGGACTATCATTGATATAAAAAAACCAACAAAAGGTATAAATCCTAAAATGAAAGTTAATGAAGATAATATTAGGGCATTGGGTATACCTATTACTTTATATCCAATAAATATCATGATGCCTAAGGATAGCGCAACTTTAACTTGCCCAGTTACATAGGATGTTAAAACATTATCGCTATCTGAAAATACATTTGATAAAAATTCTTCATATTTTTCAGGAAAAATGGATATAAATTTATTTTTGAACTTAGTACCATCCTTAAGTAAGAAAAATAATATTACTAATAATAGAAGTACTTTGGAAAACGTATCTATTATATAATTGATACCCTTTAAAAGTCCTATATTTTTTATATAGTCCTTAAGAATATTTTTTATAGTTTCATATACTTCACTTATATTTATATATTTATAAAATTCATTAAGTATAAAGTTCATAGAATTTTTATTTTCAGTTACAGCAGTGATATTAGTGATGTTTTTAATCAAATCGCTAAATTCACGTAGAATATATTTACTAAAATGAGATCCTATTCCTAAAAGAATAAACAAACTAATAACCAATGTTAATAGAGAAGAAAGCTCTCTTTTCAAACCTTTTTTTATGAATATATTATTTAAAGGTTTTAATATGTATAAGAAAAACATTGATATTAATAATGGAATTAAAAAAGATTTATAAAATACTCTTATAAACTTATGAATAAAAAACATTTTACTAAAAAGAATTAGAGCAAAAAAAATCAAATTTATGATTATTAAGTTTTTTATTACTTTATTGTTAAGTATAGTTGTTCAACCTCCTTTAAAAATTGAAAGTTTTTCCGATGGCTACCATCCGTAACACCACCATCCTCTTCAAGGTGGTGGATAACGGCTGCTATGCCCCTGGATAAGTTCTTCTAAGACTCAGATGGAGAGAGGTTAAATGCCTAAATGTCATTTAACGGGCATATTTGCTGGTGTCAACCAGTAATTTGCCCAGTGTCATAAGCAAACTTCACCTGAGTCTGAGAATCACTTGATGAGAATGAACATAGTATAACCATAAGATAATTAATTTATCCAATGGCTATATAAAAAATATGTTGACATGTGACATAATATGATATATTATAGAAAATGTGTTTAAGAACAAGCAACACAAAAGATAAATACGGCCCCTTGGTCAAGCGGTCAAGACACCACCCTTTCACGGTGGTAACAGGAGTTCGATTCTCCTAGGGGTCACCATGAAAAACTCACAGAATTAATTCTGTGAGTTTTTATTATATCTAGATTTTATTGAAATTCATATGGTGTAAAAAATTAAAATACTTGCTTTAATCCTATTATAATTAATATAATCCCAGCTATAATAGTTGCTTTTTTCCCTAGATTCCACTTGTTGAAAAATTTAGTAATATAGTTTCCAGCCCAAATAGCTAAGAAACTTATTATGGCAGAAAATAATCCTACAAAAAATGAATTTAATCCAATCATACCGGCGCTTAAACCACCGCCAATATTGTTAATTGATAAGGCAATACCAAGGAAAGTAGCTTCTTTATAATCAATATCTTTAGAATTATCAACATCTGCATCTTCAGGTTTCTTTAAAATATTGTACATATTATTTTGAGTATTATCAGTTGAAATAGCACTAATGTTTTCTTTTTTCAAATAAGGTTCTAATATAATCCATAAACCAATAAGCATAAGTAATATCATGCTTAATATAGAAGATGTATTTTTACCAAAAAAATTTGACATAATACTTCCGAAAAATGCAGCGAAAGAAGATATTATAAAAGTAATAAAAGAAATCCATAAATTTTTTGATGTGGATATCTTTATTCCTCTAATGCTGTAGGCGATTCTAACAGTTATATTATCTATGTTATTAGTTAAAGCAATAAGAAATGTATAAATAAAATGCATTATAGACATCCTCTCTATAGTTTTATACAGTGTCATAATATGAGGACTTTATAGAAAATGTGAAAAAATTCATTCGATGTCTACCACCCCAACTTTAATTATGAAACTCCTCTTCCCATTGTCAGATGAGTAAGCTATTCACACCAAATTAAAAATTTGGATTCTCTGCTTAAGTTGTGGATAAGCGGTGCTACAACCCTGGATAACGGTTTCTAAGCTTCAGATGGAGTGAAAAACTCAACCTGAAGCCAAGAATCCTGTTTATATGATTAATTGTCAGTTGATATTACAGAAAATTTAACAAATTGTACATGTATTGAGCATGTGGTAAAATATACTCATAACAAAAAAAATTACCATATTGTGAAAAGAGGGGTATTCAAAATGAATAAGAGGTTAAAAGCTTTAATAGCAATAACATTAGTAACTATGCTTGCATCCCAAACTTTTATAATGGAAATGTCAAATAAGGTTAAGGCAGCAGCTCCTAGTGGACAAGCAACCTATGCATCAATTACTAATAAGGCTTCAGGGGGATTTGAGTTAATTTCCAAAAAATGGGTTGAAGATTTGAAATCTAATGTATGTATTTATAAACATGCTAAAAGTGGGGCACAGCTTGTATATTTACAAAATGATAGTAGTGATAAAATGATGTGTGTAAACTTCCGTACTCCTACAAAGGATAACACAGGGGTAAACCACGTAATAGAGCATTCCGTGCTTTGTGGATCTAAAAATTATCCAGTTAAGGACCTTCTAAATCAAATGGGTAAGCAATCTATGAGTACATTCCTAAATGCTATGACTTCAAATGATAGTACAATGTATCCTGTATCAAGCAAAAATGATAAGGATTTTCAAAATTTAATGAATGTGTATTTAGATGCAGTTTTTTATCCTAATGTGTTGAAAGATAAGAAAATTTTTCAACAAGAAGGTATGAGATATGAATTAAATTCTTCAGCTGATGAATTAAAATATAATGGTATTGTTTATAACGAAATGAAAGGTGTGTATTCTTCACCAGATACAATATTAGATAAAACTATAGAGCAATCACTATTTCCTGATACTTCTTACAAATATGAATCAGGTGGCTTACCAGAAGATATGCCAACATTAACTTATGAAAATCTAATAAAAACTTATAATGATAATTATAATCCTGCAAATAGTTATTTTTATTTATATGGAAAGATGGATATTGAAAAACAATTGCAATTTATAGGAGAAAAGTATTTAAATAATTTTGATAAAAAAGAAGTTAATACTGAATTACAAATACAAAAACCATTTACTCAAAGAGCAGAGAAAACAGCGGAATACTCAATATCAGCGGGAACTTCTACTGAAAATAAGACTTACCTAAGTTTAAACTATGTAATTGATAAAGCTACAAATAAAGAAGTGGTGGAGGCATTTACTTTTCTTCAAACTGTATTAGGAGGAATACCATCGTCTCCTATTAAAAAAGCTTTAAAGGATAATGGATTTGGTGAAAATATAAAAGTTCAATTTAACAATTCTAATATTCAACCAAGTTTTAGTATAATTGCAGAAAATGTTAATGAAAGTGAAAAAGAAAAGTTTCAAAAGGTTATTGAGGAAACATTACAGAGTATAACACAAAATGGAATTGATAATGAATTGATGAATTCAGTTTCAAGTGTTTATGAATTATCACAACGTATGATAAAAGGTGATTATGCCATTGGATACAATATGTTAATTATGAGAAGCTGGTTATATGGTGGAGATCCCACTGCTTATTTAAACATAAATTCAGATATGAAAGATATTAAAACCAAAATGAAATCAGGAGATATGCAAAATTTAATAAAAAAATATTTATTAGATAATAAACATTCCTCTCTAGTGGTTTTAAAACCAGTAATTGGTCTTGAAGAGAAAAAAGAAGCTGAGTTAAAGTCTAAGCTTAATAATTATAAGAATTCACTTACAAAAGATCAATTAAATGAATTAGTTAAAAATACACAGGAATTAAAGAAATGGCAGGAAGCACCGTCTTCAAAAGAAGAGATAAGTACATTGCCAACGCTTAATCGTCAAGATATAAATAGCAGTATTAAAGAATATAAAACTGTAGAAAAAAGTGAAAATGGTGTCAAAGTTTTACAACATCCTATATACACTAATGGAGTAGATTTTATAGGATTATATTTTGATACTACCAAGGTTACACAGGACAAATTAGGCTATGTTTATTTGTTAAGTCAAGTTTTAAGTAATGTGGATACAAAAAATTATTCTAAAGAAAAGTTAACAGAACAAACATTAATTAATTCAGGTGGTATTAGCTTTGCAAGTAGCTGTTTAACTAAACAAGGAGATAATGATTCATATTCTCCAAAAATGGTAGTGGGTTTATTAGGATTAGATGAAAATTTATCTAAGGGATTTGATCTTGTACAAGAGATAATGTTTAATAGTAATTTAAATGATAAATCACGTTTAAAGCAAATAATAAGCAATATGAAAATGCAAAAAGAACAAAATAGAGCATATGACGGAAATGGAGTAGGTTCAGAGAAAATACTATCATATATGTCTGAATCAGGAAAATACAATGCTTATGAAAATGAAGGGTTTTATTCATTTTTGTGTGATCTGGATAAAAACTTTGATACAAAAAGTGATGAAATTGTAAAAAACCTACAAAATGTTAGGGATATTGTATTTAATAAACAGGACATGATAGCAAGTTTTACAGGCAATGAAGATAATTATAAAACTTTTGCTACCAGCTTTAATAAACTATCTAATGTTTTAAAGAATGAAAAACTTCCAAGTAATAAATATACTTTTGATAGTTCAAAGGTAAATGAAGGTTTGATTATTCCTTCAAAAGTTCAATATGTATTTAAGGGTGGAGATCTTAAAAAATCAGGATATACAGAGAATGGTAAATTTAAGGTGCTTGAAAATGTATTGGAAAGCGATTATTTATGGAACAATGTAAGAGTAAAAGGTGGAGCTTACGGTGGTAATATAGGGGTTAACAATGGAAATGTTATACTCTCATCCTACAGGGACCCAAATTTACAAGAAACTATAGATACTTTTAATAAAATACCTGGATACTTAAAGAATTTCAATGCTGATGAAAAACAAATGGATAATTATATAATAGGTGCAGTTGGAAAAGCTGATAATTCTTTTAACGCACTAAATAAAAAAATAGGACCTGTTGCAGATGGTCTTATAGCTGATGAACTATACTTAACAGGAGTAAAACAATCAGATTTACAAAAGCAAAGAGAAGAACTTGTATCAACTACAGCAGAAGATATAAGAAATTTTGCACCTGTTATGGATGCTGTATTAAAGCAAAATTATCTTTGTGTTGTAGGTGGAGAATCAAAGATAAAAGAAAATAAGAAAAACTTTATGACTATACAAAATGTATTAACATCTCAAGAAGAAAAGGGACAAGTTATAGACATGGAGAAAAAAGAAAATGTAGCTAACAATAAATCATGGACACTTAAATTTGCTAAAGATTTAGACGAAGTAACAGTAAACACTGCTAACATATATGTGTTAGATGATCAAAATCATGGAGTTAAGGTTAATGTGAATTATGATAAAAATAATAAATCTATTAAAGTAGATCCAGTAAACTCTTATGAGAAGGGTAAAAAATACACCTTATTCATAAAGGATATTCAATCTGCAGAAAAAGATGGTAAGATAGCTAAGCTTTTAGCTCCTATAAATATGGAATTTACAATTGAAAAATAAAAACGCATAATTAAAGTTGTTGTGAAGACATAAAACTATGTAGTATGTGTTAGATTAAACAGTCTATAATTATTAAAAACATTAATTAATAAATAGCAGACTATAGTTCAATCAATTGAACATAGTGTGCTATTTGTTATTTTTAATATTATATAAGTATGGGATAATATCTGATGCTTTATCTCTATAAAATAGGTATAATAAGATTATTATACAGTAACGATAATGTTAATCTTCAAACATGGGGAGGGATTAAAATGACTTTGAAAGATTTTATTATAAGAATTTTAGTAGCTTTTGTACTTGGAACAATAATAGGATTTGAAAGACAGTATAGGCATCGTATGGCTGGCATAAGAACTAATGCACTAGTATGTGTAGGAGCTTGTCTATTTGCTATGTTTCCAATATTAGATGGAAGTGGGGATAGAACAAGAATTGCAGCTCAAGTTGTTTCAGGTATAGGTTTCCTTGGTGGTGGAGTTATAATAAGAGAGGGCCTTAATATTAGGGGATTAAATACTGCGGCAACCTTATGGTGCGCAGCATCTATAGGGGTTCTAACCAGTGAGGGGTTTATTATACATGCAATTGTAGGTACAGTAATAATATTAATTGCAAATATTGCATTAAGGCCATTGGCAAGGAGAATTTATAGTAAGAAAGATTCAGAACTAGAAGATGAATTTAATTATGAAATAAGTGTAAAGTGTGAGAGTAAAGATGAATTTCATATTAGGTCTTTGCTAATGCGTATGGTTAACGATGAAGACATAATGTTAAGAAATCTTGAAAGTCACAATATTGAATCTGGAGAAAAAGTGCAGGTAAAATCTCTTGTAGTAAGTGTGGGTAAAAATGATGTGTGTCTTGAAAAAATAGTAGGTAGAATTAGTTTGGAAGCTGGAGTAGAATACGTAGGATGGGAGGTACAGGAGTAAGCTTCTGCTAATAGAAGTGTTGATATACATATTAACAATAATAAAAATAAAAAATACTATTCAATAAAAAAGTTTGGTGATAGTGCCGCCAAACTTTTTTTGTTACGCACATTTCTATAAAATTGAAGCTGTAGCCATAGGCAGGTCATAAGACCAACCCCATTCATATGTCATGATTATAGCAAAATCTATTATTTCATCAAGAGATTTATAATTGTGGACTCCATGCCAAGCGGATACGTCCCTGGATAACGATTTCTAAGCATCAGGTGGAGGTTAAATACACTAAATGGTATTTAACGGGCATGTGCCCAGTGGTCGTAGACAAACTCCAGCTGATGTCAAGAACTCTGTTTATGTTACTTAGATCTTCTACTATTCTTAATTTTGCAAAAGGTAATATGTATAATTAAATGCATAGGAGGAGAAACATGTCAGATACTAAATGTAAAAGTAATGAAAATATTTTTGAAACTGAAGATTTTTTTATGTTAAGAACCCCTATATTACCTGTAAACATGTACAGTCATTTATTTGATGAATCGCTATCAATAAATGAAATGGAAAATGAACTTTTCAAGTTAGCAGAAGATGATATTATTAAGGAGGCAATAGCTGTTTCAAGTTTATCATTAAATGAATCATTAGTATCAATAAATAAAGAGATTAGTGAGAAAAAAAGAAAAAAATCTTAAGTTCACTATTAAAATATTTTATTAGGATGACAACAAGAACAACACCATTTGGATTATTTTCAGAAGTTACATTAGGAGAATTTTGTGATAAAACAGAAATTAAACTTAAAGAAAAAAATATTAAATGAATTGAACATAATGGCTAATAGTATGGTACTAATTAATGGTACAAGATTGGAATTAGGATGTATAAGTAACTATGGAAATTAAAAAGAATTAAAGAACTTATAGATATATATAATACAACTGCTGTAGGAAATGGTGAAAAATTGTATAGAGATATAATAAAATCTATGAGTTCATTAGAAAAAAGTGATAACTATTTGCAGGTTGATTTAAGATTAAAAGAAGAAAAAGTAACTTTAAATAGTAAAGTGGCACGAGAAATAGAGAAAGTTGCTGAGATTATCTAATAAACCAGCTCAGTTTTATCATTTAGAAAGATATAAAACTGATTTTATTGAAAAATATGGGACAGACAGTGAGATTTCCGTAATTGAGTTATTAGATCAAGACAAGGGAATAGGTGCACCTTCAGGATATGAAAATCCTAAAAGTAATAAATATATAGGGGATATTCCAGATGATTATAAAAATAAAAAATTTGAAGATTATTTAGTTAACAAAGTAATGCAAGCATTGCTTAATGAAGAACAAGAAGTTGTTATAACTGATGAAGATATTAATAATATTGAAAATAAACCTTTAACGCATTTTACCAAATGCGAAATACCAAAATCTTTAGAAATTAATGCATTAATTTCAGCTAAAAGTGAGGAAGCAATTGATAAAAATGATTTTAAAATATTTATAGGTCCCAATATAAGGTCAAATAGAGCAGGAAAAACTTTTGGAAGGTTTGTTGACATATTACCAAAAGAAATTTATGTTAAACTCAGTCAATTAAATGATATTGAGAAAAATATATATGAAGATGAAGCAGTTCTCAGCGAAATCGTGGAATTACCTCAAAATATAAGAAATGCAAATGTATGTTTAAATTGGAGCCCACGGGATTATGAGGTAGCAATTGCTACAAATTATAGTGGAAAAAAGAAGAATATAAGTGTTTCAGATTTATATATAGGAATAGATAGAGAAAATAAAGATAATTTTTACATAAAATCTAAGACATTAAATAAAAAAGTAATAATAACTTGTAATCATATGTTAAATCCAACCTATGGTAGTAATATATATAGGTTTCTTATTGAAGTTTCTTTATCAAATACTACTAATTTAATGGAGACACTTTACATTAGTCAATTAGACTATCTTAATTATTCTCCTCGAATAAGATATAGCAAGGTAATAATATCCCCAGCTAAATGGAAGTTATCTAATGATATACTAAATGTTGATGCAAGAAATATTGATATAAAAAGCTTTTGTAGAGCAATTAAATTGTGGAGAAAAAAATGGAAGGTTCCTCAATTTGTATACCAGAAGATATACGATAATAGATTGTTACTAAATTTGGAAAATGAATTGCATTTAAATGAGTTACTAAATTTATTAAAGAAGGAAAACGAGATAATTATAACAGAAATAGAAGATGGACTAGATAAACTTTGGACACGTGGAGAAGATGGTAGCTATTTTTCAGAGATTGTAGTTCCTATAACTGTAAATAACCAATTTTTAAGAAATACTTTGGATATAAGTAATGATGAATCTCAATCTAAGGTATTACAAACGAAATCAGATTATAAAAATAACTTAAAAAAACTAGGTACGCTTGGTAAAAAAGTGAATTTTATTCCAGGTGATGAATGGGTGTATATCAAGCTATATGGGGTTTCAAAGAGAGTAGATGAGTTTATAGGATATAATCTTCTTCCATTTTGTAAAGAACTTATAATGAATAAGGATATAGAAAAGTTTTTTTATATAAGATATTCTGATCCAGAATATCATATTAGATTAAGATTAAAGGTAAATAACATTAAACTCTTATCAATTGTCATGTCAAAATTAAATTGCTGGGTTAATAATCTAATAAAGGAAGGATTATTGTCTAGAATAAGTTTAGGTGTCTATTCTAGAGAAATAGAAAGGTATGGTGGATCAGACTTAATCGATTTAGCAGAAGATATTTTTTTGTTGATAGTTTATTTGTTGCAAATATAATTACTCTTAAAAGAAGTAAGCAGCTTAACTTAAGTTTAAATTATGTTGCAGTGGCGAGTATAATAAATTTTATGGATGAAATAAAGCTTGATTATAAAACTCAAAATGAAATATTTATAAATCGTTTTGATAGAAATAGATATAGAGATGTATTTCAAAAAAATAGAAATATTTTCATGAAAATAGGTAATTCTGATGATGATTGGGCTATGTTAAAAGAAATAGATGGAGGACAATGTTTATATCAGTTATTTGGGATAAGAAAAGAAAAACTTAATGTATTTGCAGAGAGAATGAATGAATTAGATGAAGAAAACAAATTATGTAATAGTAAATTAAATATTGTTTTAAGTATAATACATATGTTCTGTAATGGAACTCCTGGAATAGCTAGAACTATGTACTTGGCAGGTAAAATGGTGAATGATATTGAGAGCATAGATATAGGAATAAAAGCTATAGAAGGACTATGTAATATGAAAGATAATGATTGGATGTTAGATTCACCAACTATTTGTCATGGTTATGCAGGATTATTAACTGTTATACAAGCTATGTATTTAGATACGAATAATCCAATATTTGATATGGGAAGAAAAAGGTTGTTAAAAATAATATTAAGTTTTTATAGTAATGACGCAAAATTTGTTTTTCCTAATATTGATTATGATCATCCATATAGTGAAAAAAGTAAATTAGTTGAAAAAGATGATATATCATTGTTAGAAGGTACTTCAGGGGTTTTACTTTCTTTATTACCATTTTTCAAACCAATTACAACAAATTGGATGAGACATTTTCTTATTAATTAACTTTAATTCTGTAAAATAAAAAGTTGAATTGGTAATGCTACTAAAAAATATTAATTATATTGTATCTATTGATAAAAATCTCAAAGACAAACTATACAAGATATAGAACAGAGTGTCTTCTGGCACATATTTTCATCCACCAGTAAAAGCAGTAGGAATTCCGAAGAAAATCGGTGGCATTAGAATTTTAGGAATACCAACAGTTGCAGATAGAATAGCACAAATGATAGTTAAGTTGAAATTTGAGTGTAAATTAGAAAAAATTCTAAAGTGATATCTACCTAATATTAAATTGTATGTTTAGAGGCTTGTAAAAAAGCCTCTATTTGCGTTGCTGTTATTTTATTAGCATAGGCATTTCTTTTGGGTAATTACTGAGTAGTAACTTTTTTATTTATAAATTAAGTTTAAAACATAATGCATATAAAGCTTTAAATTACTAAAAATATAAAAAGAAACTTAGTTCATGTGTAATTTACAGCTAAGACCTCTGTTAAATTTTATTTAGGTATCAGCTGAATGTTAGTTAACTTATGAGGAAAAGGAGAAAATTTATGAAGAACAGATTAACAATAATAGTAACGGCTATGGTTGTAGTGGTTGTAATTGTATTTTTTGGAATATATAGCAAAAATAAGTCTCAAATTAAACAAGTAAAAGCTTCTATAGTAAAAAAAGGAGATATAAAAGCCTATCTTTCAACTACAGCAATATTAAAATCTAAAAACAGCAAAGAATATTACCCTAGTCAATTGAAAATACAAAAGATAAACGTATCTGTAGGGGATAAAGTTAAAAATGGACAAAACCTTATAACCTATGATTTAACAGATTTAAATACTCAAGCTAAACAGGCCCAACTACAATATAATAATGCCCTTCTTCAAAAACAGGAAATAGTAAGTCAACGAAATAGTGTTAATTCTAAAAGCAGTGATTTAGATGCTAGAATACAAGAAGCAGAAAAGAGTAATGATCCATCTGTTAAAGCAGCGTTACCTGCTTTAAAACAACAGAGAGACTCCATTCAACCTATATCTGATGCAAAAATACAAGAGCTAGATAACTCTGCAGAACTAGCTAAAGCTTCTTTAGATGCTGCAAATTCTAAGTTGAATAGCGTAAAAACAGGAGTGGTATCACAAATAGATGGAGTGGTAACAGCTTTAAATGGAGTTGAAGGTGCAGTTGCAAATCCTAGTCAGCCTATAGTGATTGTGCAAGACTTAAATAATCTAAAAGCAGTGGTATTCCTGGGTAAATATGATGCAGATAAAGTATTAGTAGGACAGGAAGCCGTGGTAAGGAGTTCTGGTAGGTCTTATAATGGCAAAGTAGCATTTATAAATCCTGCAGCTGTAAAAAGTCTTACGCCAGGAACTAATGATACTACCCTTGCTGCAGATATAGATATTTTGGATAAACCAGAGAATTTGAAGATAGATTTTGATGTGGACGTAGATATACTTACAGCTTTTAAAGGAAATGTAATGAAAATACCTGTAGAGGCTATAAAAACTGATAAATCAGGTAAGAGTTCCGTTTTTATAATAAATGGTGGCAAAGCAAATAAGAAGGAAATTAAGATAGGGGTTAAATCAGATATAGAAGTAGAAGTTACTGAAGGGCTTACAGAAAAGGATAAGGTTATTCTAAACCCTAGCGCTGCTATTGGTGAAGGCTCAAAAGTTAAAGAAACTTTATAAGGAGAGATTTCTATGCTTGAAGTAAAGGATGTAGTTAAAATATATAAGACTGGAGAAATAAGCTTTAAAGCTTTAAAGGGAGTTACTCTTAAGATACAAAAGGGTGAGTTTACTTCTATAATGGGGCCTTCAGGATCAGGCAAATCTACTTTTATGAATATATTAGGGTGCTTAGATAAAATGGATGAAGGAAGCTATATATTAAACAATAAGGACGTGTCTAATTTAAAAGATGATGATCTTGCCCTTATAAGAAATAGAGATATTGGATTTGTATTTCAATCATTTAATCTTCTACCACGTATGACTGTTTTAGAAAATGTTGAGCTACCTATGATATATGCTGGAATTGCAGAAAATGAAAGAAAGGAAAGGGCAATAGATGCTTTACAAAAAGTTGGGCTTAAAGAAAGAATAAACCACAGACCAAATGAAATTTCAGGTGGGCAAAAGCAAAGAGTTGCTATAGCAAGAGCTATTGTAAATAATCCAGCAGTTTTAATGGCAGATGAGCCAACAGGTAATTTAGATACTAAATCTACTTTGGAAATATTAAAAATATTTCAAGACTTAAATAAAGAAGGATCTACAATAATAATGGTTACTCATGAAGTTGATGTAGCAAAATACACAAAACGTATAGTAAAGTTTAGGGACGGAGAAATAGTAAGTGATGAAAGTGTTAAGGATAGATTGATACTTAAGGGTTAGGTGATTTTTACGAATATGAGAGAAAATTTTAAAATGTAAGTGAAGAGATGGTTAAGGATAGATTGATACTTAAGGGTTAGGTGATTTTTATGAATATGGGAGAAAATTTGAAAATGTAAGTGATGGGAGAGTTAAGAATAGATTGATACTTAAGGGTTAGGTGATTTTTATGAATATGAAAGAAAATTTTAAAATGGCAGTAGAAAGTGTAAGAGCAAATAAAATGAGATCTTTTCTAACTATGCTGGGAATTATTATAGGAATTAGTTCCGTAATTACTATAGTGTCTTTAGGTCAAGGTGGGCAAAATGCAATTACTGGTGAGTTTGAAAAAATAGGAGCTGCTTCTGTAAATGTGAAAGTAAATTCACAGAAGGCATCAGCTAGTGATTATATAACATTAAATGA
Organism: uncultured Clostridium sp.; assembly: GCA_964554365.1. Lineage (GTDB taxonomy): Bacteria > Bacillota > Clostridia > Clostridiales > Clostridiaceae > Clostridium_AM. The sequence goes on along the minus strand of CAZKOJ010000019.1, from coordinate 9,795 downwards.
TATAAAGCAGATTAAAGAGAGAATTCCTACTGTAAAATATGTGTCTCCAACTTTGCAAAAACAAGGTACCGTAAGTTCAGAAATAAAATCTAAAAGAGCAATTCTTATTGGGGCTACTGATGATTATGCAAATATAAATAACTTAGAGATAATAGATGGAAGGTATTTTAATTCAGTGGAATACTTAGAAGGTAAATCCGTAGTTGTTATAGATGAAACTACTGCAAAAGCATTGTTTGGATATACGGATGTAGTGGGTAAAAGTATAACTCTAGGATCTAAGGTTTCTCCTAAAAAAGCGTCTATAATAGGAGTAATAAAAAGCCAAATGGGTATGTTTGGAGGAGGAGAAGAGGATAATGTCCCTGCTATAATTTCTGCACCAGTAACATTTATTCAACAATTATACCCAAATGACAACCTTATAGATTCAATTACTGTAGTGGCAAATTCAAAAGAGGATACAGAAAGTGCAGGTAATGGAACTGTAAACATATTGGAGAACAGGCACAATACTTATGGAAGGGAGGTATACAGGGCTGAAAGTACATTAAAGCAATTAGATCAGGTGAATAAAGTTCTAGGAATTTTCACAGCATTTATAGGAGCAGTGGCTGCCATATCCCTGCTAGTAGGAGGGATTGGTGTTATGAACATAATGTTGGTTTCTGTAACAGAGAGAACAAGAGAAATAGGCATAAGAAAGGCTATAGGAGGTACTACTAAAAATATACTTTTGCAGTTTTTAACAGAATCAGTAATTATATCTCTTATAGGTGGAATAATTGGAATGATTGTTGGAATTTTAGGAGCTTACTTAATAGGAAGCTTTGCAGGAATAACACCAGTAGTATCTCCAATTATAGTACTAGGAGTTATATTATTTTCCTCAGCAGTAGGAATGTTCTTTGGAATATATCCTGCTAAAAAAGCAGCAAAGCTTGATCCTATTGAAGCATTAAGATATGAATAAGTATGTCTGCGTAAGTGGCAAAGTAAACTTTAACTTATATACAGTTAAAATTTACTTTGCTGCTTCTATTCTTTAATATACTAAATTATTCTCAACGGATAAAACATGAACTATGAATTTATAGTTGAAGAGCCTTTATAAACTTCTTTTAAATCTTTATAGAAGTTGGCCTTTGAAGCTTCATAATAAGGTGCAACCCATATGAATGCTATTCCGCAAGTTATTATTCCCAATAAGAACCATCCTATAAAGCTGATTATAAAAGAAAATAGTCTTGACTTATGTCCATACATCATTTCCTTACTTAAATTGATAGCATCAATAGAACTTAATTCCGGATTGTCAATCATTACATAGTAAGACATAGAATATTTAAGCGATGCGATAACTCCAGGGATTATTAAAAGCAAAGTCCATAACATTATAAACAAAGTTGTTAATAATTGTAACAAAAATGCTTTTAAAAAATGTTCAAAACCATAGGCTAAATTATTAAGGTCCGCACATTGATTTCTTGACAAGTTTAAAAAGAATGCGGATAGTCCTAAAGTTAATGAACCACCAATTAAAAAGCTTATTAGTTCAAATGACTTAAATAGTTTTGAGTTGTCATTAAATGGGAGATCCAAATTTACAGTAACAAAAGGTAATGATGAAATAACATCCTTTCCATCTGACAAATTTGATAAGAAACCTGTGAAAAGCCAACAAATAATACATATTATTATTGCGTTAAGCCAATTGTTTCTTAGTTGTTCTTTAGCAGCATATTTTAATTCGTTGGTACTTTTTAAAGTGTAATTTCCAATATCCATAATAAAACCTCCAACATCTAATTAATAAGTTAAAAGTCAATGCGATTTTAAATTTTTCTTGTATTTATATATATATCTATTTGTACTTATAATTAATACATTTTATGTCAATATAAAAATACAGTGAAATATTAGTTTAAATAAAAAATTATGTATCATATTGACATAGGGGCAGGGGGTATGTATAATAAATACTATATTACCCCAGGGGGGTATAAAATGGAGGAGAATTAGATGAAAAGTTTTTTGGGATTTTGGAAAAAATATTCGTATGTTATGTTAATATCTTTTATAATGTTAGGTTTGTTGGATTTAAGAATAGGGATTATTGCTATTATATGTATGGTAGCTCCAGTGATTCTATCTATATTTAAAGGCAGGTTCTGGTGTGGAAATTTATGTCCTAGAGGAAATTTTTATGATAACATAGTGTCAAAGTTTAGTGGAACAAAAAAGATACCAAGACTTTTAAAATCAAAATACTTTAGAATATTTATTATAGTTACTATGTTTACAATGTTTGGTTTTGGAATAAAAAATAATTGGGGAAATCCTTATGGAATTGGTATGGTATTTTATAGGATGATAGTTGTTACTACTTTAGTTGGAGTAGTTCTTTCTTTTATATTTAATCATAGAACATGGTGTAGCTTCTGTCCTATGGGAAGTACAGCATCTGTTATATCTCACTTTAGAGGGGATAAAAAGAAAACTCTTAATGTGGATTCAAATTGTGTTTCTTGTAGAATATGTGAGAAAAAATGTGCTATAGGCATAGTTCCTTACGAATATAAAGGAAATGCTTTGACTCATCCAGATTGTATACAGTGTGGAGAATGCGTTACAGTTTGTCCTAAAAAATCTATTGGATACAACTAATTTAAGTAAATAATTAATTATTTATATCAGTAATTTTTTGTGGCTTTATGAGGTAATAACTACATTAAGCACAGAAAGTTACTGATTTTTTATGAAAAATAATATTTTTATTAGGCGTATGAAATTAATATATACGTTGAAATTTAATTTATGATAAAATATAGGAGGATAAACCTTTAAATTACATTCAATATGAAAATTGAACATGCAAATAGTAAAACAAATCATAAATCTATACAAGCACTATCCTAATCAAGCTTCTTTTGTTAATAATGCAATTAATCTTATAGTATAAAGGGGAGGTAGCAAAATGATTCCATGTTTATTTGTAGGTCATGGTGGTCCAGACATTATACTTGAGGAAAATGAATATACAGAATTTTTAAAAGGATACAGAAATACTATAAACAAACCTAAAGCTATAATAATATTTTCAGCTCATTGGGAAAACAAAACTCAATGTATAGGCGCAGCAGAACATTACGAGATGATATATGACTTTTATGGTTTCCCTAAAGAGTTATATAAAATTAAATATGATTGTTTTTCAGATAAAGAACTAGCACTAAAGGTGCAAAATCTGTTTAAAATAAATAATATTGAAAGTAAAGTAAATTATAAGAGAGGAATAGATCATGGAGCATGGACCATTCTAAATATGATGTACCCAGAAGCGAAAGTACCAGTATTAACCATGTCGGTAAATACTGAGCTATCAAATGAAGAACAGTATGAAATTGGAAAAGCATTAGAATCATTGAGACAAGATGATGTGCTGATTATTTGTAGTGGAGGCATAGTCCATAATCTTCGTAGATTAAGAAATAGTTCTGAAAATGATGTTGATTCATGGGCTTATAATTTTAATCAATGGATTAAAGAAAAAGTGTATGAATGGGATTTAAATCAAATATTTAACTATGAAAAAAATGCACCAAGTTCACAATTGGCAGTACCTAGAAATGAACATTTTATACCTTTATTGATTGCTATGGGAGCAGGTCACAGCAATAAAAAACCCAATCTAATGAAAAGTATATATCAATATGGAAATTTAAGTTTGGATTTTTGGGAATTTACTTAAGGAATTTTATTAAAAGTAGGGGTGCATATTAAAAGTTTTGAATATGCACCCCTATCTTATTGATATATTACTCTAAAGCTTCTACGATTTTTTTGCCAAAATCAATACATTGTTCAATGGCTTCTTCATCTGGAGTCCAAAGTGTTTTTATTCCATCATTTAGTATTTCAAAGCCGCCTTTTTTTAATTCATCAGTAATCATTTTAACTGATTGACCGCCCCAACCGTAACTTCCAAAGGCTGCAGCTTTTTTATTTTTAAACGAAAGTCCTCTAATTTCTTCTAGAATTCCAGCAATGGAAGATAAAAATCCATTATTAATTGTAGAGGAACCAACTAGAATAGTCTTAGATTTAAATATTTCAGTAACAACATTATTCTTATCAGAACGAGCAACGTTAAATAATTTAATTATAACATTACTGTCGGACAATTTAATTCCTTTTGCTATAGCTTCAGCCATTTTTCTTGTATTTTCCCACATAGAATCATACAAAATTGTAATTTGATTTTCTTGATAGTTGTCTGCCCATTTCATATATTGATTTACTATTTGTAGAGGATTATCACGCCATATTACACCATGACTAGGGCAAATCATATCTACAGGCAAATTAAAACCTAAAACTTCATTGATTTTATCTTTTACTAGCTTACTGAAAGGAGTTAATATATTTGCATAATATTTTATACATTCTACATATAGTTCAGATTGATCTACTAAATCATTATACATAGCTTCTGAAGCAAAATGTTGACCGAAAGCATCATTGCTGAAGAGAATATTGTCTACTGTTAAATATGAAAACATGGAGTCTGGCCAATGAAGCATTTTTGCTTCTATAAATATAATTTCTTTACTTCCTAAATTTAATTTATCTCCTGTTTTTACAGGAACAAAATTCCAATCTTCGTGATATTGGCCTTTTAGGGATTGAATTGCATTTGCTGTACAATATATTGGAGTATTTGGAATTTCCCTCATCAATTCTTTTAAAGCACCACTGTGATCTATTTCACCATGATTTGCAATAATATAATCAATTTTATTTAAATTAATTTCTTTCTTTAAATTAGCAACAAATTCCTTATCATAAGGATTCCATACTGTATCAATTAAAACAGTTTTTTCATCGCAAATAAGATAAGAGTTATAAGTAGAACCTTTGTATGTAGACAGTTCTTCACCATGAAATTTTCTTAATTCCCAGTCTGTCTTTCCAACCCAAACAATATTATCTTTAATGTTAAATCCCATAATACCAACTCCTTAAAATTTAATATAAAAGCAACTTTAATTCAGTATAAAGTGCTTTTATAGGTTAATTATATTATAAACAACTAAAATAGTATATTAAAACATGTTAAAATTAAGAAAAAGCTAAATTACAGCATTTATTACGAAATAAAGGGATAATCTATGTTAAGATTAGTAATAAATAGATGTTAACGTTGATTTAAAATATATAAATTTGTAACTATACTGTAACTATTTTTTGAAAAGATTGTAGTAATATTATGTTGTAAAACAAAAATATTCACATAAAAGATTATTAATTTTTCATATTATAGTCTTACCCATATAGTTATTAAAAAATTCACGTTGAGGGAGGTCGCACAATATAAATGTTAGAAACTGCAACTAATGAGAAAAAAAATATAAAAAGAAAAAGAATTAAAATTAATAAAAAGAAAATGGCAAGAGCACTTTTTATACTAAGTATTACAACATATTTGATACATATATCATTTGTTTATTTTATTGTAAATAAATATGAAAAGCTTATATATACGGGAGTAAAGGTGGAGAATATAAAGTTAGCGGGTAAAACTAAAGAAGAAGCTGTGAATTTATTGAAAAATAAATACGAAAAAGAAATGCTAAAGAAAAATATAGTAATTAAAATTCAAGATAAAACTTACACAATAAACTATTCAAAGCTAAATATAGACTATAATATAGAAGATACTGTAAAAACTGCTTTTCAATATGGAAAGGATAAAGATAAAGATACATATGGTAAATATAAAGTTATAAAACAAGGCAGAGAGAAAGAGTTTAACTTAAAATATAAATATGATAAAAAAGAAATTGAACAGATAATGAAAGAAATTGAAAAAAAGTTTGATGAAAATGTAGTAGAAGCATCTATTAGTAAAACTAATAGTGATGAATTTAAAATTTCAGAAGAAAAACAAGGACAAGCACTAAATAGAGAAAAACTCCTAAAAGACATTGATGAAGGAATTAGCAATAAGGCTATAAAGGATGTTGTAATTAGTGGTGAAATAAATAAAGTAAATCCAAAAATAAAAAAATCAGAATTAGAAAAAATTGATACGAAAATCACAAGTTTTAGCACTAAATTTGCATCCTCATCTAGTAGTAGAGCTAATAATGTTACTGTTGCTGCAAAATCTTTGAATGGTATTCTTGTAATGCCAAATGAAATATTTAGTTTTAATAAAATAGTGGGAGAGAGAACAGAAAAAAATGGATATAAACCAGCAACTGTTATTGTAGGAGACAAATTTGAATCAGGACTAGGAGGAGGCGTGTGTCAGGTATCTACTACTCTTCATAACGCTATATTGAGGATGAATATACTGCCTACAGAAAGACAACACCACAGCATTCAAGTTGGATATGTTGGGCTTGGTATGGATGCTACAGTAGATTATGGAAGCATTGATTATAAGTTTAAAAATATACTTTCCTATCCTATATATATAGAGTCTTTAATAAACGATAAGAATTTGATGTTCAATATTTATTCAAATCCTAAGTGCGGAGAAAGAAAATATGAAATTGTAAATAGTGTGCAGAATGTAAATAAAGGAGGTAAAATTGTACGTATGGCAAAAGCTTATAAAATTACTTATGAAAAAGATAAACAAATTTCTAAAGAAGAAATAAATACGGACTATTATTAAAAATAGTGCCAGTTACATTAGGCATATGAAAGAAAATAACTAGTCAGTATGCTAGTCTATTTTCTTTCATATGCTTTAATATTATTTTTCAGGTAACTGGCACTTTTCATTTAAATTTTTAAATATAGATTTTACACCCTTACCCCATGCTTTATCTTCCGCATATTTTTTACCTATCCATAAAAAGGGATCTTCATCTTTTGGAAGCTCTTTAGATAAGTTAATAACAGTTCTTGCAGCTATTTTAGATGAGTCATCTATATTTGTATTATATTCCTGCCAACTATGAAAAACATTAAAAGGGTTATTGGCAATTTTATTAGCGTTATCAATATCGTCAGGTACAAAGTTTTGTTCTTGACCTGTTATTGCAAATAGTATAATTGGATTTAAATTAAACTGTTTTGCAGTAGAAAGTATAGTTGAAAAGTAAGGTTCTTTTTGGAGTAGAGACTTACGGCTAACCAAAAAAGATTTTAATTTATTTTCATCTATGCTTTTGTACTTCATGTATTCTGGAAGATGAGAATTTGGAAACTTAACATTAGAAACTTCAACAGAATTCTCTAAAGCAGTATTTTTTGTTGAACAATAAAAATTCAAACTGTTTTTAGCACTAATATTATAAGTTGATAATTTATTTAAAGAATACAAACCTATAATAAAAAATATAATGCTGCAAAGCATTATATTTCTATGCTTATTTTTTAAAGCTTTTAGAATATTAATTTTTATATTAGTAGTCCATACAGTATTAATAGCTATAGCATTAACCTCTGTGTTATTAACATCTTCAGCAGTAATATCTGTAGCATTCTCTATATTGTTAATATTAAGTTGTTTTTCATCCTTAAAATAAGGTTCAAGGTCATTCTCTTCAATTTTATTACTTATGTGCAAGTTAATCCAATCTGTTAACAAGCTTGGAGATATTGCCTTTAAATCATTTTGGATTAAGCAGGAATCAAATATATCATACATTGTGATTGAGGATTTATTTTGTACAAAGGTATTTTTTAACGTAGTTACTTTAATAGATGACTTGTACATATCAGGTATACCCTCTAATTGTGTATAAAGTATATTATGAACCGTGTTGGAGAGCATACTGGCTCTTTCAGAACTTTTATTTTTAGAATATTTTTTGTTTATATAGTTCTTTAAAGTTTCAATATCATCTTTGCATATAACTTTTTTTTCTTTTAGTTCTTCTATAAAGCTATCCATAGTTTTCACAACCTGTAAAAATATTATAGTATCTTAAATTATCGTACACTACCTATAAAACTTTATATTTTATCCTTATCTCTGAATTCTATTTCAGTTCCTTCAGGGGCTTTTATTTTAAATAAATAAGAGCTTTCAACCTTATATAATTCTTTCCCGTGCTTAGTCTTGAAGTTTATACAACCTAGTTTTTTTAATGCATCATACTCATGATGTATATTGTCTACTAAAAAGCACATATGGGCTATGCCCTCACTTAGACGGTCTCTTTCTTTTAATTCTTGTCCTTTTTTAGAAGTTTGTAGTTCTATCATAAGTGACCCTAATTTTAGCCAAGTATTAAAATCTCTTTTATGAAAATTTGGAGTTTCTTGTATCAACTGAAACCTTAAAACTTTAGTATAAAATTCTAATGATTCCTTATATTTTTCAGTTTGAATACAGATATGATGTAAGGTTTTTATATTCATATTTCTATCTCCTTTACCTCTTAATGGATATATATATATCTTATTATAACTTAAATGTGTTCATAGACAAAAGAATAAAAATATTGATTGGAATGATGTGGTATCCAAATCAAACATAAAGGTGAAGATAAAAGTTCAAGTAACAGGTCAAGGAAGAGGAGACTATTAAATAACCTATATTTTACAAAATGCGTATAAAGATGATAAGTTTTTTAATAATACTACAAAATATTATCATTATGTAGTATACTGATATAAATTTAACTTTAAATACAGGGAGAAACTTAATGATAAAAAAAATAAAAACTATATTTAAAATAATTATTGTATTAATTATTTTATGGCAAGTTTTCAATGTAGCTAAATATTTTATAGCTAAAAATAATCATGTTAATGTAAAAGGTATAAATGTAAATCTTTATATTAATACGGCAGATGATGCCAGCAAGGGTAAAGTTCAAGTGAATTGGAAAGAACTTGCGGCTATTGATGGAGTTAGATATAAAAATGATTTTTCAAAGGTGGACAAGGAAAAATTAAAACAATTGGCAGATATGTTTGTAGCAAAAAATACATCTGGTAATAATATTGGAAAGAGTAATTATAAGTTAGTAAATTTAGATGAAATTTTGGACAAGTTGTCCTTTGAGAAGAAAGAGAAAGAAAAGGTTCATAAATACTTAGAAGATTTAAAATTCGTAGCTTTAAACAGTCATTTAATTGAAGACTCCTCTTATGGAAAATTTATAGATGAACTGACCCCACAAGCTATTGAAATATACAATAAATATGGAGTTTTGCCATCAATAACTATATCTCAAGCTATATTGGAATCAGGATGGGGAAAATCAGAACTTACTTCTAAAGGCAATAATTTATTTGGAATAAAAGCTGACAGCAGTTGGAAGGGAAATCATATAGTTATGAAAACCTCAGAGTATTACAATAAAATTATAAATGACTCATTTAGAGCTTATGCTAGCAAAGGTGATTCTTTAAAGGATTATGGGAAATTTCTTTCTAATAATAGGAGATATAAAGAAAAAGGTGTTTTTTCAGCAATACACTATACAGAACAAGCAAAAGCTATAGAAAAAGCTGGATATAGTACTAAAGAAGATAAACAAGGTAATCAAATTTATGCAGATTTAATAATAACAATAGTAAAAGAGAATAATCTTCAACTTATAGATAACAAAGTCCAAGCAGAAAAAAGTAGATTATTAACGAAATGATGGTTAATAATCTACTTTTTATTAACTTGACTATTTACTACTTATTAAAAAGAGTCTGAAAGACAGGCTCTTTTAATTTTATACAAAAACTAAACTTCAGTTACTTTAAGATTTCACAGGTAGTTGATAAAAATTACTAGTATGTATTTTTACATCAATGATGATAATAGGTAGGTAA
>CAZKOJ010000018.1:0-37897 GCA_964554365.1 uncultured Clostridium sp. | reverse complement strand
TTCTGCTCCATGTGGAAATGGATATAATATAGCAAAGCACTTAATAGGTAAAAAAATTGGCGAAGAAGCAAAGAAATCAGTGGCAAAATTTTGGCACAGCTATCCTTGTATGGGTGGTATGCATGTAGATCCGGAAATAGGAGATACACCACTTCATATAGGTGGGTATGCTCATTACAGTGCACTTGAGAATGCAGAGGTTTTTAAAGTGTAACTTAAATCTTAAATCAGGTGGAAGATAAAATCCATCTGAGGCTTAGAAATATGTTCATATAAAAAATAATAGGATATCCGAAGGTACACAATATATTTCGGATATCCATGACAGGCATATTAATTACAGTTTAAACTTATTAACATCATCTAAGGTCTTATTAGCAATATATGCAAGACTTTCAGCACTGGTTGCTACTTCATGTGAAGAAACATTTATTTGCTCTGAAGAAGCAGATATTTCTTCTGAAGATGCGGAATTTTCTTCTGCAACAGCTGAAGCAGTTTCAATTTTATTAATGATACCATTCTTTTCTTCATTAATGTTTTTTACTTCAACGTTGACATGAGAAATTAATGGAAGTATATTTTCTATACCACTAATTATGTCTTTAAAAGATAGTATAGAATGATCTATTATTGTTACTTGATTTTTAAGTTCAGTATTTACTTTATTTGTATTATCAATAGTTCTACCTGTTTCACTAGAAATTATTGTGATTAGATTATTGATTTCTGATGAAGAAGATTTACTTTGCTCAGCTAGCTTTCTAATTTCATCAGCTACTACTGCAAAACCTTTACCAGATTCACCAGCTCTTGCTGCCTCAATAGCTGCATTAAGTGCTAAAAGATTAGTTTTATCAGCTATGCTGTTAATAAGTTCAGTAATTTCGTTAATTTTCTTAACGCTTATTCCTAGAGTTTCTACTTTTGTGCTTACATCTTCAAAGGATGAACTTATGTTATTAACGGATTTTACCAGGTTGTTTAAGTCCTTATTACTACTTTTAGCCATGCTGTTTATGTTTTTAGCATCTGCATCTACATTTTCAACAGATACAACAATTTTAGCAATTGTCTGTCCAAAATCATTTAAAGTTCCAGCCATTTGAATTAGTTCTCCAGCTTGAGAGGTTGAACCTTCAGCTATTTCATGCACAGCAGTAGATACTTCATTGGAAGATGAAGACATTTCTTCTGAAACTGCAGACAATGATATAGCCTGTTCATTAATAGTATTTGTATTTTTTTTAATACCTTCTAACATTTTTGATATTGAATGTATAGTGGATGAAAGTTCCCTATTCATTACACCAAATTCATTAGTGGATGACGTATCTATTTTTACTGTGAAATCACCAGAGGAAACTGTTTTTAGTGCAGAAGTCAAATTTTTTATAGAAGATTTAATAATAGAAAGCATAATGAAAGAAGTAATGCTTAAAATTCCTAACACAACAAATAATATTATAATAAATAATATTTTGATTTTATTGTAATTATAAGAGTTAGTTGTATTTATTTTTTCTGCTTGCGATTTATTAAGTTCAATATTATCTTTTAACTGTAAACTTAGTTCATCACCTAATTTGCCTAAAGTTAATATAATTTCGTGAGGGATTTCCTTGTTTTCTAGTTTTAATTTTTTTACAGGTTCTACAATGCCCTTGTATTCTGCGTAATCCTTTTGAAACTTATTGATTTTAATATTATCTTCTTTAGTCATACCTGAAGAAATGTAATCCTTAAGAATATATTGAATTTCTTTATCACATTCTTCAATGGCTTTTATGTAAGCGTCATCATATTTTCTGTCTAATAATTTTGTGAAAGCATTTCTCATAACCCCGAAGGTCCCATTAATATTTGCTAACTCTATAACTCCTGTTAAATTTTCACTATAAATAGTATCCAAACTTTTATTCATACTACCCATGTTTTTAAGTCCTATAATTCCCAATGAAAGTGTAGATATTAAAGAGATTGTCCAGATAATAATAATTGCAGTTGTTATTTTCACATTTTTTAACATGAAATTACCTCCATTTTTATTAATGATTAGAATTGAAAAGCTAAATAATTTAGTAAGTATATTAGTACAGTTAAAAATTTTAAGTGTGAAATTCCAGCAAATAAGATAAAATCAGTTATACAGTTTTATGAATTTATTGTATTTAATTAAAAATATACTAAAACTTATGCTTAATTATCGTAAAATGTAGCAAATACTTTACTATATCTTATTTGTAATGAATAATAATATTGTAAATGAAATATTTAATTGCATTTATATTTAAGTATAATAATACAGTTGAGAGTAAATTATAGGGATTATGTTCTTCATATGTCAATAAAAGTTTTTAGTTATTATACATTATAATGTATAATAATATTAGGAGGTAGATATGATGAAAAAATCTCATAAAATTTTTAAAATAGCCAACAAAGTTTTATTTATGTTATTAGGGGCAGTTCTGGCATCTGTTGGTTTAGAAACATTTTTAATACCAAATAATATAATCGATGGTGGCGTAACTGGTATATCAATTATTTTTAGTCATTTAACTGGTATTTCTCTAGGAACATTTATATTTATATTAAATATTCCTTTTCTTATAGTAGGATATAAACAAATAGGAAAAACATTTACACTTTCAACATTAATATCTGTAATATTTTTCTCGATTGGAGTAACAACTCTTGGGCCTATTCCAGGCGTAACCAATGATATTCTATTAGCAGCGGTTTTTGGTGGAATAATAGTAGGAATTGGAGTCGGTATTATAATAAGAAATGGAGGTTCTTTAGATGGAACTGAAATTATTGCTATAATATTTGATAAAAGCACAGTTTTTTCAATTGGAGAAATTGTCATGTTTTTTAATTTATTCATATTAGGTGGAGCAGGTATTGTTTTTGGATGGGATAGAGCAATGTATTCTTTAATTGCTTATTTTATTGCGTTCAAGGTAATTGATATTGTAGTTGAGGGCGTGGATGAGTCAAAGGCAGTATTTATTATTTCAGAAAAGCATAAGGCTATAACTGAAGCTTTAATGGATAGGTTAGGAAGAGGAGTAACTTTACTTCCGGGAAAGGGTGGTTACAAAAAGGCACCTACAAATGTTATCTATGTAGTTGTAACACGTTTGGAAATAGCAAAGCTAAAAACTATTGTAAGCGGATTTGATGAAAATGCCCTAGTAACTATAGGGAGCGTTGAAGTTACAGGAAAAAGGTATAAGAAAAAACCAATACATTAATTATAATTACACCAACTTTAAAGTTGGTGTAATTGCGTTTATGAAGTGAATTTTAGTTGAAATTATTAAGGATATACCAATAGGTGATAAAATTTTTGTAAATTGGATTAGTAGGTAAGGTAGTACAGCCTAAAGTAAGTAGTACAAGAGCAACAGTAAAAATTTGCCGCTATTTTTAGAAAATATAGAATTTATAGAATTTTCATGCTATAATACATTTATTAAACATATATTTATGAAAGAAAGTAATGTTTTGTTGCATTATATTAAGGGAGGGGATGTTTGTATATGGAAAAAAGAAATAAATGTATTGACATAGTAAAAGAAGATGAAAAGGTTGTTTCGTCAGCAGGAAGAGCACCGTATTATCCATTAGCAGTTAAGTCTGGAAAAGGAGCGGTTATTGAAGATGAAGATGGAAATAAATATATTGATTTTTTAAGTAGTGCAGCAGCAATAAATACTGGGCATTGCCATCCTAAAATAATACAAGCAATAAGTGAACAAATGGAAAATTATATACATTACACCCCAGTTTACATGTATAATAAGTCTCTAGTAGATTTGGCAAATCAACTTATAGATATAACACCGGGAAATTTCAGTAAAAAAGTAATTTTCGGGCTTAGTGGGTCGGATGCTAATGATGGCATGATTAAGTTAGCAAGAAGTTATACTGGCAGGAGTAAAATAATATCTTTTATAAAGTCTTACCATGGAACTACTTATGGAGCACTTTCTTTAACAGCTATAAGCCCTGCTATTAGAAAGAAAGTAGGACCTCTTTTACCGGATATACATCATATACCTTATCCAGATTGTTATAGATGTGATTTTAATCATAAACCTAAAACTTGTAATATGGAATGTCTTCAACAGTTAAAAACTGCATTTAAATGCTATTTGCCACCAGAAGAAGTGGCAGCGGTAATAATGGAACCAATAGCAGGAGATGCGGGACTTGTGGTACCGCCTAAAGAATATATTGAAGAATTGTATAAAATATGCAAAGAAAACGGTATTTTATTTGTAAGTGAAGAAGTACAGCAAGGCTTTGGACGTACAGGAAAATGGTTTGGTATTGAAAATTTTGGAATAATTCCAGATGCAATAATTATGGGGAAATCAATAGCTTCAGGAATGCCTTTAAGTGCTATAGTAGGAAGAGAAGAAATAATGACATCGTTATGTTCTTTGGGACATGCCTTTACAACCAGTGGAAATGCATTGTGCTGTAGGGCTGCACTGGCTACTATAGACGTTATAAAAGAGGAAAAACTTTTGGAACGAAGTGAAACCTTAGGTATGTATGTAAAGGAACGTTTTAATAATATGAAAAGAAAGTACAAAATTATAGGAGATGTAAGAGGTATAGGGCTTTCTATAGGAGTAGATTTAGTAATTGATAAAAAAAGTAAGATTAGAAATCATGAAGCAGCAGCTAAGATATGCTATAGATGTTGGGAAAAAGGTCTCATGGTAACTTTTTTTGCAGAAAATGTACTTAGAATTCAACCACCACTTGTAATAGAAAAAGAGCAATTAGATAAAGGAATGAATATAATTGAAGAAGCCATTAATGACTATTTAGAAGGAGATATACCTGATGAGGTTTTGGAAATAGCTAAGGGATGGTAAAACTAAAAATACATCCACGTCTTAAGTGGATGTATTTTTAGTTGAATTTCTGTTTATATAAATAATTTTGGAAGCTGATTAATAAGAGTGCTAATTCCTAAATAAGACATTATTATAACTACAAAAGCACCAAAAATAGTCATCCAAAAAGGATGTTTATAACTGCCAACGATTTTTTTGTTATAAACCGCAACAAGCATAGTTCCTAAAGTTACAGGAAGAATTAAACCGTTAAGAGCACCTACTAGAACTAGAACTTTAATTGGTTGTCCAATAATTATAAAAATAATTGTGGATAAAATTATAAATAATACAATTATGCCTTTTTCATTTTTAGCGATAGATTTTCCAAAAGTTTTTATAAAAGATACAGAAGTATAGGCAGCTCCAATAACTGAGGTTATAGATGCAGACCACATTACAATTCCAAATATTTTATATCCGATATCACCTGCAGCTAATTTAAATACTGAAGCAGGTGGATTTGAAGGATCTAGTTTTAATCCTTGAGATATAACACCAAGTGCAGCTAAAAATATTAAAATTCTCATAAGAGATGCAATTCCGATACCAGACATACACCCCTTATTAACTTTAGGAAGATCTTCCTCACCCTTTAATCCTGAATCTAAAAGCCTATGTCCACCAGCAAATGTTATATAACCACCTACTGTACCACCAACTAAAGTTACAATGGACATAACATCTATGGTGTCAGGCATGAAAGTTTTAACAACTGCAGTTCCCATAGGGGGATTAGCTGTAACAACTATGTATATTGTAAGAGCTATCATTATTACCCCCATAATTTGTGAAAAACCATCCATTGCTTTGCCGGCTTCCTTTATAACAAAAATACCAATAGCAATTAAAGCACTGATAATTGCACCAGTTTTAGTATCAATATTAAACATAACATTTAAACCCAAACCAGCACCGGCTATGTTACCTATATTAAATGCAAGCCCACCCATAACTACTAACAAGGAAACAAAGTATCCAAGACCAGGTAAAACCATATTAGCAATATCTTGGCCACGTTTTTTTGCAACTACAATAATTCTCCATATATTAAGTTGAGCACCTATGTCTAAAATTATAGATGTTAAGATTATAAAGCCAAAACTTGCTCCAAGTTTTTGAGTAAATACCGTACTTTGAGTTAAAAAACCTGGGCCAATAGCAGAAGTAGCCATTAGGAATGCTGCACCTAAGACTGCATTCCAATTTTTAGTGCTCATTTTATCTTTCAATAGTAATCACTCCTTAAGCTGTAATTATTCCTTCATTTTCTAAGCTGTATTTTATTTTTTTAGCAAAATTTAAAGCATGTTTTCCATCTCCATGGATGCAGATAGTATCAGCTTTTATATTTACATCAGTTCCTTTAATGGAAGTAACTTTACCTTCCTTTATCATTCTAATTACTCTAGTTATTGCTATGTTTTCATCTATTATTAGAGCGTTTTTTTCTTTTCTACAGGTTAATGATCCATCTTCCATATAGGTTCTATCTGAGAAAACTTCATTTGCAACCTTAAGACCTATCTTTTCACCAGCCTTTATTAATTCACTTCCCGAAAGCCCAAATAAAACAAGTTCTGAATCAATTTTATAAATAGCTTGTGCTATAGCTTCTGCTAAGTGCTTATCCTTAGCAGCCATATTATAAAGAGCACCATGAGGTTTTACATGGCTCATTTTTCCGCCTTCTGCCTTTACAAACCCATATAAAGCTCCAATTTGATAAATTACTATGTTATAAGCATCTAATGGAGATATATCTATATTCCTTCTTCCAAAACCGATCAAATCCATAAAACCAACATGAGCTCCAATGGAGACATTTTTTTCTAGTGCTAGTCTCACAGTATTATTCATAATATTAGGATCACCAGCATGAAATCCACAAGCAATATTTGCAGAACTTATGTAATTTAAAATTTCAGTATCATTTCCTATGGTATATGAGCCAAAGCTTTCACCCATATCACAATTTAAATCTATTTTGTACATAAAAATCACCCTATTCCATTTTTAATTTGAAGAATGTTTTCAGAAAAATTACATTATTCTCTCTTTCTATGTATAAGTTTTGAGCTTCATTGATAGAAATTTCAGTAAACATGACAGTATCACCAGGTTTTAGCTGAGCTGCAAGAGGTATATCCACTGTAATGATTTCAGCAATTTTGGGATAGCCACCTGTAGTTTGTCTATCAGCTAAGAGCATAATAGGATTACCATCTGGTGGAACTTGAATAGTTCCTAAAGAGACAGCTTCTGATATCATCTCTAAAGGAACTTCTAATTTTAAGTTCATTCCTTTAAGTCTATAACCCATTCTGTCGGACTCAGGTGTAATGGTGAATTTATTATTAAAAAAGTTTTTTTGGCTTTCTTCGTTAAAATATTTAAATTGAGTTCCTTTAAGTACTCTTATTGTAGGACAATTTCTGTAGTTTGGAACCAAAGGTCCGCCTACAAACCAGTTGGTACTATAAAAAATATTTAAATTAGTGTAGTCTAACAATTTAGAAATTATCCTAATTCCTTTAGAGGAAGGCTTATTTACATCAAGAATATCTCCTTGTTTTAGCTGCCTACCATGAAATCCGCCTAGTTCAGCACGAAGATAGGTGCTTTTACTACCCATTGCTTCTTTAACATTAAATGATCCAGAAAAAGCTATATAGCTTCTAGTGCCACATAGACATTTCCCAAAACTTAAAGTACTACCGGCTTTAACATATATAGGCCTCCACATAGGAGCATTACAGTTATTTATTTGTGGTGATAAATTACCACCGCAAATTGAAATTAGTGAGTCATCTTTTATTAAAATTTTAGGTCCTATTAAAGTTATTTCCAAGGTTGCTGCAGAATCCTCATTGCCAACTAACATATTAGCTATTCTATGAGCTAATGGATCCATTGCTCCACTTACAATTACTCCATATTTCCTAAAACCATATCTTCCTAAATCTTGTATAGAGGTTAAAAGACCAGAGCTAAGAATTTCTATTGACATTTTTACGCCACCTTATTTCAGTTGTTTTAATTCAAAGTAAGTTTCCTGAGAAATAGAAGTAAATTTAACAATATCACCAGCCATAAGTAAAGTAGGTATTTCATTTTCTGGATTAAAAAGCTTTAATGGAGTTTTACCTATAAGTTGCCAACCACCTGGGGTAGAAATAGGATATACTCCAGTTTGGCTTCCAGCTATTCCCACAGAACCTTCAGGAATACACAATCTTGGACTTTCTTTCCTAGGAGTAGCAATTTTATTAGACATACCTGCAAGGTATGGAAATCCTGGAGAAAAGCCAATCATGTATACTCTATTCTTTGAATTGCAGTGAATATGAATAACTTCTTCAATAGAAAGATTATTATATTCTGCCACAAAGTTTAAATCTGGACCAAATTCACCACCATAGCATACAGGTACTTCTATAGTTCTAGGTTTATCAGTTATACTATCTTCAAGTTTGGATAATATACCTTTTATTAAAGTTTCAACAATATGAAAAGGAGATTTATATTGTTGAATAGTTTTATCCCTAACACTTTTTATAACTACTAAAGGATCATAAAAAATTGTTAGAGTGACGAAAGCAGGAACATATTCAATTATTCCTTCAAAAGGATACTTGTCTAAGTATCCACACAAGCTTTTTATTTTTATATGGGTGTGAATATTAATAGTGTCACTAAAATTTATTATAATAGCAGAATCACCCATAGGGCTTATTTTAAATGAATTCACGTCTAACATACTATATCCCCCAATAGCCTAGTTGTATGGAAATAAAATGATAGTTTATCTAACAACTAAGCAGTACTAATAATTTTGAAGTAGAAAGATGACTGATAATAAATTTTGGATAAATTTAATTAAAGTTTACATGAATTGTAAATTACGCCTGAAACCAAGAAATCTGTTTATATAAAATACTATAATTGAATTGAGAAAGTGGGAATAAAAGGAGTTTTAAATGATAAAGGTAATCAAACTTGCAGATTTTTTTACCGAGGTAGAAAAAACAACCAGTATCCCCAATTCACAACCCTTCAATAAAATATATATTGGCACTATTGATTTTAATTTGGACTCTTTATTTTTATTCTTATTTTTGCATATATATAAATTTAAATACTATATATATTATATTAAACGCTTACCCTATAAGAATGCAAGTTTTTTTTGAAAAAAATCATAAATAAATTTAAAGTTTATTTATTTTGCTAGTTAAATCCGTAATTATTTAACAAATACATATTAAAATCAAATAAATATAAATAATTTATTAATCTAATATATTTTTTTAAAAAATAACATTAAAAAACATTCATATATCTGAATTGAGTTTTCCTATTGAATTTTTCAATTTTATAAAATGTATTTTAAAATATTA
This sequence comes from uncultured Clostridium sp., assembly GCA_964554365.1. Taxonomy (GTDB): domain Bacteria; phylum Bacillota; class Clostridia; order Clostridiales; family Clostridiaceae; genus Clostridium_AM. Next base: position 28,578 of record CAZKOJ010000018.1, on the reverse strand, counting down.
TATAAATTATAATAAAATTGGTCCTATTAATCAGAGCAGGTTCACGCAGAAAAAAATTTTTACTCAATGGCACTGATTTCTAAGCGTTAGATGCTGTCAAAACCCTAACTGAAACCAATAATTATGTTGTTTACACTAAATTTACAATATGTTAAAATGTTATCTATATATTTAAGTTATAGATGAACAGTTAATTATAAAATTTTGTTATTGTATTATATTTTTATAATACAATACAATAAATACATAAATAAATGCATACAATAAAAAATGCATAATTTATTATTAATATAATTTAATAGGAGGTATCTAGATGCAAAAGATAAAAAAATATTCATTAGCTGTATTTTTTATATTAGTTAGTATGTTATCTTTTTCTGCATGTTCTAATGTCAATCAAGGGTCAAAACAAGAATCAGGAAAACCTAAAACTATAACTACGAAAGATTTACAGGACAAGATCGGTAAAAAGGATTGGATTATAGTAGATACAAGAAACAATGATGCTTTTAATGGTTGGAAAATAGAAGGAGTTAAAAGGGGCGGACACATTAAAGGTGCTACAGATTTTTCAGCAAATTGGTTGAACGTTGAAGATAAAGAAAAGGATAAAGAAAAAAGATTACAAGATGCGTTAAAAACAAAAGGAATTACAGCAGAAAAAAATGTGGTTTTGTATGATGCTAATGGTAAAGATGCTGACAAGGTAGCAGAATATTTAACTAAAAATGGAGTAAAGAATCTATATAAATATGATGTAAAGGATTGGTCTGGAGATGATAAGCTTCCTATGGAAAGCTATGCAAATTATCAAATGCTAGTTCCAGCTTCATGGGTTAATGATTTAATAAATGGTAAAAAACCAGAAACTTATAATGGAACTCCATATAAAGTATTTGAAGTTAGTTGGGGAGATGAATCAAAGGCAAAGGATTATTTAAGTGGTCATATTAAAGGTGCAGTTCATATAAATACAGATGAGGCTGAAGAAGGTCCTATTTGGAATCGTGTATCTGACGATAAGCTTCAAAAATTTGCAGAGAATAATGGAATAACAACAGATACTACCGTTATTTTATATGGAAGTGACTCTATGGCGTCATTTAGAATAGATGCTATATTAAAATACATGGGAGTTAAAGATGTTAGAGTAATAAATGGTGGAACAACAGCTTGGACAGGAGCAGGATACGAACTTGAAAAAACTTCAAATAAAAAAGTAGCTGTTAGCTCTTTTGGTGCAACAGTACCAGTTAATAAAGGATATATAATAGATATGCCTGGAGCAAAAGAAATATTAGCAGATAAAACTGGAAGTAAACTTGTAGATATAAGAAGTTGGGATGAACATATAGGCAAAACACCTGGTTATAAAGATATAACAGCAAAAGGTCGCCCAGCAGGATCTGTTTGGGGTCATGCGGGTACTGATTCAGGACATTTACAGGATTTTAGAAATGTAGACAACACTATGCGTAATTCTTCAGAAATATTAGCTATGTGGAAAGAATGGGGAATAACTCCAGAACAAAGATTGTCATTTTTCTGTGGTACTGGATGGAGAGCTGCAGAAGTATTGACTTATGCTGATGTGATGGGATTAAAAAATATATCATTATATGATGGCGGATGGTATGAATGGAGTGCTAATAAAGATAACCCAATAGAAATTGGAGAACCAAAAAAATAAAATACTATAATTTTAAGAAAGGTAATATAATATTATATTGCCTTTTTTAAATTTAGTAGTGAAGATTTGTATACATATATGTAAACTTATTGTATCTAATGTAAATTATCAGTTAAATTTCAGCTAATAATTCATATGAAAGGGTGACAGAAAAATGAAAAGTAGTAAAATGATAAAGACAATAAAAATTATATTTATTATTATGCAAGTGGCTGCGTTAATTCCTGCTGTAGTACTTGAATATCTTTCAGATAAAAAGATGGGAGTTATGAGATATTTGGTATTCAAAAAACGCATATATGAAGAAAGCACGTTTAATGCTAATTTAATGAAAATATATATAATGCTGTTAATAGGAATGGCTATTATAAGCTTCTTAATGTTAATTTACAATATTGTTAAGGCAAAAAACAGTAAATTAAAAAATATCATAATGAATTCCTTTGTAATAAATTTAATGGGTATAATTTTCATTGTGTGGAAAAAAACTTTAAATCTACAGGCATACCACTTCTTTTTAATAAGCGTTTTTATAATTATAGTTTTGCAGTATGCAAAACTTGTATTCATATGGGGAGTGGTAAAGTTTCGTGATCTTTAAAAATAATGTGCATTTATTGTTTTATTAGAGTTATTTTAAAGTAATATTTATTCTAATTATTTATTATTTTACATATGTCTTTATTTTTTACAATGTAACTTCAAATATCACATATATATATGATAGAATATTAATTAATAGATATATGATATCAACAGGATCTTAGTTGAACTTATTCAGGTTCTAGCAGCCGTTAATCACCGATTCTATAGGCAGCAGTCTTAGGGATGAGAGTGATTGGACAAATTAATCAATAAAAATAGGGAATAGGGGATATTCAGAATGGTTCAGGAGAAACAACGTGAAATTGAAGAATTACAAGATGAAATAGAAATAATACTTTCAGTAAAAGATAATATTTCATCAGAAGAAATAGAAAATTTTGTAACTGCATTTGAATTACTATCAGAAAGTGATGTAAGAAATAGAATATCAGAAATTACTGGAGATGAAAGTTATCTACAGGTATCATCGCATGAAAATAAGATAATAGAAACTTGTGAAATTGAAAATTTAATAAATGAGCAGCATACTGAAATTCAAGAAGTTTTGGAAGTTAAATCTGAAAAATTAGTAGATGAAAATTTGAAAGATGATGAAATTCATAATGAAAAGCTTATAGCTGAAAAAGAAAAACAAAATCAATACATAAAGCAGTATAACTTTGATGAAAACAACATTCCAGAGGTTAACTTTATAAAAGGTGAAATTAAATATAATCAGATTTCAGTAGAATGGGGCTGGCCAGAGGGCGTAAACAAAGTAATTGTATGTTACAGAATGGATAAGTTTCCGTCAGGACCATTGGATTCATCTGCTATACAATTAGAAGATAATAGAGAACAGTGTGACGAAACAGGAAATTATGTAATTAATAAAGCCATTGAAGGAAATTATTATTTTTGTGTTTATACTGTATTTCAACTGGAAGAAAAAACAATATTTTCACAGGGAATGAGAAGGCTTATAGTAAATAAAGCTCCTTGGGAAATATTTTACGAAATAAAGATTAAAAGAACACTTCTTGGTAAACTAAAATCGGCAGAACTTATACTAAGTACCAATGAAAGGGAGTTAAATCTTCCACAGCTTGTTTTAGTTGGAAAAATGGGTAATATGCCTATTTTTAAGTCAGAGGGTGAAAATATATTTACTACTGATTATCAAACACTTACAAATAATAATCCATTAGCGTATCCTTTACCTATTGAAAACATAGGTAGAAATATGTATGTAAAACTATTTTTTTTAGATGATAACAATAGCAAATTATATAGAATAATATCACCTGGAAAAGATAAAATGTACTTTAAATAATCAGGAGGGAATCACAAAATGCATTTTAATATTAAAAAAAAATCTTATTATATATGTCCATATTGCTTTTCGAAGCATGACTTAAGCAATGTAAGTTTCATATGTGGAAATGAATCGGAAAAATGTGAAAATTCTAGAAAAGGCAATGTAATTGAATCTGAAAAAAATCATGGAAAAAATGAAATGCCTAAGTTCGCAATATGCAGTGAATGTGGAGAAAAGACAAGTATAAAGGCATGTCCATCATGTCATTCAGAGCTGCCGTACACTGTTGGAGATTATGAAGATTTAGTATTTGCGGTAATAGGAGCAAAAGAAGCTGGAAAGAGTCATTATATTGCTGTACTTATAAATAAAATCATGAATGAAATAGGTTCTGCTTTTAATTGCAGCCTTCAAGCAATGAACGATGCAACTATAAGTAGATATAGAACTGATTTTTATAATCCTGTTTTTAAAAAAAGTGAAGTAATAAGAGTAACACGTTCAGCTAAAACAGACTCATCTGTAAAACAGCCTCTCATCTATACTCTTGCCTTCAAGGAAAAAGGAATTTTAGGTGGACTTTTAAAAAGTAAGAGAATAAGTAATGTAGTTACTATTGCCTTTTTTGATACCGCTGGTGAAGATTTGGATTCTGAAGATACAATGAAAACTGTAAATAGATACATATATAACTCTTCAGGAATTATATTTATACTTGATTCTCTTCAATTTGAAAAGACAAGAGAAATGCTTCCAGAGGGAACGCCACTACCTGAGCAAAATACAGAAATAGAAGATTTACTTTCAAGAACAGCAAATCTTATTAGAAAAGCTAATGGCATAAAAATGGACAAACTAATTGATATACCTGTTGCAGTAGCTTTTTCAAAAATAGATGCAGTAGAGTCTTTAATGGATCCATCTAGTTGTATAAATTATTCAAGTAAACACATAAGTAAGGGATATTTCGATTTGGCAGATTTTGAAGATGTAAATGGAACAATGGAATCACTGGTAAGAAGCTGGGGTGGAGAAAACTTTGCAAATCAGCTTAATTCAAATTTTAAGGATTATGGATATTTTGGTGTAACTGCATTGGGTTGCAATCCTCAAAGTAATAAAATTGCAAATTTAAGACCGCACAGGGTTGAAGATCCTTTTTTATGGTTGCTATATAAACACAAATTGATAAAAGCAGAAAGAAGGAAGTGATTAGTGACTATGTGGATTGAACAGCTTTTTTATACCTCATGCAAGAAAGGATTTTCCACAGGAATGGGTTTTCAAACTTATTCTATGTCAGAGGGAATTACGGAAGAGGAAAGAAAAGAAATAGAAACCTATTGTGTGTATATACCTCCAGATAATCTTCCAACACAGCCTTCAGATGAAGAAATAAAAAAGCTTTTTCCAATAGCATTTAGCTCTTTTAAATTAAAGTCTGGGAAATATTGCATTTGTACAGCTAGATATATAGGTAAAGATTACTCAGGAAGATATGGAAATTATTTTTGTCATGTACTTGTATCTCATAAACCTTGGGACTTTTATCCTATAGAACTTTATGATTCAAATATATTTAGAAGTAGATTAACTTATGAAGAAGAAAATAGTTCAGAAATAAAATTTCTTCCTCAAATAAAAGAAATATCCTTGGGTAATATAATAAATTTTGATACTATAGGGAAATTTTTGAAGGGAGTTGGAGTAGAAAAAAGGAGTAAAAGTTTTAGAGACTTAATAGATAGTGTTGTAGATTATAATAAAAAGGGTAAAAAAATAATATTATGTGATCATAAGAATAATGTTCCTTATTGGATTGGAGCAATACAAATGTGTTTGCCTTTAAAAATAGCACAGAGTTATACATTTACTACTTACTCACATAATCCTGAGAACACAGATTATATTATTTGTGCTGCATATAGAGAAGGAAGTAGATTTAATTTTGAAGATAGGCAGAAATTATATAATTTTAATATATTTGATTTTGAGAAAATAAAAAAAATAGAAGGTATACTAAGCAGTAATTTTGGGAAATTTGCACAAGTAGGTTATACAGTTTCAAAGGAAGCATTTTTGCCTTTTTTAAAATTTTTAGATCAGTTTGAGTATAATAAGTTAGATGAAGATATAGATCATTGTGTGTATCTATATAATATGGTGAAAAAAGGTATTGAAAATGCTGATATGGAAAGTGTTAAAAAAGCAGTAAGCTTTGCTAATAAATATGGCTCTATAGAAGCTTGTAGTCAACTTTTTGAGCAGTTAAATCCTAGGCTTCAAATAATAAGTACTCAAGTAGATATTGAATTAACAGAACTTATAACAAAGTTCTTATTTGGAATGGGAAGAAAAATAGGAAATGATGAGTATGTTGAAAAAGCTTATAAATTCTTTTTTGACTCCATACATTATCTTGTTATGGATAGGGAAGATATAGAAGTAGATTCTATTTTAAAGCTTTATGAAAATATAAGAAATTTTAAAAGTGTGACAGTTGAGGAGTTTACTAAGGTATCCCTAAATGCAGATAGAATAAATGAGTTAATTACTTATCTTGAAGGTGGAAAAGCTAGACATGCAAAGTTTTATTTTAAATCAGCAATACATGATATAATAGCTTTTAATAATATTGCAGCTAACCATAAAAATATGAGTTTGTTCAATATGAAATCTAAGCAGGGAAAGAGTCTAACTCTGTTTTTCAGGGACTGCTTAATTATATTGTTAAAATCATCTGATAACATTTTAAATATTTTGAATGATTTTAAGTATAAAGAACAGTATTTCTCAGAAATAATTTGTATGATATATAATATTATAAATAGAAATAAATCTGAACAACACAATATAGAAGAGGAATTGACGGACTTTATCATAGACACAGGCAATATGGATGAACAATGGAGAAACAGGGTGTATTCATACATAAATGATTTGCCAGGTGGAAAGAATATTATATTTTTATTATATAAATATGAATTAAGAGAAAGTAAAGATAAAAAAGAATTTTTTCATAAATATTGCGAAAATATCTTTAATGAGTTTAAGGACTATAGGGCTGTAAGTTATTCAGATGCACTTTGTATGTATTTGAACTCTTTTCAAGATATAAAAATAGATTTAGAAGAGTATAAGGAAATTATAAATTATATAACAAATAATTCTCTACAAAAGCATGTAGAAAAATTTGTGCTTGAAAAAGTTATAAGTGGTATTGAAGATAATATTGACATAGAGGATTTTTCAGAAGAAATTAAAATTATAAAAAAATTATATGAACTGAAAAAGGAGTATAAAATTAACACATTAAGCAATGTAACAGAATTTATTTATATTGGAACAATACTGGAAAACATGAAGCCTACAAATAAAATAATAATTTTTCAGAACTTTAAGGGAGATTTTTCAGGAATAGATAAATACAGATATGAAAAATACTTAAAGTGGTGTCTACCCAATATATGTGTACATCTTAATGGATACAAAGAACATGGAAAATTAAAAAAAGCTATGTTTTGCTCGGAATATGAATATGAATACTATAGACAATATATAAATGCTATAGAAGTTCTTATGAATTATAAAAGATATACAAGTATATTAAAAGATTATAATAGAGAACCATACCAGATATTCGTAGATGCTGTTACATTCTTAATTAGTAACATGTGCAGTATAAAAGAGGATATGGAAGAACAAATATATAGAAAAATTATTAGTATGTTGAAAGTGGCTTCTGATAAAGAAATTAAGATTTACAACGATTATTTTATAAATGAAATTACTGGCATAAGAAATAAGAAGACAGTTGTGTTAAAGTGGGAAGAAATTGTAAAAAAATCTATACAGGAAAGGCCTGTATCTATTATGAAAAAAATAAAAGAAAGATTTAGTTAAGCTTATCCAGGAACTTGCTGCTTTTCTGTACATATAAGAAGATCAGTATTAAAGAGCATAGTCAAGAAGGATAAAGCTGGAGGTGATGTTTTGGAGAGAGTCTTTAAATCTCTCAAATTTGGTATACTAAATATAATAGAATTATTAAGTGCTATAGTTGGTGCTGTTATAGGTACATTAGAAGTTTTTTTAAAATGCATTTTTAGCTATTTTAAAGGATTAAAATATGTTTTTCATAGAGAGTTTTCATTAAAGGCTAAAAGTGAACTTGCTGAACCAGCAAAGGAAAAGTATTTTTTTTATAAGCAATATGAGGATTTGAAAAATGCATACCAAAGTGCTTCTAGTATTAATTTTGGAAATAAGATGGTGAGTAAGCAAAAACTTGTTAAAGATGATATTTTTACCGTAAGTAGAGTAAATGCAAATATTATATCAATAACAATATTTGGAAATGTGTTTAACCCAATATTTTTTTTAGTGCATTTTTTAATTATTACTGTTATAACTATGCCAATTTATACTTTATATGGTCTAGTAATGATTGGTGAAAAAATAAAGTTTAAAAAGGATAAAATTTTAGGGGTCTGCCCTTATTGTCATGCAAGGTTTAATTTACCATATTATATATGTCCTAAGTGTGGAAAAGTACATAAAAATTTAACGCCTGGTGCTTATGGAATTGTAAAAAGGATATGTGAATGCGGTGAAGTACTTCCCTCTACTCATTTTGGAGGAAGAGCTAAACTTCAGTCTATATGTCCAGTATGTTCTGAAACAATTGAACTTAGAGAAGCATCGCCTATATGTATACCTATTGTAGGTGGAGAATCAGTAGGAAAAACCAGTTTTATGTATTCGACAATAAATACTTTAATTAATGATATTTCTAAAGAAAAAAAGTGGAGTATAAGATTTTTAAATATCAAAGATGAGGAAAGATTTAATGATTTTTCAGCTAAGTTTAATAAAGGTATACCACCTTCCAAGACACTTAAGATAGATCCTACGGTTTTTAATGTTTTTATAAATTCACAGGAATTTTCAAGTGAAAAACTTCTATACATATATGATATTGCGGGAGAATTTTTTAATGAAAGGTCAACTATTAGAAGACAAAAATATTACGAATATATAAAAGGATTAGTTATTGTTTTAGACCCATTAACCCTAGAACATATTGCAAAAAATCTTCAGTGTAAAGATGACTTGAAAAATAACAATATCAGTGGAGCTAATGTATGCGATTTATTGGATCGTATTATACTCAGCTTAAGGGAAATATGTAAAGTTCCTGCTGATGAATTTATAAATATACCTGTGTCCGTTGTAGTTAATAAGATGGATGCTGTAGATTATGAAGGAAGTATTGAAGAGTTATTAAAAAGTGCAGGAGAAGAGAATATAATAAGAAAGATAGACTATAATTTTGTGAATTATAAGTTTTTTGGAAGCAGTGCTTTAGGAAATGCAGAACAAGGAAAACCCTACAAATCACAAGGGATTTCAGAGCCTGTAAAGTGGATTTTAAGCCAAGCAGACAGAGAACTTAAATGATGTAAGGAGTGTTATTATTGTGAAAGCTAAAATTAAAGAAACTTTAATTTTAATAATGATATTTGTTTTTCAGTTAGCATTTACAGCATTTGCTAAAGATGAAGTAAATCAAGTTTCATCTAATATTGATGTGGTGTTCCTTCTTGATTCCAGTGGCTCTATGAAAGAAAGTGACCCAGAGGATATAAGAATTGAAGCCATAAAAATGTTTCTTGATATGGCACAGGTTAAGGGAAATAAGGTAGGCCTTGTTGCTTATTCTGAAAATATAGTTAGAGAACATAATCTGGACAGTATAAATTCAGCTGGAGATAAAGATAGAATAAAGGATATGGCATCAAATATTGCTTTTGGACAGAAAACTGATACTGGAATGGGCCTTTCAGAGGCAGTGAAGCTAATGGATAGTGGACATGAGAAAAATCATAAACCAATAATAATTTTATTGTCTGATGGAAAAAATGATCCCCAAAGAAAATTGGAAGAATCCACAAAGGATTTAAATAGTGCACTAGACACAGCTAAAAGCAAAGGATATCCTGTATATACTATAGGATTAAATTACGATGGAACTGTTGATAAGGCACAGTTAGATCAAATTTCAAATAGTACTAAAGGTAAAAACTATATAACTAATACAGCTTCAAATCTTCCAAATATCCTTACAGATATATATGCAGATAATTCTAAATTAAAGGTTCAAGATGGAGGAACTGTTACAGCTAATGGAGATTTTCAAGAGGTAAAGCTTAATATTCCAAATTCTAATGTTATGGAAGCAAATGTATCTATGCTTTCTGAAAAACCTGTGGAATTAAAGATTTTTGACCCTACTGGAAAGGAAGTAGCTATACCTTCAAATAATGCAGTGCTTACGTCTTCAAAAAAATATTCTATGCTTAAACTTATTAAGCCATCAGAGGGAGATTGGACAATTAAGTTTAAAGGTGTAAGTGGGAGTAGTATAAAAATAAGCTATGTATTTAACTATGATCTTCAAATTGAAGCAAACTTTAATCCTAAAGATCCTCATAAAGGGGATAAAATAAATATAGAAGCTTATTTTACAAGCAATGGACAGAAGATTTCAGATAAAGATTTATATAAAGACATGAAAGCAAAGCTTCTTGTGAAAAGTTTTAAAGATAATTCTGTTAAAGAAATACCATTAAGTACTTCAGAAGGAATTTTTAAAGGTGATTATTCACTTAAAGATAATGAAAAATATGAATTAAAAGTAAGGATAGATGGTAATAGTTTTTATAGAGAAAGCTCACCTAAAATTGTGGGTACCGAGGGTGAAAAAAGCTCTTCAAAGAATAATTTTAAAGTTGGTGAAACTAGTATTTTTAAGAAACCAGTTACTATTGGTATAATAGCAGCAGGTTTACTTGGAATAATAGCGTTACTAGTAATTAATTTTATTAAAAAGAAACGTGTACATGGGTTTGGTCGTGTTATGCTTCAAGTTAAAGATGAAAACTCAAGTGAAATTTTACCACCACAGTATAGAAATCTTGATGGATACGTAGGAAGCTTTAATCTTTTTGAAGTTTTAGGTCTTAGAGAGGAATATGCTGAAACACAGCAAATAAAATTTATATTTAGAAATGATGATTGTATAGAGTTAGAAAATAGATCACAGTGCACTATACATAAATCAGGAAGAAAATTAGATGATAATAAAATAGTTCAACTTTGTCATGGAAATAAAATAACTGTATTTTTAAATAAGACGCCAAAGAGCATAGTTGTAGAATTTTATGCTAAATAAATTTAAAGCATATGGAGGAATTTTAAATGAATACAAGAGTTAGAGAACACCTTCAAGACCTTGAAGTTAGTAGAGGTGGAGGAATTATAAGTGATAAAATACGTATAGAAACTATACCAAACCCAATGCTAGTTATAGGACTTGGTGGTACAGGTATAGATGCTATGCTAAGGCTTAAATATCAAATAAATAAAAGATTTGTACTTGAAGATGATAAACTCTCAAATACAAGAAAAGATAAACCTAAAAAAGTAGAATTTCTAGGTTTTGAAACTAATCAAAAAGAAAAAAACAAAAGATATCCTGAAACTGGGGGTATAGGCTTAGACCCTCAAAGCGAATTAGTAATGTTATCAAATGCTGAAGTAAGATCTATTCTAAATGATCGTAAAATACTTGATGATTGTATAAAAGAATGGTTAGCACCAGAACTTTCATCAGAAAGTGGTACAGATGGAGCAGGTGGGATAAGGCAAATAGGAAGACTATTGCTTTTTACAAAAATAAATGAAGTAGTAGATTGCTTAGAAAAGAAAATAAAAATTTTACTTGAAGATACTGACCAAACGCTTCATGTGTTTATACTTTCAGGTCTTGCAGGAGGAACAGGAAGTGGAAGCTTTATAGATATTTCCTACATAGTGAGAGGAATAATGAATAATATTTATGGAGCTAAGGGTGATGATAAAGTAAATATTATGGGATATCTTTTTACTCCTGATGTTAATTTATCTAAGGCATTAAATAACCCAAATTCACAGTCTTATATTATAAAAAATGGTTTTGCTGCGTTAAAGGAGCTTGATTATTTAATGGCTATAGGAGACAGACATGAAAGATTTAAACAAAGATATAGAAATAGGCTTACTGTAGATTCTCCAATGCCTCCTTTTAACTTATGTCATTTGATATCAGCCACTAATGTTAAGGGGAAACCTATGAGTAATGCTTATGATTATTGTATGAATGTTACTGCAGAAAACATTGTAAACTTTATGTCAAATGAAGTAAGAGAATCAGGTGGAGAGTTTGCAATACAGGATTATATAAGTAACTTGAAGCAGAATACAGATAATATGGCTAAGCCTTATTTAGCCAATTATAAATATGTAACAATAGGCGCGGCTTCTGCTGTACTGCCACTTGAAGAAATAACTACCTATTTAGCATATAAAATTTTTGAGAAAATGCAGTATATGTTTAATAATGTACCAATAGAGCAAGAGGTGGACCAATTTATAAGACAGGTAAGATTAGAAGAAGACGGTGTTATGGAAAGATTTGAAGTAGAGCTTCAAAACAGAAAGCCTCTTACAGGATATAAAGGAAGAGAAAAGTATAGTTATGAAAATGTTATAAAAAAGCAAAATATAAATATCGACGATGAAATGAGAGAATACTTAAGAGATTGTATAAATGAGTATGATAAAGTAAAGATTCAGTATCCAGGTGAAATTCTAAAAAATATAAAAGAAATGGTGGATGGAATTTTTCAGGATTCTAAAAAAGGACCCTTTTATGCTTCAAGAATATTATTCTCTGAAAGCTTTTGTGTTATAAAGACACTTGAAATAGCTATAAAATCTCTAGAGGATAGGCTTAGAAATATTTCAATGGAAATAAAGTACAAGAAAGAAATAGCAGAAGATAAACTTATTGAAGCTAGAAAAGCTATTTTCTTTACTAAAGAAGGCAAGAAAAATGATTACATTGAAGCAAAAAGTGAAGAATACCTTTTAAAAGCAGAGGAAGAAAGAATTTTTAGAATGATTGAATTCTATAACAAGGTAATTCAAAACTTAAGCGATTTAAACAGCAATATATATATAGTTTACACTGAAATATTAAATGAGTTGAATAGGATTTTTAAAGAAGATGGAGATATACTTGTAAAAGGAGAAGAAATAGAAGGAACAAGAGGAAGAAGCTATTCTTGGACGGTAGTTAAGGTGCCTGACTTAAAAGATTATATTGAAAAAATGGTAAATAATACAGCTTCAGATGAGTTAATTAGAAGATTTACTAATAGGCTTCTAGAAGAATCACAAAAATGGTTAGACGATACCCACATAGACGTAGTAGGTTCTATAACTAATTTTGTAACAGATGAGTATGGAGATGTTATTACCCAATCTATGGAAGATTTTATGGCGTTACAATATGGAAAGGATAAATCTATATCAAGTATAGTGGATGAACTTATTGCACCAAAACTTGATGAAGATGCAGTGCCTATTTTCCATCTTACTAATTTAGAGGCATTAACTTTTTCATCTTGGAGCATGGTTTCTGTGCCAAAGGATGCTAAAAGAATTCAAGAAGGTATTGAAAGATATAAGAAAAACAGTACACTAGGGCATTCACTGAATATAAAAAAGAGTGTGGTTACAAATAGAATTTTCTGGTTGAACACAAGAAATGGGGTTCCATTATATAGCTATTCACCTATAAAGCATTATGAAGAAATATATGAAAAAACTTTATTTGAGCATGAAGGAATAGGACGCCATCTTTATCAAACTAGAGAAAGAAATTGGGCTTATTTGCCTTCACCAATACCAGAGCAATCATGGGGAACAACTTATGAAAACAAAAGGATTAAGGCATATAATGAACAGGTAAACAATTTGTTTAGTCGTGCCCTAGAATTAAAATGCATAATAGATACCAAAGTTAGCAGCAATGAAAAGTATAAGTGTATTGTAACAGAGGATTTTGACTTGAATGAATTTATGAAACAATATACCTTAAATTTAAATGGAGATATGCCAAATGTGGGAGAAATAAAAAGAGCCGTGGCAGATCTTAAGAATTTATTAGAGCAGAGGCTTACACCAATAGAGAATAACGATATGCAAAGATATTATATTTTTGAAAGCAGCAATGAAGAAAAGGCAAAATGTAATTTAATAAGAACTCCTGAGCTTATCAGAAGTGTAGAGCAAGAAGTTAAAAAGTATGAAAAAATTATAGATAAGAAAAATCAGTTAGAAAATATAATAATGGATATGAGCAAGGCAGACCTAAATATGGATAATTTCTTAAGAGCAATTTACACTAATACTATAGTAAAAAAAGGATTATTCTATGTTTATAATGGTGGTGACGATAGTAAGATAGATATAGAGCCATTTATTAATACTTTAAAACAAAAAGAATATCATTATGAAGCAGTGTACAATAAATATATAAGTATTGATGAAAAATATAAAATAATTGTAGATAAGACTTCAGATAAAAAATTAGAGCAACTTTCTATGGAAGAGGGTACAAAAACTCTTGCGTTAAATATAAATATGCTTTTGGAAAATATTAAGGATACTGTAGAAGAACTAGATACAAGAAAATATCAGTTGGTAAATGGTGATGTAATTTTTGCTTTTTATAATGATATGTTGTCAAGAATTAAAGATGTTAAAAAGCAACTAGAATAAAGTTGAATTTCAGTTCATCCAAACAATCTGGAGGAGTATGAATGGAAGAAATATTAAAAAGCTTTGAAGAAGACTATGCTTTAAATATAGATAAAACAATATTTAAAGGTGATGTTCAAAGAAGTTCAAACAATCCTGTACTCTTTGTGTTTATAGGAGATAGTGTAAAAGAAGCTTCTAAATATATTAACAATAATATAAAAGAAAAATGGGATAATGGAGAAGGTATAGTTTACATAAATATATCTACGGAAGATTCCAAAGATAGTAAAAATATATTTAATATCCATTTTCCATGTAATCTTGAAGAGAAAAAGCTTTTAAGAAAAAGTATTAGAGATAGTTTTTATAAAGACAAAAATCTTTTAGAAAAATTTAATAGTAAAATAACTGCTGCAAGAGAAGGTATATTATGTAATGGAAACTTATTTGATTCCTTTGAAAATATAAGTATTTCTGTGATTACAGGAGCAGATGATCCATTAAATATAATACTTCCTGAAATAACTATACTTATAAAGAAAAAAATGCTAGAGGCATTCAAAATTGGATCAACAGATTTATATGTGCTTGTGAAAGAAAAAAATATGGAAGATGAATTTTTTTCATATGCTTGCGTAGTAAGTTTCTTTAGGGAACTAGAGTATATACAAAGAAAAGATTTTAGTTTTAATGAGAAGATAGCTGTTTATGGGCAGGAAAGAGAATTATTTATCAAAGATGTAGGACCAGTATTTTATATGACTTATGTATTAGAAGAGAAGAATGAAAAGGGTGAAATACCTAAGGAATCAATAAAAAATAATTATGAAATAATATCCTATATTAATCTTTTGAAAAATAGAAATGTAAGTGTTGAAACTTACTACGACACAGAAAATCAATATTATGATAATAATAGGTTTAAAGTAAATATAACATTTGAAAATTCTTTTAATACTTATGTTACTGCAGGACTTTCAAAAGTTAAGAGGCCAAGTAATGCTATTGCTGTGGCTGTAGTGAAAAACTTTTATGAAGTTTTTTGGGGAAAACTTAAGAGGTTTTCTAATAAAGACAAAGAAGATATAGTGAAAATCATTAAATTAGATAGAGATAGTTTAATGTCAAAAACTGAGTTGCTTCTACCAAATAATATAAATATATTAGATATGAATGCTATGATGACTTCAAATACTTCAATGGTGGAAAGAAAACTTTCTAAGCTTACTTTAAAAGAAGTAGAAGAAAACCTCTATGGAGATAGATGTGAGTGTTTCTTTCAAGAAAAATTCCAAAATTCTACTATAAGTAATTTCTACAAATTGAAGTTAGAAGATGAAATAAAAACTTTAATTGAAGAACAGATAATTAATAATTCTAAGTTTGGTTTATATTGTGCATTTAAATGGACATCAGAACAAGGAGAAATAATACAAGGTATAAGAGAAAGTAAACATTTCTTTCAGCAGTATAGTTATAAATTAAAAGAGGAAATTGAAAATATATACCAAGCTAGATTTACACCAACAGGTTTTAGGTTTAAAAGTATTTTTGGTGGTGGAGGAAATATAAAAGAAGTAAAGGAAAAAATATTTTCAGAAGTGTATAATAAAAAATTGTATGTTTTAAAATTAGATATAATTGAAAAATTTATTGAAGAGTATGAAGGTATTGTATTGAAAATTCATGAGGAACTTTCTGAAAATATGAAACAGCTACAACATATTGAAAAAAGCATAAAAGCATATGAAAATGAAATAATTAAGAAACAAGATGAATATACATCACAGAATATAAGTGTTTATTATAGTACAGTGGTAGATAATATAGTTAAAAATCTTGAAGAAAATCATGGAGAAGATTTTTATTTTCAAAATAGATACATAGGAAATGTTTATGAGCTTTTAAAACAAGGCAAACATATATTACTTTTAAAAATCACTGAATTTTGTAGTAAGTACATTCTATCAGATCACCAATTTTATAAATCTTTCGAAGAGGAATTTAATGAAAGAGCCAATATTAACATAGAAAATTGGGATAACAAAGTACTTTCAAAGGATGAGCTTTACAGAAAATTGTATGAACTACTAGATGATAGCTCAAAGCTTAAAGTATATTTAATGAATTATGATGTGAAAAGCCATCAGGAAAAATATTTTTTTGGAGATTATAGTAGTGATTTTATTAAATATGCCTTTGATTTCGATAGAAGAACTAGAAATTACAAAATAGGATACGTTCATGAAAGAAGAACTAGTGGAATAGAAAAATTGAATTTAATGGGAGGCTTTGCAGCAAAAGATCTTATTTATATAAAAACTGCAGTGGATTTTTATAATTTCTGTTTAGAAAATGGGTATGAACTTCATGGAATAGATATAAATAAGCTTCCACAGATAACTTAAAAACATGTATAATTTATAGTTAATTTATTGGATAAATTCTTTATTTGGAGGTATAAGTTTTGATAGAAAAGAGAATAAATGGTACCATGGCTATAATGAGCTTAATAGGTGGTATTATTGGATTTGTTATAGGAGAAGTACTTTTGAACAATTACCAATATATTATTCCTAATAGCATATTAATGGGCTTGTATTTTGGAATATTGGCATTTTCAATAGGAACTATGTGCCTTATAGCAGAAATTATAAACCCTAAGTTGAATGGGTTTGGATGGAAAAATAATTATTTAAAAACTTCTTTTAAATTTTTAATTCCTTGTACCTTAGTAGCACTTTTTGTTTTTGGAGCTTTCTTTCAATTTTTATATGATATGACTATAGGTAACGGAAAAAAAATAAATGATGTAGTATTGGTTATAGATACTTCGGGAAGTATGCGTAATACAGATCCTAAAAATGAAAGATTTGAAGCTGCAAAAAATCTTTTAGATAATATGAATGAAGATAATAGAGCTTCCGTTTATGAATTTAACGATAAAGCAGAAAAGGTACAAGCAATGAGTAAAGTGACAGAAGCTATGAGAAAGGAAACATCAGAAAAACTAAAAAAATATGAACTACCTAATGGAAATACAAATATGGGAGAAGCACTCCAGCAGGCCTATAGTGAGATAAAATCAACATCAAGTACTGATAGAAATGCTATGATAATTTTACTGTCAGATGGTGGCGATACGTATGATTTAGATAGAAAATTTAATGATACTATGAAGCCATTGAGGGATAACGGAATACCTGTATACACTATAGGAATGTCAAATGGAAACAATTTTTCTATGCTTAAGAGAATATCAAAACAAACCAGGGGAAATTACTATAATGTAAAAGATGTTAAGGATTTAAAAAGTGTGTTTAATAAGATATATAAAGATAGTCAAAATAATCTTCTTGTAGATAAGAGAAGTGGTGTATATGAAGGAAACAATTTGTATGCAGTGCTTAGAATCCTATTTATTACATTGCTTGCATGCCTTATATCTGTTGGCGTAAGCTTGGTATTTGATAACAAAAACTTGCTTAAAGGTTTTATAGTAGGAGGTATTGTTTCAGGAATTATTGCAGCATTAGTACTTGAAATAGGTTTTTTGTACATACCTTGGATAGGTATGGCTCATAGAGCTATTGCAGATATAATTATAGCTTTGATTTTCACTCTTATTCCAGTAAAGGTAGATGTAAAAGAATACTCTAAAAAATCATATATGTATGAGAATAAAAAAACATATATAGATAGCAATAAAAAAAGTAAAGATATGTTCAATTAGCGTATTTGTTTCCAGCTAACTTACTAGAGGTGGTGTTGTTATGAAATTAGTGGAAATTAAGGATTCGGATAATGAAATATACAATTTAGATTACGAAGTAGACAAGGAAAAAATTATCATAAGATGGAAATGGCCTAAGAATATAGGAATTGTTTATATATTAAAAATAAATAACCTTTATGAATTTTCTACAGATGATATAAATGAAAACAATGTAAAATTATATACAAAAGAAGAATACAAAGAATTTAATGGGTATGTAGAAGATATAAAAGAAATAAATCAATACAAATATTGGATTTTTCCTGCAATGGAAAAAGAAAATGACATTGTACTTTTAAAACAGCAAAATAGCAGGAATCAGATAATAATAAGTACGGGAAAGCCTGAAATTTTTTATGAAATAATGGAGATAAGGTCTTTAAGAAATCTTTTTTCAAAAGAAAAAACTCTACAAATCATACTACACTCAGAGGTAGAAGTGAAAAAAGATGCTTTATGTTATGTGAAAAAGTATGGAGATTTTCCTATTAATAGGGAGGATGGCATTGGATTTGATTTTATTTCTGATATCCATGTGGGTAAAAATGTAATGCCTGAAATAAATGTGGATAAAAATGAATACATAAAGGTTTTTATAAATGATATAGAGAAATACGGAAAAATGTACAGCGTCAATCAAAGATAATTTTTAATATGTGCAAATAGAAAGGAATGGATATTTCGTGGGCATTTTTGGAATATTTTCAGGAAGTAAAAAAAAGCAAAATAATAATTATAAAAAAGCAAAATATGAAAAAGGTCCCTTTATGATAACATGTCCTTTTTGTTTTAATAAGTTTAAAACAGAACATGTAGTTTTCAGATCGTCTCATTGGGAAAAAGGAGATCCAGAATATGAAAGAACTGAGGATGAATTACTTAATCAATATAATAAAAAAGTTGGAAAAGGATCTATGTCACAGATAAATTCTATAGTTAAACCTGAAGGACTTCCTCAAAGTAATAAAGTTAGAGTAGATGGAGTGCTCATAGAAGTTAAAGATAAGTATGATAGAACTACTAGCGAAAGACTTTGTCCTTATTGTCATAATGAAATACCAATAACATCAGGTAGAGGGCCTTCAAAAATTATTTCTGTGGTGGGAGCTTCACAAGTAGGAAAATCTGTTTACATGACCTCGCTTTTACATGTACTAGAGAGATATACTTGCCCAAGAATGGACGCTTCACTTATTGCTGGAAGTTCTGCGTATAATGATGAAATAAAAGAAAATCAAGAAAGAATTTTTTATAAAAATTTAATGCTTGATCCTACACCAAAACAGCATGTGGAACCTTTAATAGAAAACTTAAAGTTTAAGGATGATAAAATGCCTCCAATTACTCTTATATTCTATGATGTGCCTGGAGAAGGTATGACAGATAAGGAATACATAGAAACACATGGAGCACATATAAGAAACTCAGATGGAATAATATTTCTTGTGGATCCTTTACAAATGAGAACTTTGAGAAAGAAAATAAATTTAAGCAATAGGAGTAATCAAGGGGATTTTACTGAAAAATATCAGGAACCAAAAGATATAATAGTATATTTTTTTGAGAATTTTATATCAAAGCAAGCTAATGAAAAAACAAATATACCTACAGCTATAGTAGTTACAAAAAGTGATATGTTAAGAAATCTTAATGATGAAGAATATATTAGTAATAACAGTAATATTTTTAGGAATTATGGACATGAAAAGTTTTTTAATTTAAATGAATTTGAAAATATAGATGGTGAGATAAAAAGATTTATGGAAAAAGTAGATGCTCCTTTTAAAGGTGCTATGGATACATATTTTGGAAACACAGGATATTTTGCAGTATCTTCACTTGGATGTAATCCTCAAAATTTACAAATAGATAGTAGTACAGATATAAATCCTGTAAGAGTGGATGAACCATTTTTATGGCTATTATATCAAATGAACTATTTAGATGGAGGAAGGTAATTGTAAATGATACAACAACATTACTACAGTAGGGATAAAAGAGGAGTTTTCAGTAAAACTCCTGGATTTGATACAATAGCTAAAAGTCATGGATTAGAAGATAGATTTGTAAGAGATACCCTCCATGATCTATGCTTTTATGAAGCACCATCAATACTTGCAGGGGAGCAGGATATTTCAAAATATCCAGCTGCATTTTTTTGTGTAAACACAGAAGAAGGAAATATGGTAATAGGACAATCTTCTTTTGCAGGTAAGGACTATACATTACAAAGAAATAGATATTTTACGCACAATTATATAATTCCAAAAGAAGAAAGAGATAAGTATATAAAAAATCCTGAAAGCATGATTTATGCTGGGGATTTTGTGTGCAATTATAATATAGATTGTGGAATGGATATACCAGCAGTATGCAGCCTTAATGAAAATAGAATAGATGACTGTTGTAGTACTATACAGCATATGTTTCGTATAACGGGTATGAATAAGGAAATATTTGAAAAACTCATTAAATCATGTTTTGATGCGGCAAAATATGGCACAAAGATTTATATTGTTACTGATACAGATAGTAATAGTATTACAAAAATAGCTAAAGGAGTTTTAAAATATCTATATAGAGCACTGCCTTTTGAAGTAAGAAGAAAAATTGGGTTTATAACTTATATGAAAGAACCTAAACTAAAAAATTTAATAAATATAGTTTTTTTATGTAAGGGAAGTATTAAGAGACTTAACACTGAAATTAAATCAGGATACGTTTTTGATTTGGCAGAAAAAAGTTTTTATTTAGATGGTATAGATGAGGAAAAGCATATTTTTCTAGATTTTATTATGAATAATATAGAAAATAACACAGTTCTACATTGTTTTTTTGAAAAGGTAGATAAACTAAATTTAGATAATAGCCTTAATATTTATAAGCAGGATGATATACTTAGAATGATAGATGAAGAGAAGAGTAAGAGAGATGAATCTTCTTATAGAGCAGAAAATATACAGCAAAAAAATCATGAAAAAATCTCCAAATATCATATTGCTAAGGAAGAAAAACAGAAGGATGAATCTAGAAATTATAATAAAAATTCTTTTGTAAAGTTTATAAGTAATGTTTGGAAAAAGATTTGCTATAAAACAGGAAGGAAGAGATAAACTTGAGAAAATTATGTATAATAGGTACAACCATATTATTGACAATATCACTTTCAGGATGTACTGCTGCTAAGAAAGAAAATGCAAATAGTGATACTGAAAAAAAGGTAGAGGTAAAAACAGTTTCAGAAAATACAAATAAAAATCAGGAACAGAATAAGCAAACACAAAAGCCTGAAAATCCACAAAAGCCAGAACAACCAAAGATTACATCTAAAAAAGTTATAGTAATAGATCCGGGACATGGAAATAGATCAAATCTTGAAAAAGAGCCTATATCCCCAGAATCTAAAGAAATGAAAATAAAAGATGGGGGTGGAGCTGATGGGGTAAACACTAAAACCCCAGAATATGAAATTAATATGAAGGTTTCCATGAAGCTAAAAGAAATACTTGAGCAAAAAGGTTATGTGGTTAAAATGACTAAAACCGAAAACTCTCAAAGTCCAGGAAATGTAGAAAGAGCAGAAATTGGAAATAAAGAAAATGCAGCATTGGTTATAAGAATTCATGCAGATTCAAGTGAAAGCAGCACTGCAGTGGGTGCTTCAATGCTTGTTCCATCACCTATAAATAATAATACCAGTAAAATATACAGCCAAAGTAAAAATTATGGTACTGCAATTCTAAATACGCTTATAAGAGAAGTTGGTATGTCTAATAAAGGTGTTGTTGAAAGAAAGGATATGACTGGATTTAACTGGTCAAAAGTACCTGTGGTCCTTGTAGAGATGGGTTTTTTATCTAATCCACAAGAAGAAAAGCTTTTGTGTTCACAAAACTATCAAGATAAAATTGCTAACGCATTGGCTAGTGGAATTGACAGTGCATTTAAATAATTACAGAAATTTATAAGAAGTGATTCAACAGTTTAAAATTTAGTTAAAATAGAATCGGATTTTTTTGCATAAAATACTTATCAATATGATGTAAACACATAAAAATCACTTAAAAGGGAAATATAATATAGTAGAAGGAGTGGTTTTTATGGAAAAAAAAAGATATGAAAAGAGTAAAAATGATAATAAAGCTAAAAATTCTAAAACCTGTAAACCTGTTATTGATAATGTGGAATCTAATATGCATAAGCCAGTAATAGGATTGCCTAAAGTGTAGAAATATTAAATAAACCATCTGCTTATAGAAGCAGGTGGTTTTAGCTTAAAAAATATACATATGAATTAAAAAAATTTCGTGAAATAAACAATAATTACAATTAATGAAAAAATAGTAAGAAGGATAGGTGATATGCTTAGTGGACAGCCTTTTTTCTTATACAATCCTATATTTACTATAAATGAAGAAATAGAAAGTATAAATATAAAAACTGATAGATAAAAAGCATATTGTACAAGATCTGAATTCCAAGTTTTGCGAGGGTACATATTTTTTAATCTATTCAAGTAGGATTCAAAAGGTGGTCTAGCCTTATCAATGAAAAAGAGTATGATAAGAGTTATAAACCAACATAGTATACTTGTATATTTAACCCACCTTGTTCCAAAACTTGTACTGTTGTTTTTTTGTTGAATTTTTTTAGAATTATTATACATAATACACCTTTAATACCAAATTATTTCTAATTGTATTATATAACATTTTGGTATTAAAATCCATTTAAAAAATAAAATTTACGAAATATTCAATGAATTCCGTAAAATTTATTTTAGATTTCACTAATGTTATTTAATAGATTCTGCAATCTTTATTAATTCACTCTTTGATATATTTCCGTTTCCTGACAAACTATAAAGTGCACTTTTAGTTTCCCAATCAATATTTCTATCATCAGATATTATAGCATCTATTCCGTTAACTTTTGCTTTTTCAATCTTACCATCTGTTCCACTAACAGACTTCATATCATCCATAGCAGCTCTTTGTTGCATGTATATTTCTTTTCCTGTTTTCTCGTTCACAAACCATAAATCAACGAATTTACTGTCTTTGACCTGACCATCATTCTTATGAAATTCTGCTCTATTAAATTTATAATCCTTTGGTAAATAACTTGGAAGTATAACTTTAAAACAAGTATATTTATTTATTTCGCTAGGATTCTTTATTTCTAAAACTTGTTTTTTTCGTGCTTTCTTTTCCTCGGCTACAGTTACTATCTTTCCATCTAAAAAATAAGCAATTTCTTCTCCATTGGCAGTATGGATTCTACCAGCATCTTTTTTTGTAACTACATCTATAGGTTTTCCATTTTTATCAAAAATCTTTCCTTTAAATTCGGATGGAACTTCCACTTTTTCTGCTTTAGAAGGCTCTACTTGTACAGCTCCTATATGTCCCAAATTTATTGTCTTTATTATTTTTTCTGCTACTCCTTGTGCAAATGAGGTTTGGGCTAAAGAAACACTCAATACGCCTACTACTGCAAGTGATGCAGCAACCTTGCCCATACGACTAAATTTATTTGATTTTTTCATAATATTTCCTCCTTCATATCCATCTATATTTTTCAAAACTTTATTAAACACAGCTTTTTTATTACTATTTTTACTAAAATCTTCATCTACTAAAGTCCTTCCAAATTGTAAAAGTTCATTATATTCTTTTGTTTCTAATTTACTTTTCTCTTTTATACCGTTAAAATAAGCATCCATCTCTAAAGAAAAATTATCTTCAATACTTTTCTTTTTCATATTTAGTCCTCCTTTTCTATTTCTTTTTTTAACTTTTTCATTGTCCGATAAAGTATTACACCAATATTATTTTCTTTAGTATCTAATACTTCTGCAATTTCCTTATTTTTTAAATTAGCACCAAACTTAAGAGCTACAATGTTTCTTTCTCTTATGTTCAGAGTATTTAAAGCCTTTGAAAGTTTGCTATTAGTTTCTGCTGCCACTATTATATCTTCAGGATTTTTTTCTCTTGATACGAAATTCTTAACTACATCAAGAGAAAATATCTTATGTTTTTTTATACTTCTAAAATAATCAGTTACTACATTTCTAGCTATTGCAAACATCCATACTTCAAATGGCGATTTACTTTCTGAATATACATCAATTTTAAGCATTATTTTTTCAAAAACCTGACTTGTTAGATCTTCTGTTGTATAATCACTGTTAATACGATAATAAATATAGTTATAAACTCTTTTATAATAGGTATTAAAAATATAATCAAATTCCTTTTCCTTACTCAATGTTTCTTTATTTTCTTCTTCATTTAAAATATTACACACAGCAAGCTGCTTCATCTTTGATGCCCTCCCTTCTATACTTTTTACTTAGCTAAGTAGTTTCATATGTTAATACGTAAAATTGTTGATTTCATTACATTTATTTTTAAATTTAATAAAATATTTAGTGAGTGACAGAGAAATACCGCCGATTAACTCACTTTTAAAAAGTGAGTTAATCGGCGGTATTCATCGGACAAATGGACGGTTCCTCGAATAATATATTCTAAAGTAGTTCACTCTAAATTTGTTTGGCAATATACTTATATTAGTATAACATTGACAATCTGACCTTTACTTAAACAAGGTGAATTAGCAGGTATATCTATGAGGCAATTAGAATTTAAAGTTGAACTTAAAATTCCATTACCTTGGCTAGTTTTTGTAAGATTTACGATAGGACTATTTTCATTATAGAATATTTCAGCTCGTACAAAACGTCTAGTTCCACTTTTTTTATTGAAATCTTCTTGTAAAACTGCATTTGTTTTCTTAAACTTTAGTTCTTTTCTACCCATTATTTCTACAAGCATAGGACGTACAAGTAATTCAAAAGTAGTTATAGCCGCTGCAGGATTCCCCGAAAGGCTAATTACTAGCTTACTATCTAAATAACTGCAAAATACAGGTGAACCAGGTTTAATAGCTACCTTCCAAAAAAGTAAATCTGCCCCTAAATCTCTCATGACATCTTTTACTAAATCCTTCTTACCTACAGATACACCTCCTGTAGTTATAAGAATATCAGATTTATCTAAAGCTTGTTTTATTTTTTCGTGCATGGTACAAGTATTATCACCTGCAATACCTATAACAATAGGTTCACAATATAGCTCTTTAAGTCGTGCACATAAACAATACAAGTTACTATTATATATTTTACCTGGAGCTAGATTTTCTCCAAGAGATATCAATTCATCACCAGTGCTTAAAACTCCAATTCGTGGTTTCCTATAAACAGAAACGTCTTTAACACCTATACTAGCAAGAACACCAATTTCTGCATATTTCAAGACAGTACCTTTTTTTAATACTAATTTCCCTTTTTTAATATCTTCTCCTTGAAAGCAGATATTTTCCCAAGGTGAAAGTTTATTAAAAATTTCTATAAACTCTCCTTGAGCGGTAGTTTCCTCTTGTCTTATAACACAATTTGCACCCTTTGGAATTGGTGCTCCAGTCATTATTCTTATAGCGGTACCCTTTAATACTTCTTTATCAGTATAAGAGCCTGCATAAAGTTCATGCAATACTTTTAGTCTAATTGGATTATCTTTGTCCGCAAAATTAGAGTCTTCAGCTTTAAAAGCATATCCATCTAACGGAGAACGGTTAAAAGGAGGTTGATCTATTTTAGAACATATATCCTCTGCCAAAACTCTTTCATGAGATTCTACAAGATTTATTTTTTCAATACTTAAACAAGGAGCTTTTTCTTTTAGAATAGCCTCAGCTTGTTCTAATTCTATCATTTTAAGCATTTCACTTACCATCCTTTTCCAAAACTGCATGCAGGATATCTACACACTTCACATTCTAAACACAGGCCACCATGACCATAGCCAACTATATCTTCTTTTGAAATTTTTTCGCCTATAAGTATTCTTGGAATAATTAAATCGAATATAGTTGTTTTAGCATACATAACGCAGCCAGGCAGTCCTAAAATTGGAATATTTCCTTTGTAAGAAAGTAAGAACATAGCACCAGGAAGTACAGGAGCACCATAGGAAATTATATTTGCTCCAGTATTTTTAATAGCTGCAGGAGTTGAGTCATCTGGATCTACAGACATCCCCCCTGTGCATATTAGCATTTCTGCACCTTCACTTATAAAGTTATTTACAGCACTAGTGATTTTCTCAATATCATCAGGTACTATAACAGATCCAATTATATCACAATGAAATGCTTCAAGTTTTTCTCTAACTACAGGTCCAAAAGCATCTTTTATTCTTCCGTAGAACACCTCATTTCCGGTGGTAACTATAGCTGTTTTAAATTTCTTATAAGGTTGTACACTTACAATGGTTTTATCCTTAGTTATGAGTTCAGCTTCTATAATTTTTTTTTCATCTATGATTAGAGGAATTACTCTAGTGCCAGCTACTTTTTCTCCTTTTTTAACTGGGGTATTATTGTGTCTAGTAGCTAAAATAATTTCATCTATTGAATTAAGTTTAAATAAAAGTTCACTATCTACTTTTAAAATTCCATCTGTATCAGCAATAAAATTAATTTTTCCCTCTTTTACTTCAGAAAAGGTTAAGCCTTTACCAGCTGATAAGTTTTTAAGTCTTTCAGCACCCTGATTTTCATGTAAATACCCTTGCTTTTTTTCCCAAACGTAAAGATTATCTTTTCCTAAAGATAATAAAAGTGGTATATCCTCTTTAGTTACTACATGCCCTTTTTTAAAGGCTCTGTCTTTAATTTTACCCGGAATAATTTGAGTAATGTCATGACACAAAATAGTTCCCACTGCTTTTTCTGTAGGTATTTTTTTCATTATATTTCCCTCCAATGAACCAAAAATTTATTTTAAACAAAAAAATAATACTGCCCAGTAGGAAGATATGAGCAATAAGCGTAATTCGTCCATTGACTCATTCTCCTTTCCTAAAAACGTGGAGGTACTTTCGTTTCCTAAAGTACCCTGTGGACTTATAGTCCAGGCTTATAATCCATAGAAATATCCTTAGGAATATAAGCTCGGAGAACAGTTTGTATTAATTTTATACTAAAAATTATGATTATGTCAAATTTTGTGATAATTAATAAAATCTTTAAAATTAAAATATAAATAGTTTTACTTAACCTGTAAAACTGTATTAAATAATTGAAAAGTAAATATAATAATGATATTATTGTATTTAATGTAGTAAATATGGATAAAATCAAAAATAAGTCTATGGTTTTAAAAATTTTGTAATATTTAAGAGGAGGAAATATTTTGTTTTTTAAGAAAGAAAAAATTAAACATTTTGATATAATAGTTGCAGTAGTATTGTCATTTATAGCAATTCAATTAATACTAAACTATAAAAGTGTACTTTCTATAATAGGAGAAGCTGCCAATATTTTATATCCGTTTATTTTAGCATTTATTATAGCATATATTCTAAACCCTATAATGAAGATTTTAGAGCAAAGGTTCAAATTAAAAAGGGGACAAAGTATACTCATAACTTATGCTTTTATTATTAGTGTAATATCAATATTTTTTATAGTTTTGCTTCCTAAAATATTTAATAGTGTAATGGACATTGTTCAAAATTTGCCTTATTTTACATCAGAGCTATATAAATGGATAAATAATTTCATGAATAATGAAAGAATTGCTAGTTTAGTGAATTCAGGAGATTTTATGAAAAATAATGCTAGTGGCTTAATAGAAAAGTTTAGTGTTTTAACTTCAAATTGGTTAAATGTAGTATTAGCTAAAACTATATCTTTTACAAGTTCATTAATAAAATTAGTGTTTGGTCTTATAATATCAATATATATATTGTTTGATAAGGAAAAATTTAAAGAAGTAGGAAAAAATCTTACATATGTAAGTTTAAAAGAAAAATGGGGAAATAAAATAATAGAACTTATACAAAATATCAACAAGATGATAAGTTTATATATAGGTACAAAAGCAATAGATTCACTTATTATAGGAATTATATGCTTTGTAGGACTTATTTTATTTAAATCTCCATATGCACTGCTTATATCTATAATAGTAATGGTTACAAATATGATACCTTATTTTGGACCTTTTATAGGAATGATGCCACCTTTTATAATAAATCTTTTTTATGATCCTAAAAGAGCCCTCTGGATTTTGTTATTTTTAGTTTTACTTCAACAATTTGATGCATGGTTCTTAGAACCTAAATTAGTAGGCGACAAAGTAGGTTTAAGTCCATTTTTAATTATACTAGGCATAACTATTGGTGGAAGTTTATTTGGAGTATGGGGAATGCTTTTAGCATCACCTATTATGGCGGTACTAAAGATATATGTAGCAAAATGGTTTATGCGTAAAGTAAATATATACAATAAATCAAAACATAAAGATTTGCCATAACTATATTACAAAAGGCAAAATAAGCGTAGTACCACGCAAATTTAGAGTGGCCTACGCTTAAATATATTATTCAAAAAACCGTCCGTTTATTAAGAAGGCCTAATGCTTCTCTTATTTTAAACTACCTACCCACTCGATCAGCCCGTCCTTGGGCTCCTCGTGGTTTCAATCTT
>CAZKOJ010000017.1:0-41116 GCA_964554365.1 uncultured Clostridium sp. | reverse complement strand
CATTTGTTTTCACTACAGTACTGGCCTCTATAACTTTATTAGGCCATATCTTTATTTCTGGCTTTACAATTGCTCTTTCTTTTATAAGTGTATCATCACCTACAGTAGCTCCTTCAAATATAGAAACACTTGGTTCTAATTGAACGTTTTTACAAAGTACTGCACCTCTTACTTCCGCTTTATCGCCTATATAGCAATTATCAAATAGTATGCTTCTCTTTATAGTAGCACTATTAGATATAATATTGTTTCTTCCTAAAATAGTATATGGTCCAATTTCTGCTCCATCGTATATTCTAGTCCCACTTCCTATATAAACAGGTGTTGATATTATAGCATCTTCACCAATTTGGCAATCTTCACCTACCCATATACCATCTTTATACTTCTCTCCTTTAATATTTACCTTTACTAAATTTTTTAATATATCAAAATGGCACCTTATATACTGTTCAATATTACCAATATCACACCAATACCCTTCAGCTACGTAACCAAACATAGGTTCTTTATCACTTAGAAATATTGGAAATAAATCATTACTAAAGTCAAATTCTTGATTTTTTTCAAAATAAGAAAATATTTCAGGTTCAAGTATATATATGCCTGTATTTACTTTGTCGCTAAAAACCTCACTCCAACTTGGTTTTTCAAGAAATCCAGTAACTTTTCCATAGTCATCTGTTACTACCACACCAAACTCTAATGGTACAGGAACTTCCTTTAAAACTAAAGTAGCTATTGATTGCTTATTTTTATGGTAAGCAATAGCTTTAGATAAATCTATATCAGTTAAAGCATCCCCACTTATAACTATAAAAGTATCGTCCAGAAATCCTTCTGCATTCTTAACACTTCCTGCCGTACCAAGTGGAGTCTCTTCTGTGAAATATCTCATGTTTACACCGAACTCTTTTCCATCCCCAAAATAGTTCATAATTTCATCTGGTAAATATTGAAGTGTTACCCCTATATCAATTATTCCATTTTTTCTCAAAAGCTCTATAGCATATTCCATAACAGGTTTATCCATTACGGGCATCATTGGTTTTGGTATATTACATGTTAAAGGTCTTAATCTAGTCCCTTCGCCTCCTGCCATTATTATAGCTTTCATACACCTCATCCCCTTTTTTTTACTCAGTTTTCATTTTTCATTGTTTTTCTATCTATTTTAATATCTAAATTTTTTAAGTCCTCTACTACTTCTATAGTTTTAGCCTTAATCTTATCTTTGGTATCCCCTGTCACATCTTTTGCCTTTTCTGTAATTTTATTTTTAAGTTTTTCCATTAAATTTTTCTCTACTTTTTCTTTTAGCTCTTCTTCTATCTCTTTTTCTACCTTATCCTTAAGTTCAATTTTTAGCTTTGCTTTAACCTTGTCTTTTAAATCCTCTGTTAATTTTTTCATAATATCATTTTTAAGACTATCTTCAGTTTTCACTTGCCATTCAGTATCTTTTCCTTCTTCTTTAACCTGATTGTACATATCTACAGTTAAATCTGTTATTTTATTCCAAGTATATTTTTCATAAACAGTTTTTAGACCATTTCCTTTTACGTAATTTGATAACCCCTGGTCGTACAAAATTTTAACTATATTATCTGCTAAACTTTCATGAGAACCATTTATAGTTTTTAATCCATTTACCTCATGCTGCACTATTTCACCTAAGCCACCAGTATCTGAAACTACCACTGGACAACCTGCTGCCATAGCTTCCAAGGCTACAATACCAAAAGGTTCATATAAAGAAGGAAATACAGCTGCATTAGCTACCCTATAAAGCTTATCCCTATCTTCATCATTCATGTATCCTGTAAATAGCACCTTTGATTGTATACCCATTTCTCTTACCCTTGCTTTTAACTCTTCTGTCATTGGGCCTATGCCCCCAATAACAAACTTTGTATCATTATAATTTTCTATTATTTTAGGAGCTGATTCTATTAATAAATGTATGCCTTTTTCAAATACATGCCTTCCAACATAAAATACAATTTTTTCATTATCATTAGCAAATTTTCTTCTAAAACTAATCCAATCAAATTCAAAATTAAATTTTTCTGTATCAACCCCATTAGGTATAACCCAAATTTTATCGCAGGGCGATCCAAATATATTCATTATTTGATCTCTCATATAATTGCTACATACTACTATTTTCCATGCTTCATAAGTTAATAACCATTCTGTAGAAGATATATATCTTTGCATGTCAGTCCTTATTCCTCTGTTTCTTCCATACTCTGTGGCATGAATAGTACATACCATGGGAATTTTAAAAGACCACTTTAAAGTTTTTGCACTAAATGCTGAAAGCCAATCATGCGCATGTATTAAATCGAACTTTCCAGTATTTATAACAAGCCTAGTGGCCTCTTCTATTATTGAAAAATTTAGTTGCATAACCCACTTTGTAAAATCATCAGTATCTATTTTATATGGTGAAACCCTGTGTACAAAGACTCCATTGTCATTTTCTTCTACAGGCGATGTACCTTCTTCACAGGTTATTACATGTATTTCATGGCCTTTATTCTTTAACGCCTGGCATAAATAATAAACGTGATTTGATAATCCTCCTACATTTTTAGGTGGGTACTCCCACGAAATCATTAGAATTCTCATTTTGACTCCTCCAAATCTTCAATAGAAAATTGAGAATTTCCAATGAAAAATTATTAATTCTTCATTTTTCATTCTCAACATCAGTTATTTATATAACATTTCGTAATATTCTTTTATCATCCTATCCGCTGAGTATTTTTCAATCATCCCTTTTATGCTACATCTCATCATATCTTTCCACTTATCTTTATCATTATAGTAAATTTTTAAAACTTTATTAAAAAGTACATCATAAAGACTATCAGCATCATTCTTATCTTCTATTTTTATATCCTTTGACATAAAACCTTTTCCTATCTGCCATCCTGTTACTCCATCCCAACATGCTTCTGGCCACCAGCCATCTAAAGTACTTAAATTTAAGACTCCATTAATAGCTGCTTTCATACCTGAAGTTCCACAAGCCTCCTTAGTTACTCTAGGATTATTTAGCCATACATCCACGCCTTTTGTTAACAATAATGCTTTTTCCATATTATAATTATCTAAAAAAACTACTGAGTTAGGGTATTTTTTTTGTATATTTAAAACATGTTTTATTATTTCTTTACCAGTAAAATCTAAAGGATGTGCTTTAGAAGAAATTATTATTTGAATTTCTCCGCTTTTTAGTAATGGTCCTATTTTTTTTTCATCTGTAAATATTAAATCCCCTCTTTTATAAGGGGCTGCTCTTCTTGCAAATCCGATTAATAACTTATCCTTATCTAATCTAACATCATTTTCTTCGCATACATAATCTATAAGCTTTTCTTTGTTTTTCATATGATGATACCATATATCTTCTTCTTTTTCGTAAGCTTGTATTAAATTTTTATCTCCCCAAGTTCCTATATGAACTCCATTAGTTATACTTATAATTTCACTTCTTTTATCGATAGATTTCCACATGTTATTGGCAATTTTTCCATGTAAAGCAGAAACTGCATTAGATTTTTTAGATAGTCTTAGTCCTGCTGCCGTCATATTAAAGGGATCTCCACCTATTTCTTTAACTAAATACCTATCTAAAGTATTAAATGCTCCCATATACTCTAATATATCTAGTCCGTGGATTTCATTTCCTTCAATAATAGGGGTATGAGTTGTAAATACGATTTGATTTTTACATTGAATCCAAGCCTCATAATCATTAATTCCCTTTTCTTTCTTTTCTCTTATAAGTTCAAAACCTGCAAACACTGCATGCCCTTCGTTAAAATGATATATATCTATATTTTTATTCAAGGCTTTTAGTGCTCTAATACCTCCGATTCCCAAAACCATCTCCTGAGCTATTCTTTCTTCTTCAAACCACCCATAAAGCTGTCCAGTTATCCATCTATCTATATTTTCTGGTAAGTCAGTATCTAATAAATAAAGCTCTGAATTATTAAAACAATCTACCTTCCATACTTTACATATTACACTTCTTCCTCGTATGTTAACATTTACTTTAACTCCTGTATCCTTTAAAAAGTCATATTCATTATTATAAAAAGAATCAACTATTCTTCCTTCTTTATCTATATGTTGTTCTACGTAGCCTTGTTTCCATTTTATCCCTATACCTATTACTGGTAAGTTATTATCCTTAGCCGCTTTTAAATAATCTCCTGCAAGTATTCCAAGCCCACCTGCATAAGTTTTAAAATCAGAATTCAGTCCAAATTCCATACTAAGATATGCAACCTCAGGATAATTTTTTAGCATTATTACAACATCTCCTTCTTATATTCTCATCTATGAATTTATTGCCATTTGTTTTTATCTATATACATAATTATAAGTATTTTATTTTTAAAATCAACTGTTTTTGGATTATTTTTTGGTAAATTAAGCAAAAATATTGCTTTACACTCAATTAAGACGTTTTATATTTTTTTAGCTTCATTTTTCTTTAAATTGCTTTGCTTTATATCATTTTTAATTTACAAAATGCAACTTATTTTTACAGTATTTAATGTCCAATATTGGTACTAAATGGTATGTTTTATCATATAAGCTATATGTATTTTTCTGAGCATTTGATTTTTACACTTTTATTTTCTTTCATTTTTCAGAATATTTCTTATTTTTTGTCATGTTTATTTATATTATAATTATATAATATGTTTCTCGACTATATTTTTCATACTACAAAATAGTTGCTTACAAATAAAATAAAATTTGTAATAAAATAAATTTCATATATATTAAAAATAAATTCATTTAGGTAGAATTTTTAGTCTATCTTAATTTTAGTTATAGAATAAATATTTCCATTAAAAAAAGCATATTGTTTATATGCTTTTTCTCCTAATTTAAGTTAGTTTTTAAATTTTGGGGGTAATCTGTAATAATAGCATCCACCCCCATTTGTACGATTTTTTTCATATCCTCTGACCTATTTACTGTCCATACATAAACTTTTTTATGTTTTTTGTGTATCTTATTAACTAATTCTTTATTAACTTTCTTATAATAGATACTATAAAAATCTACATATTCCAAGTTCAACATTTCCTCATTATTCAAACAAGTTATATATCCTGTTTGAATTTTAGGATTTAGCTTTTTTACTTTCTCTAACATTTTATAATCAAATGAACATATTATGGAGCTATTTACAACGTTATTATCTTCTATGATTTCAACCACTTTTTCTGGTAAATTAATGTTATTACCATAAGATTTTATTTCTATATCTAGCTTTATTTTACCTTTAGTTTTCTTTACTACTTCTTGCAACGTTGGTATCTTTTCTCCTTTAAACTTTTTCCAATGAGGTCCTGAAACATCTATTTCTTTCAATTCCTTATAATTTGTTTCCTGAACAACTTTATTTAATTTAGAAACCCTTTTTAAATCTTTATCGTGCATTAATACAATTATACCATCTTTAGTTTGTTGTACATCAAACTCTACATAATCAGCCTTATCTTCTACTGAATATAAAATAGAGCTTACTGTATTTTCTGGTGCATGTTTGCTGCTGCCTCTGTGGGCTACAATTTTAACTGATCTCCCTTGTGCTGTAAACTCATTATTGAAAAATTTCATTATAGCTGCAATAAAGATTATACTAATAATTATTACAATGACATTTTTTTTAATTTTAAGTCACCTCTTTTAAACTAATTCTAGCTCATTCAAATTATTATTAATTTACTCCGGGGTCCAAAGCCCCCTCCTGAAACCCAAAATTCTGTTTATAAAACAGCTTTTTCCATTCATCTACATAACTTCCTGTCGCCCATTGTACCATAACCGGAATTTCTTCTTGTTTGAGCTCTATATTCAACTTAACGTCTCCTATAACTTTATTATTAATAGGTAAAACCAATAAATTAGTCTTTGTTAAAGCTACTATAAAATCTTTGTTAGGAGAAGTATAAGCATCTACTAAATCTGGAATTTTATTTTTTATGGTGTGAAATGCTACATATAAATCATCATAGGTTGTTAAAACTTTAGGTGTGTCAAATAATATATCAAAACTATTAGAATCTATTTTTCCTCTTAAAACCCATCTCCCATTACGTCTAATTATGGTCCAATTAGTTTCAAGCTCTTCTTTATCTATATTCTGGTTACTATTTAATCTTTTTAAATGTAGGCTAGCACTTTTAGTTAATATATCTTCATTATTATTTCCTAGAATCTTAGAAAATTTAATTTTATCTCCTGAAATATTATCTATAGGCAATACGGAAAAATAATTAAATTTATTTTTTTCATCATTTTTATACAAATCTTCGTTATCTAAAGATATATATTCATTGCCTACAAACATAATAGAATTATTTATTAATAGCTCTGAACTATCTTTTGTAGTTATTTTATCTTTTAAATTATTTTTATTTAAAGGAATTCCCCATAGACTATCTCTTTTAACTCCATTTGAATTTATCTTGTCCACTCCAATTTTCCAAAATCCATTTTTCCTAGGTACAAATAAATTCTCCATTTCCATACTGGGATCTAATTTATTATAGTTAGAACTTATCCATAAAGTTCTATATGTATATCCTCCGTTTTTATTGTCTTTACTTTTTAATCCAAGTAACATTCCTGACTTAGATGTTATTTCTTTTTGTAATTTAGACCGTTCTATCTTATTATTACTTTTTATTAATTTTTCATCAAATGAGGAGTCATTGATATTTACTCCATATTTCTTAAAAAACATCATTATTCCATCATGATTCTTCATTATATAATTATTATTTATTTGTATATATTCATCAAAAAAATTTTCACCTGAAGTTACTGTAATAATTTTAATCTTTTCTTCATTTATTCCTAAATTTGAAGGCTTTACGCTAAAATTATTCCAAAAATAATCTTTACTATCCACCATTTTTACTTTAAAGTCCGGATTTTTACATACCTCATTATCAAAGTGTACTTCCATACTGTTAAACTCCGCTTTTTTACCTAGTAAATTTTTTGCATCTTTATCAGATAGTTCTGCATTTCCTAAAAACACATATTTGTTAGCAATCCAAGTTCCCTGTAGAGGTACATTTTCAATCTTTCTTGCTTCTATTTGTGGGTTTAGAGACAAGTCTAAATTTTTATAAATACTAAATAATACAATTATAAAAAGTAAAACAAAAATTAACACTTTATTTTTTTTCAATAAACATCACCTTATCCATAATTAAATATTTACAAAACTTTTAATTAATATTTTTTACTAAACATCCTGTGGGTATTATCAATTTAAATTTTTCTCAAACATTGATGCAGGTATTCTTATAAAAACTTGTGTACCCTTTTGAACTTCACTACTTATTTCTAAAGTACCTCCATGTAGGCTTACTATTTCATTACAAATAGATAATCCTATCCCATTACTTGACATACTGTTATTTCCTTTAAAAAATTTTTCTGTAACCCTAGGAAGTTCATCTTTAGGTATTCCTATACCTGAATCTTTTACAGTTATAAGTACATTTTCTTCTTCATTTTCCACTTTAAGTTCCACACTTCCTTGCTCTGGTGTAAACTTGAATGCATTATCTAACAAGTTTATAAAAACCTGTTTCATTCTGTTTTCATCTATAATTAAAAGAGGCAATTTTTCTTCCACATTTATGGTGAAATTAATATCATGCCTTAAAGCCCTTGGTTCCATTTGCTTTCTTATATATTCTAAGGTATTTTTTATATCCACATAGTCTCTTTTTAATACAACTTTTCCTGAAATAAATTTAGAAAAATCTAATAATTCTTCTACTAATAAAGTTAATCTATCACTCTCCTTTTCTATTATCTCCAATCCATCAAGTATTTCTTGCTTATCTTCTAAGTCTCCAGTACGAATAGTTAAAGCCCATCCTTTAATAGATGTAAGTGGTGTTCTTAACTCATGTGACACTGATGCTATAAATTCATTTTTCAGTTTTTCATTTTTAAGTATTTCATCTGACATATAGTTTAAAGTATCACAAAGCTCACCAATTTCATCCTCTCCTGTTTTAGTTATCTTTTCATTAAATCTTCCTGATGCCATTTTTATTGCCATATGGGTAATTTGATCTAAGGGCTTTATTATGGTATTAGAAATAGATACGCTTACTGCCCCTACAATAAGTATTACTATGGCACCTATAGATATAAATAATATACTTATTTTTCCTATTGTTTTATCTACCTCATTTAGAGATGTTACAAACCTAAGGACACCTTCAATTTTATTTGACGACTTTAAAGGGTAGGATACATAAAGTACTTTTTCTTTAGTCCTTTTATCTATTTCTATACTAGAACCTAATTCTCCATTTAAAGCTTTGGTTATATCATCTCCATTTACTTTGCCTGAAGTAAAATTTCCAATAGAATCCATAAGCATTTCTCTTGAAGAATCTATTATTTGAACTTCTGCAGATGTGTTTTTCCAAAATATATCCGCATTATCTTGTATGTTTTTTTTCAAACTAGATGAAGATAAATAACTATTATAAAAATCTACCGAAACTTTAATTTGCCTTGAAAGCATATTTTCTATATTTTTATAATAATATTGACTTATAGTAAGTATTAGAAAAACTTCAAGTATAGCAACAGTTACTGCAATTATGAATATATAACTTCCAACTAGCCTTCCCTTTATACCTTTTAAATTACTCATCATTTCTCCATCTATAACCTATTCCCCAAACAGTTTCTATATATTTAGGTTTGGAAGAATTTTCTTCTATTTTTTCTCTTAATCTTCTTATATTTACATCAACTATTTTAGTATCTCCTAAATAACTATAACCCCAAACTAAATTAAGTAGTTCATCTCTGTTTAATGCTTTACCTTTATTTTCTACAAATTTTTTTATAAGCATATACTCTTTAGGGGTTAAATCCAATTCATCACCATTTTTGTATACTTTCATGGCCTCTATATCTATAATAAAGCATCCTGAAATTAAATTTTTATCTTTACTTTTACTATTATTATTCATACGTCTTAACAAAGCATTTACTCTAGCTATAAGTTCTAACGGGTTAAATGGTTTTATCATATAATCATCTGCACCAAATTCTAAGCCCATAATTTTATCCATATCCTGACTCCTAGCAGTAAGCATGATTATGCCCATAAATGGAAATTCTTTTCTTAAAAACTCACAAGTTTTAAATCCATCTATACCTGGTAGCATTATGTCTAAAATTGTAATGTTAGGGTTCTCTAATCTAGCTTTTTCTATAGCTTCTTCACCCGAAACCGCCTCTATTACTATAAAATTATTTCTTTTAAAATTTATTTTTAAGAAACCTCTTATAGAATTTTCATCTTCTACTATTAATACTTTATTTTCCATAATACCCCTCAATTTTTTATATTTGTGTTGTAATTATAACATATTTCCTGTTTGAAATTTACACAAGCCTATGAATTGTAACTTTTTTGTAACCATTTCTATAAACACATCAAATCAATATAATTAAGCATTTTCACTATTAACATGTTTAATCTAATATCTCATAATTATATAAAACTAATTGGCTATAACTTATAATATTTTTAAGCAATTATTATTTATTTTTTTAATATGTTAATTTGTAAAAATACATAAATAGAAAATAATTCAAATTATGTATCTATTTTTATAGAGTAATTATCCTAGAACTGTACAAACTTTAAATATAAATCTAACATATAAAGATTTATAACTATATTAATTTAAAAGGAGGAATATATATTATGACAAGTAGAGGAAATAGAACTTTAGTTCCAGAAGCAAAGGATGGTTTAAACAAATTTAAAATGGAGTCTGCTAATGAAGTAGGTGTAAATTTAAAACAAGGCTACAATGGAGATTTAACTTCAAGAGAAGCTGGATCAGTAGGCGGAAATATGGTTAAAAAAATGGTTAAAGCTTATGAAGATGGCTTAAAATAATAATATTAAAAAGCAAATTGCTATGCAGTTTGCTTCCAGATTATTTAGAAGCCCTATGCATTTGCATAGGGCTTCTATTATTTTGCTATTTCTAAATTTACTTTTAACACATTGACCCTAGCCTCACCAAATACGCCTAAACTTTTTCCTTCTGTATATTTATTTACTATCTTTTGTAATTCCGATTCATTTATTCCTGTAGCTTTAGATACCCTAGGTATTTGTATTTTAGCTGATTCAGGGCTTATGTTTGGGTCCAGTCCTGATGCTGAACTTGTGAGTAAATCAGTAGGTATACTCTCTTTACTTACACCAGGATTATCCTTAAGAAAATCCGCTATATCTTTTTCAACTCTTGCTTTTAAATCTTTATTAGAAGCAGCTAAATTTTGAGAACCAGAACCCACACCACTATAAGCAATTTTACCATCCTTGTCTGGTTTTGTATCTGCTGTAGTATACGTATTGTAATTTATACTTGAAACTCTTCCTCTAAAAAATTTAGGATCTGTAAAGTTTTGACCTATAAGCTCAGATCCTACCTCTTTACCATTAACTACTATCATACTTCCATTAGCTTCTTTATTAAAGACTAGTTGACTTATACCGGTCATAGCTAAAGGATATATAACTCCACACAAAATCATTAAAACTATACTAATAAGAATTGATTTTTTTATTATCTTCATTTCTAATATCTCCTTTATAAATAGTTGTTACGCTAAGTTTAATATTCTTAATAGTGGGGTTATAAGTAAATCAATAATTTTAATTCCCACAAAAGGCACTATTATACCACCAAGTCCGAATATTAACATATTTCTAAGAAGAAGCATTTCAGATTTCATAGGTTTGTATTTTACACCTTTCATAGCAATTGGTATCAATGCTGGTATTATAATAGCATTAAATATTAAAGCTGATAGTACAGCGCTGTAA
Source organism: uncultured Clostridium sp. (assembly GCA_964554365.1). Lineage (GTDB taxonomy): Bacteria > Bacillota > Clostridia > Clostridiales > Clostridiaceae > Clostridium_AM. Next base: position 30,180 of record CAZKOJ010000017.1, on the reverse strand, counting down.
GTTGTTGACAATCCCATTATATTTAAAACTTGCATTTCAGGAATTGCTGCTGTAAATATAGCTGGTATTATAGCAAAATATTTTGCTACGTCATTAGCTATACTGAAAGTAGTTAAAGCCCCCCTAGTTATTAAAAGTTGTTTACCTATCTCTACAACTTCTAGTATTTTTGTAGGGTCTGAGTCCAAATCTACCATATTTGCAGCTTCTTTAGCAGATGTTGTACCACTATTCATTGCAAGTCCTACATCTGCTTGAGCAAGAGCAGGTGCATCATTAGTACCGTCACCAGTCATAGCAACTAATTTTCCACTAGCTTGTTCTTTCTTTATAGCTTCTATTTTATCTTCTGGTTTACATTCAGCTATGAATTCATCTACACCAGCTTCTTTTGCTATAGTTGCAGCCGTAAGTGGATTATCGCCTGTACACATTACTGTTTTTATTCCCATTTCTCTAAGCCTTGCAAACCTTTCTACAAGACCTGGCTTAACAGTATCTTTTAAATATATTACTCCATATATTTTGTTATCCACACATACTACTAATGGAGTACCACCAGCTTTTGCTACTTTAGTTATATTTTCTTCTAGATCTATAGGAATTTTACCACCATTATCTGCTGCTAATTTTTTTATAGCATCTGAAGCTCCCTTTCTTACTTTTTGCCCATTTTCAAGATTTACTCCACTCATTCTAGTTTGAGCTGTAAATTCTATAAAATCTAAGCTTTCATATTCGGAAGCATTTACATTAGCACCACACTTTTCTCCTAATTCTATTATTGATCTCCCTTCAGGAGTGTCATCCTTAATTGAAGATATTACAGCATAATCTACAAGATCCATAACTTTTACTCCGCTAACAGGGATAAAATCTGCAGCTAGTCTATTACCATAAGTTATGGTACCTGTTTTATCAAGTATCATTGTGTTTACATCACCACATGCTTCTACTGCTTTACCAGACATTGCTATAACATTAAATCTAGTAACTCTATCCATACCTGCTATACCTATTGCAGACAAAAGCCCTCCTATAGTAGTTGGTATAAGACAAACTAACAATGCAATTAAAGTGGATACAGGAATTTTAACACCGCAGTAAGCAGCCATTGGATAAAGGGTTATAATAACAATCAGAAATATAAGCGTTAAACTTACAAGTACTGTATTTAATGCAATTTCATTTGGAGTTTTTTGCCTTGATGCACCTTCTACAAGTGCTATCATCTTGTCCAAAAATGATTCCCCAGGAGTTGCTGTTATTCTTATTTTTAGCCAGTCACTTACAACTTTTGTTCCGCCTGTAACAGAAGCGAAGTCTCCACCAGCTTCCTTCATAACAGGAGCTGATTCACCTGTTATAGCAGACTCATCTACAGAAGCAAGCCCTTCTACAACTTCTCCATCATTAGGAATAATATCTCCAATTTCTGCAAGAACCAAATCTCCTTTTTTAATTTCATTTGCACTAATTACTTTCACTTTGCCATTTGAATCTAAAAGTTTAGCTATGGTATCTTTTCTGGTTTTTTTCAAACTTTCTGCTTGAGCTTTACCACGACCTTCAGCAACTGCTTCAGCAAAATTGGCAAATAAAACAGTTATAAATAAAATTGTTGAAACTATCAAGTTATATACTCTTAAACTTTCCCCGGTATCTCCAAATGCATATGGGAAAAATATAAGGAACAAAGAAATAAAGAAACCTATTTCAACTATAAACATAACAGGGTTTTTTATCATATATTTAGGATTTAATTTCCTAAATGAATCTATTACTGCTTCATTGGCTATTTCTTTAGTAATAAATTTACTTTTTTTAATTTTCTTGCTCATAACGAAATTCTCCTTTTAATTTATTTAAACTCTCCCTAGTGAATTAATGTCAAATGTTCAGCAATTGGTCCAAGTACTACAGCAGGGAGGAATGTTAATGCCCCTATTATTAAAACTATAAACACTAAGGTTATAGTAAACATAGCATTGTCCGTTTTAAATGTACCTTCTGTTACAGGTACAGCTTGTTTAGAAGCTAAAGAACCTGCTACAGCGAGAAGTATTATAATTGATAAAAACCTTCCAAAAAACATTACAATTCCTGCAGTAGTATTCCAAAATATAGTGTTATCAGCTAGTCCCTCAAAACCAGAACCATTATTAGCTGCAGATGATGCATATTGGTAAACAACCTGTGTTAATCCATGGAATCCACTATTGGATATACCAGCAAGTCCTTGAGTAGTAACTAATGATAAGGCTGAAAACATAAGTATTAAAAATGGATGTATTATAATAGCTAAAGCTATTAATTTTACTTCTTTACCCCCTATTTTTTTACTTAAAAATTCTGGAGTTCTTCCTACCATAAGTCCACATAGAAAAACTGTTAGTATGGCGTACATTATCATATTCATAAACCCTACGCCTTCTCCTCCAAATACTACGTTAAGCATCATATTCATTAATGGTACAGACCCACCAATAGGAGTTAAACTATCATGCATATTATTTACCGAACCTGTAGTAAATGCTGTGGTTACAGTAGTAAATAGAGCCGACAATGGCACACCTAATCTTAATTCCTTACCTTCCATGTTTCCCATAAGTTGATTTAAACCACTTTGCTGGAGTACAGGATTTCCTGCTTTTTCAGCAGAATAGCATGTAAATAATCCTATAAGAAATATTATCCCCATAGATGCAAAGATTGCCCAACCTTGTTTTTTATTTTTAAGCATTAAACCAAAAGTATAAACAAAGGCTCCAGGAATTATCATCATTGATAACATTTCGATTATATTGGTTATTGGTGTAGGATTCTCAAAAGGATGACTAGAATTTGCACCAAAGAAGCCGCCACCATTTGTACCCAAGTGCTTTATTGATTCCAAACTTGCAACAGGGCCTACTGCTATATCTTGAAGCTTTCCTTCTATAGTTGTAAATGTATGATATCCAGAAAGAGTTTGAGGTACTCCCTGTGAAACTAATAGTAAAGTAACTATAATAGCTAGCGGCATAAGTACTCTTGTAGTGATTCTAACTAAATCCACAAAAAAGTTGCCCACAGTTTTTTTCTTACCTATAATTCCTCTCATAAATGCAAAAGCTGCCGCACAACCAGTTGCACCGGAAGTAAACATTAAAAAAATTATAACTATCATCTGACTTAAATGAGATAAACCAGATTCACCACTATAATCTTGTAGATTTGTATTTGTAATAAAACTTATAGTTGTGTTAAAACTCAATGATTGTTCCATACCTTTTATTCCATTTGGATTAAATATGTGAAGGCTTTGAGTTCTAAGTATTAGATAGCAAATTAAAGTCATGGCTCCATTTACTACAATTAAAGAAACTACATATTGTTTCCACGAAGTTTCCTCATGTTTGTCTATTCCACAAATTTTGTAAATAAAATTATCTATTGCATCAAAAAACCTATTACCAAGAGTTTTATCACCATTACCTACTTTGTAAAGGTGTTTACCTAATGGAATAACCAATAATATAAACACGATCAAAGATATTACTATTTGTAAAATTTCCATTTTGAAATCCTCCTAAATTATAAAAATATTTAAAACTTTTCAGGGTTGAAAAGTGCATAACATAGATATACGAATAATAAAATTGTTATCATACCTAATCCCCACATAACTTGGCCCCCCCTCAACTTATTGTTCCTTGTTATTAATCTGTTTTTCACACCAATCAATAAATAGTTTTAAGAATATAAATCCTATAAAAAGCGATCCAGCAAATATAAGATCTAACATGCAAATCTACCTCCTTTTAATTTATAATTTAATGTTTCACTAAATAAAAAACTTACTTCAGTTAACGTTCATTTACATTAACCTATAACATAGATAGATTATACTTGCTGCAATATAAAAACTAAAATTTGCCTATGATTCTAATTTCAAATTCTCCAATATATTAACAACTGCCAAGATAAACTAACCTTGTAAATCGTATTTGTTTAATGATTTACTTGTCTTATCACAAGTATGCTAAATTGACTTTTATAAATGAACAATTTATAATGTACGTAGCTAAATATACATATTTTTAGAATATTGAAAACAAAGGTGATACTTATGATTAAATCACTTAAAAGTAAAATAACTGTCGTATATATATCCTTGGTAGTTACCATTGCTCTTGTTGGTATAGCATCTGCTATTAGTATTTATAGCTTAAGTAAATCTATAAATGGGCTAATGACAGATAACTATAAAAGTATACATGCTGTTAACAATATGGTAGATGCCATAGATAGACAAAATAGTTCAATTCTCAATTATATCTATTCTGATTCTCATGAAGATATAGACAAGTTTTATAAAGAAAATGATAATTTTTATAAATGGTATAACATAGAAGATAACAATATAACAGAACCTGGAGAAAAAGATCAGGTTAAAAAAATTAATGACATTTATAAAAAGCATTCAAAAGTATTTGCCATTCTTCAGGAGAATAGAAAAAATTTAGATGTGAGTAAGTCTCTGGAATTTTACGATTCTAAAATAGTGCCTGTATCTGAAGAACTTAAAAAGGTTTTATTAGAGTTATCTTATATAAATGAAACCGCAATGTTTGCAGGTAAAAATGAAGTTATAGTTAATGCTAGGCAATCAGCTTCATTAGTTTTTATTATTTCTTTTATTCTAGTAATAGGAAGTTTTACTATTTCTAAAACTTTAACTAATAAGTTTTTAAAACCTATATATGCATTAACAGAAACAGTTAAGTCTTTAAAGGAAGGTGATTTAAATCAACAGGCTCCAGTAATTTCTGAAGATGAGATAGGTGATTTAGCAATTGAATTTAATAAAATGACTCGAAGACTTATGATTTTTGAGCAAAGTACTAAAGGCGAGCTTTTAAATGAAAAAAATAAATCTTTAGCTATTGTCAAAAGTATATCTGATCCTTTAATAGTTTTAGATAATGACTACAAAATATTACTTTTAAATGATTCCTGCGAAAAATTCTTTCATGTTTATGAAGATAGTGCATTAAATAAGCATCTATTAGAAGTAATACGAAATGGTAATCTATATGACTATATTTCTAAAACTCTTACAGATAAACTAGAAAGTAACTCTAGAATTATGAATTTTTATTCTGATGATAAGGATTTTTACTTTAATGTGTTAGTTACCACTGTAAAAGATACATTTACCAGAGATTGTGGAGTTGTAGTACTTTTTCAAAATGTTACTCAATTAAAACATTTAGAGAAAATGAAAACAGACTTCATATCTACTATTTCACATGAATTTAAAACCCCCCTTACTTCTATTATGATTGGAACTAGTCTTTTAATAGATGAGGATATAGGAGAATTAAATCATAAACAACAAGAAGTTATGGAAACTATAAAGGAAGATGGTGAAAAGCTTACTCATCTTGTTAACAATTTGCTTCAGTTATCCAAATTAGAGTCTGATAAGTCCATTTTTAGCATGAGACCTGTTGGTATAGATGTAGTCATTCAAAATTGTCTCAGGGTATTTTATGGAGTAGCTGAAAATAACGAAGTTAATATTAGTTATCAATTAGATGAACATTTACCTAAAGTAAATATAGATAGCGAAAAAATATCTTGGGTTATAAATAATCTAGTATCTAATGCATTAAAATTTACCAATGCTGGTGATGACATCGAAGTATCTGCTTATTTAGAAAATGAAAAAATATATGTTTCAGTGAAAGATACAGGATCCGGTATACCAGATGAGTATATGGAACGAATATTTGATAAGTTTTTTCAAGTTAAGGAAAATGACATAGACGGTAAAGGCACCGGTCTCGGTCTTACTATTGCCAAGGAAATTATAGATGCCCATGATGGTGATATTTGGTGTGAAAGCAAACTAGATGTAGGAAGTACTTTCACTTTTACATTACCAATATTTAAAGAAATTAAAAAATAGAACCTTTTAGCACAAGGTTCTATTTTTTTACTTCCACAGCTTATAACTTACGTCAGATGGCATTCGTAGGATATTACGCCCCAAATTTAGAGTGGTCTAAGCTTAAATATATTATTCGAAAAACCGTCCGTTTATTAAGAAGGCCTAATGCTTCACTTATTTAAAACTACCTACCCACTCGATCAGCCCGTCCTTGGGCTCCTCGTGGCTTGAATCCTCCTGATTCATTATTGGAAACTCCTACTCATTCTTCGCAGGAGTAAGCGATTCACACCAAATTAAAAATTTGGGTTCTCTGCTCAAAACGTGAAGCATAAGGCCTTCTAAATTTACTCTAAGTTTTTCTACACAATATATTTAAGCTTCTTTCCACTGTAAATTTTGCATTGAACATGCTTTTTCCTTTTACATATATTATTCTTTGTATTCTAATAAATCACCAGGTTGACACTGCAATTCACGACAAATCGCTTCTAGCGTAGAAAATCTTATGGCTTTAGCTTTGTTATTTTTTAGTATAGATAAATTCGCATTTGTAATTCCAACCTTTTCAGCTAATTCTGAAAGAGAAATTTTTCTTTTTGCCATCATCACATCTAAATTCACTACAATTGCCATTACATCCTCCGTTATACAGTTAAATCATTCTCATTTTTAATTTCAATTGCTTTTTCAAATATTTCTGCTAAAACTAAGGCCATACAAGCTAACACAATATACATAAGAAAACTTCCTTTAATGGCCCCATACTTTGTATGGAGTATGTTTAAACCCGTTAATGTTTTGAAATTTATGATTTCATCAAAGATAGCTATAGAAAACATATAATATCCAATTCTTTTAAAGCTCGTGACGTTATCAAAACAAAATGGTGTTAAATCCATATTATATACAATTTTGCGTAAATCATAAATTATTAAAAAGTAAGTTAAATACACTATAAACCTAATACATTCTTTTATAGTAAACATACTCTTTCCTCCAAGTGGTATATTTACTAACAACATTAATGACAAGATTCCTGATATAATTATGGAAATATTTAAAAATGTTTTGAGAAAATTGGTTGCTAAATGCCTCTTCATAATTAAACAAATCCTTATAAAATACATTATTAGTAGTATATCACAATTTTTATCGAATAACAATATATACCTATCGATTCTCAATAATATTTTATTATAAGGGTTGCATTTCGATTTACAACTGAGGTTCTAAATGAAGCGATTAGTTTCTGAACAATATATAGCAGCTGCAATACAGTTAAAGTTCTCTTAACCACATTTTTGCGGAAGCGTCACTTGGCATTCGAAAGTCACCTCTTGGTGAAAGACTTACAGTTCCAACCTTTGGACCATCTGGTATAGCAGAACGTTTAAATTGCTGAGTAAAGAATCTTCTTATAAACATTTCTAACCATTTTTCTACAGTTTCTGTGTCATAGTCATCTTTAAATGCGTATTTAGCTAAAAATAGTATCTTTTCTGGTGATGCTCCTTGCCTTATAAAATAGTATAAAAAGAAATCATGAAGTTCATAGGGTCCTACTATATCTTCAGTTTTCTGTGCTATTTTACCATGCTTATCTTTAGGAAGAAGTTCTGGACTTACTGGAGTATCTAATATGTCCATTAAGATATCAGAAACCTCCCCTTCTACTTCTGTTTGAGCTACATAACGTACCAAATATCTTACTAAAGTTTTTGGTATAGAGCAATTTACACTATACATAGACATATGATCTCCGTTATAAGTACACCAACCCAAAGCTAACTCAGATAAATCTCCAGTTCCTATTAAAAGCCCTGCCTCTTTGTTAGCTATGTCCATAAGGATTTGAGTTCTTTCTCTAGCCTGCACATTTTCATAAGTAACATCATGCTTTTCTGCAGCATGGTTTATATCCTTAAAATGTTGAAGACAAGCAGGCACTATATTTATTTCTCTAAGCTCTGTACCTAAATTTTTACACAAATTAACAGCATTATTGTAGGTTCTATCAGTAGTTCCAAATCCAGGCATTGTTACAGTTATTATATTTTCTCTTGGAATGCCTAGTATACGAAATGTTTTTACTATAACTAAAAGAGCTAACGTAGAATCTAATCCTCCAGATATACCTACTATAGCTTTTTTAAGTCCTGTATGAGTTATTCGTTTTGCTAAGGCAGAAGATTGTATGTTAAATATTTCTTTGCAGCGAATATCCCTTTCCATTTGATTTCCAGGAACAAATGGATGTTTATCTATATATCTATCAAAATTTTTATAATCTAAATTTTTAAATTTAAAATTAACTTCAAAGGCTTTAATGTTTAAAAGTTTTATACTATCTCTAAAACTTATATTCTTTAATCTTTCACTGTTTAATTTACCTATATCTATAATTGAAGTTATTACTCTATTTTCTCTTTCAAATCTCTTATTTCTATTTAAAACACTGCCATTTTCACCTATAAGTAAATCACCACTAAAAACTAAATCTGTACTAGATTCAAATACTCCAGCTGATGAATATATATAAGCTGAGGTACATCTGGCACTTTGAGACTTTACTAAGTCCTTTCTATAATCGGCTTTACTTACAATTTCATTAGAAGCTGAAAGATTTCCTATTATATTTGCACCTATTAAACTTAAATAACTACTTGGCGGAATAGTAACCCATAAATCTTCACAAACTTCAAATCCAAACCTAAAATCTCCTGAGGTAAATACTATATTAGTTCCAAAAGGAATATCTTCTTGAAAAGACAAATTTACTGTTCTATCTACAATACCTATACCTTCTGTAAACCATCTCTTTTCGTAAAACTCTGTATAATTTGGAATATAGCTTTTAGGTACTATGCCGAGTACCTTTCCATTAAAAATTATATAAGCGCAGTTATATAAGCATTGATTATATGTAAGAGGTGCACCAACAGCTATAAGTATGTCTTTATCTTTAGAATATTCACATAGATAGTTGACTCCCTCAATAGCTTTATCAATCAAAAGCTGCTGCCCAAAAAGATCAGCACAAGTGTAAGAAGTTATACAAAGCTCTGGAAAAACTACAAGCTTTGAACCTTCATTAATAGCTGTATCTATACATCCTTTTATATTTTCTAAATTGAATTTTATGTCTGCTACATTAGTTATAGGACATGCAGATGCAACTCTTATAAAGTTGTTAGTTAACATAAATACCATTCCCTTCTTCATATTAAGTAAACCCTAAACTTATCCAATATAATTATTAATTAGAAAGTATAAATTGTCAAACTATAATTGCCTTCAAAAACAAAGGAACATTTAGATATTAGGTTTTAGTGATATAAAAGAACGTTAAAAGAGTTATCTAATATCTTATTTGACGAAAAATGAAACTTTATCTATTTAACAATATACTGTATGCTTAACACATGGCTTGTAAATGTACAAATATCAGCATTGTATGTTAAATAGTTACTTTATAGAGTATAATAAGATTAAGTAAATGCAGTGATTATTAAGGGGGATGCTTATGACTAATTATCTTATTTTATGGATTTCCATAGCAGTAATTGCTTTAATTATTGATGTAGCCACTAGTTCATTTTTGTTTGTATGGTTTACAATTGGGGCAATAGTAGCAATTATTGGAGAAATTTTTAATATTTCTTTTGTATTTCAGCTCATTATTTTTATAGCTGCTAGTGGCATATCTATGGCAATAGGATATCCTATTGTAAAGAAAAATATAAAGGATACCATAAAATCAATACCTACTAGAGAAAAAACTTATATAGGTAAAGAATTAGCAGTTACCCAGGAAGTGCTAGATACTAATTCAGTTAAAGTAGATGGGGTATATTGGAAAATAATAATTAAAGAAAGCACGTTAAAACCTGGAGACACAGCAAAAATTATTGGCGTAGAAGGAAATAAAATATTAATTAAAAAAATATAAATTAAGGGGTGTTAACTATGATAGGAGAAATTTTAATATTAGTAATTTTGGTTATTGCAGTAGTATCTTTCATATCATCAATTAAAATTGTAAATACTGGATATGTAGATATAGTAGAACGATTTGGTCAGTTTCATAGAATATTGGAACCTGGCTGGCATTTAATAATTCCTTTTGCAGACTTTGTTAGAAAAAAAGTTTCTACAAAGCAACAAATATTAGATATAGAGCCTCAAAATGTTATAACACAGGATAATGTAAAAATATCCATAGATAACGTTATATTCTATAAAGTAATGAGTCCAAGGGATGCCATTTACAACATAGAAAGCTATAAATCAGGTATAATTTATTCTACTATAACAAATATGAGAAATATTGTAGGTGACATGACTTTAGATGAGGTTTTATCTGGAAGAGATAAAATAAATTCAGAACTCTTAAAAGTTGTAGACGAAATTACAGATGCCTATGGTATAAAAATTTTATCTGTAGAAATTAAAAATATACTTCCACCATCAGAAATTCAACAAGCTATGGAAAAACAAATGAGAGCTGAGAGAGACAAGCGTGCTGTTATACTACAAGCTGAAGGTCAAAAGCAAAGTGAAATTGCTAGAGCTGAGGGTGAAAAACAGGGTAAAATACTTCAAGCTGAAGCTGAGAAAGAAGCTAATATTAGACGTGCAGAAGGCTTAAAGCAATCTCAATTACTTGAAGCAGAAGGTAAAGCTAGGGCTATTGAGACTATAGCAGAAGCTGAAGCAAAAGCTATAGATAAGGTTAACAAAGCAATACTAGAATCTGGTACTAATGAAACTATTATTGCACTTAAACAAGTTGAAGCACTTAAAGAAATGGCTAAAAATCCTGCTAATAAGCTTATACTTCCAAATGAAACTCTTTCTTCTTTTGGTAATATTGCAGCTATAGCAGAAATGCTTAAAATTAATAAATAAAGCATCCGAAAGAAAATAACAAGTCAGAAACAAGCAAACTGCATTTCAGTTTGCTTGTTTTACATATCATTAGGTATAACGTGAACTTCCACATCCTTAGTTTGTCTAAGCAATTTTGATACTGTAGATCCTCTAAGAAGTGTTTGCAATTTTGTTCTTTTGCTATGTCCTATTATTATTTGAGTAATGTGTTTGCTATTAGCAAATCCACCTAATTCTTTAGATATACTTTTACCTTTTAATGTTATTGGGTATGCCCCAAGCTGTTTTGCTAACTTATGATGATTTTCCAACATACGTTTATCCTTTTCTGCAGGTTTAGGAGCAAAAATGTTTGTACAATCTATATCTACCACATACCACTCGCACTTATATTTTTTAGCTATTCTAGCTCCTCTGCGAATTAATTTTTTAGCTGATGGACTTGAACTTATACATACCATAACTCTTTCTACAGTATGCCAGTTGTCCATTATACCATGCTGCTCCATGTATTCCTTTAATTCATCATCTACTTCCTCTGCAGTTTGTCTTAAAGCAATTTCTCTTAAGGCATTTAAATTTCCTTTTCTGAAAAAATTTTTTAAAGCACGATCTATATTTTCAGTTTTATATATATTTCCTCTTTTTAATCTATTTTGAAGGGAGTCAGGAGTTATATCTACTACTACTACCTCATATGCGTTTTCTACTATTTTATCTGGTATAGTTTCTCTAACTTTTACACCTGTAATTTGCCTAATTACATCATTTAAGCTTTCTAAATGTTGTATGTTTAATGTAGAAACAACATTTATACCTGCATTTAAAATTTCTTCCACATCCTCATATCTCTTTGCATTTTTAGAGCCTGGTACATTAGTATGTGCAAGTTCATCTACAAGAACAATGTGTGGCTTACTTCTAATAACAGCTTCAGTATCCATCTCCTCCATACTAACTCCGTTATAAAAAACTTTTTTCCTTGATATTATAGGAATTTTCCCTATTTCACCTTCTGTTTCTTTTCTGCCATGGGTTTCTAGATATCCTATTATTATATCTTCTCCTCTAGCTTTTCTCCTATTAGCTTCATTAAGCATAGAATAAGTTTTTCCTACACCAGGTGCATATCCTAGAAAAATTTTAAGTTGTCCTGGCTTTGATGAATCCCCTTCTTCTTCATGCAGTTTTCTTAATGCTTCTTCAGGAGTAATTCTCTTAAATCCTTCACTCATATATAAACAACCGTCCTTTTTATATGTTAGCTAATTTACCATGAATTTACCCTATTCTACAAAAGAATTGTACTTGGTATTAAGCTTCACTTGATATAACAATAAAAAGCGGTTTTCATTTTACCGCTTTTGTTCATCTTCTTAAGCTCTTATTTATAAATATCTACTAACAAACCTGTAATATGATCAATGGTAGCTGCTACATTTAAATTGTCTTTTTGTTCACTCATAAGCATGTCTGTAATTTCCTCTAATTTATTATCTATAGTATCCACAGTTATAAAATATTGTGTTTGCCAAAAGCTTATGTCTTTTTTCACACCATACATATAACTTAATACAGAGTTAAGATATTCTTTTATCATTTTTTTATATGCTTTTACATCTGAATAACACTTTGTTATAGCTAGTCTATTTCCTTTTTTCTTTATACTATCAAACATTTCCTTAAGCTGTTCTTCTGACTTTTTTTCCATTTGAGAACCAAAGCTTTGAGAAAAATCCTTTTTAATTGCTGTTGTTTTTTTTTCGGTAGTCACGGTAGAAGTTCTTCCTACTCTGGATATTTCCATAAAATTACCTCCATTAAAATTTGAATTAGATAATTTCTTCTATTTACACTATTATATCGTAATTTTTTAAAAAGAACAAAAGGTTGTTGAAATATATCATAACTTTATTTATTACATATTATAATGTAAAATAATAACTAACAAAAGTTGAGGTGATTTATATGAAAAACATATTTTCTATGTTTTGGAGCTTTTTTAAGATAGGTGCATTTACCTTTGGTGGAGGTTACGCTATGATTCCACTTATTGAAGCTGAAGTTGTAGATAATCGTAATTGGATTGGTAAAGAAGAGTTTCTTGATATTCTAGTAATATCACAATCTTTTCCTGGTGCCCTTGCTGTTAATACTTCTATATTTATAGGATATAAAATAGGAGGATTACTTGGTGCAATTGTAGCTCTTTTAGGCACGGTTCTTCCATCTTTTTTCATAATCTTACTTATAGCGTCTTTTTTTATGCAGTTTAGAAATAACTATTATGTAGATTTAGTATTTAAAGGCATAAGTGCCGCAGTTCCAATGTTAGTTTTAGTTGCTGTAGTAAGCTTATCTAAATCTGTAAAAAAAGATTATATAAATTTTATTATAGTAGTAGTTACTATAATATTTATTACTGTTTTTAAAATTCATCCTGTTTTAGTTATAATTTTATCAGGACTTTATGGTTATTTCTTCTTTAGAAAGAAGGTGGAATAAATGACATTATTAATTCAATTGTTTTTATCATTTTTAAAAATAGGTGCTTTTGGCTTTGGTGGCGGATATGCTATGCTTCCATTAATTGAAAGAGAAATAGTTAATAATCATAACTGGATTAATTATAAGGAGTTTATAGATATAATAGGTATTTCACAAATGACTCCTGGTCCTATTGCCATAAATTCAGCTACCTTTGTAGGGTACAAAGTAGCAGGATTTTGGGGAAGTCTAGTGGGTACTTTGGGAGTAGTCACCATTTCTTTTATTTTAGTTTCTATAGCCACCCACTATATAATAAAATTTAAAGAATCTAAAATTATGAAATCAACATTAATGGGCATGAGACCTGCTCTTATAGGACTTATAATATGCGCTTTTCTATCTCTTGCTAAGGAATCTTATCATGATATAAAAAGTATAATTATAGGCTTGATTATTATGGCTCTACTTTTATATAAAAAAATTCATCCTATTCTTATAATTGTAATAGCAGGTATTTTAGGAATAATGTTTTATAGTTAACCTATCTACATTGAATGTATATCCATATTTATTTATAAATTAACTTAAGGCATCTGAAAGAAAATAACAAGTCAAAAATTCTGAAGACATTTTGTATTAAGCTAAGAGCCATGCCCTGCTCATATTGATTTCTGTAAGGATTGAGGCGATGAAACCTAACTCAAAACATAGCAGAATACTGACTATTTATTTTTTTGAAGATGCCTAATCTTTAATATTAGTACCTGTATAAGTGTATCAATATATCTAAATATTATTTATGCAATCACATTTTTTTACTATCCACATTGCTTTTTTCTTTATCATTTTTCACCTTTGTTTTTGCCTCATAAAACTTAGTAATTACAAATATCATTGAATTTGTGAAAGTTACTATTATAGCATTAACTACTGTGCTATTATTACTAAATAGAAATAAAGCTATTGTTAAAACTGCTACTATTACTCCAATTAAAAAATATTCAAACCTAAGATCATCACCTTTTTTAATGTTAACGCCCCCCCTCCTTAACTCTCCAAATAAGTTTTGCTGTCCATTTAGTATTTGTATATGCGCTTACCATATCTATTGTTAAATATTTTTATATTTAGCATAGTAATTACTATAAATTACAAATGAGAAAACAAAAAAATCCAGACTATGCTGGATTTTATACTCCTACTAATGACACTTACTGACACTCCATTTACACTAAGCTTAGTTTCGTTTGTTATTCTGAACAGCTGGTCAGAACTATAAAAAACTGAATCTGAAGAAACCTTAACCTTTTCTACTAAAGTTCTTATATCATATATCATCTTATTAAAACTATTGGCTAAGGAGCCTAGTTCATCCTTAGTATCTATACTAGCTACACAGGTTAAATCACCTTTACTAGCCTTTAATAAATTATCTTCTAGAATCTTAACAGGGTTCTTTATGCTTCTTATTATTATAATAGACATACATGTTACGACTAACAATACTATTGTCATTATAATAGTGTTTGTTTTTATTAAACTATCTTTTTCTTTAAACAACTCATCATAATCTGCTACTATAGTTAAAGTCCATTCCGCTTCTTCTATATTATAATTTGATACAAGCTTCTTTCGTCCTTCATAAACTATTTCTTTAGATGTTCCATAACTATTTCTTTAGATGTTCCATATTTTTCATTTTTTAATGCTAGTATAGTTTGACTAAGTAAATCCTTCTCTGCACTTAACCCTTTATTTACTACAAATTTATTGTCTGGATGCACTATAAATGCTCCATTTTTAGCAGTAAGTACAGCAAAACTATTTTTACTTATATTTATATTTTTTAAAGATTCTTTTATTGATTCAATAGATATATTATCGCCTACACTTCCAACAAATTTTCCCTCTTTATCTATTATAGGGGATGCAACAACTACTGCTGTCTTCCCTGTAGACATAGATATTAGTGGATTACTCACTATAATTTTTCCAGAACTTAATTCTTTCCAATAATCTCTATTTTTTATATTACCTTTATTTATTTTCTTAACATTTCCATTTTCATCAGGCTCTGCATAAATAAAATTACCTTCAAAATCAGTAGACCATTGCGCATCATAAAGCTCCTTATGATTTTTCCCCATTCTGTATAAATTGTGAGCAGTGTAGTTTGCTCTTTCTTCTTCACTTACTCCATTTTTCAGTATAAAAATATTAGCCATAGAGTTAACTTCATCTTTTTTTCCTATTGTCCATTGATTAAACTCCTTCACTCTGGAGTTAGCCTTATCCTCTATACTCTGATATACATCCTTATTTAATATTTTATTTACTGAAGCATAGCTAGTTGAAAATATTATAATTAAAGGTATTATTGAAATTACTAAACTGAATAATATAAGCTTACCAGACAACTTAATATTTTTATATATTTCACTCACATCCTTAAAACTATTGCTTATAGCTGGGCTTTTGTTAAACAACCTAATATTTCACGAAACTCAATGTTGAATCAATTCAAATTAAAGGGGCCATCTCAAAATGATTTTAAAAAATCATTAGAAGAGACAGCCTCTTTAATGTTTTTATTATTAAATTAAGCTATTGAACTCTTTATACCTACTAGACCTTCTTTAAATATTTCCTTATTCATCAATTTTAATTTAGAAGACATTATTGGTTTAAACTCCATATGAGCTAGTATATCTTTCTCTAAATCTACTCCTGGAGCAATTTCTTCTAGCATTAAACCTTCTTTAGTTAATCTAAATACAGCTCTTTCTGTTATATATAGAACTGGTTGTTGAATATCTGATGCATATTCACCACTAAAAGTAATTTGTTCAACAGAATTTAAAAATTTATTAAATCTTCCTTCATTTTCTATTACTAATTTGCCATCCTCTATCCTAGTTTTTAATCCTCCTACAGTAAAAGTTCCGCAGTATACTACTTTCTTAGCATTTTGTGTTATGTTTATAAACCCTCCACAACCTGCAATTTTAGGTCCAAACTTACTAACATTTACATTACCTATTTTATCGCACTGTGCAAGCCCTAAGAAAGCTACATCAAGACCTCCTCCATCATAAAAATCAAACTGACTAGCTTGATCTAGGATACTTTCTGGATTTGTTGAAGCACCAAAGCTTAGACCGCCTGCAGGAACTCCACCTATACCACCAGCTTCTACAGTTAAAGTCATTTCATTTCCTATTCCCTCTTCATTAGCAACCATAGATATACCTTCTGGCATACCAATTCCAAGATTAGTAATTACATTAGTTTGAAGCTCCATAGCGGCTCTTCTTGCTATAATTTTTCTTTCATCAAGTGACAGTACTCCAATTGAGTCAACTGGAAGTTTAACTTCCCCACAATAAGATGGGTTATATGCTTCTGCATATGTTTGCATATGATTATCAGGATTTGCAACTACTATTGCATCTACATATATTCCTGGGATTTTTACTTTTCTTGGATCTAAAGATCCATTAGCTACAATTTTTTCTACTTGAAGTATTACTTTTCCTCCAGAGTTTTTAGCTGCTTGAGCCATAGCTGTTCCATCAAGTGTTGCTGCCTCTTTTTCTAATGTAGCGTTTCCTTGTTCATCTGCATAAGTCGCTCTTAAAATTGTAACATCTATTGGAAATGATTTGTAAAACAAATACTCCTTATTTTCAATATTTATTACTTCAACTATATCCTCTTTAGTGATTTCATTTAATTTACCACCTTCATTTCTAGGATCTATAAAGGTTTTCAATCCAACATGAGTAAGTGTTCCAGGCTTTCCAGCTGCAATATCTCTATATAAATGTGATATAACTCCTTGTGGAAGATTATATGCTTTAATTTTATTTTCTAAGGCTAACTTTTGAAGTTTTGGTGCAAGAGCCCAATGTCCTCCTATAACTTTAGCTACTAATCCTTCATAACCAAAATGATTTAATCCTTTTTCTCTACTATCGCCTTGTCCTGCTGCATAAACTAGAGTTAAATTTTTAGGTGATTGTTGACTTAAGTATTTTTTTTCAACTTCTAAAGTAATTTCTTCTGGATGTCCACATCCAATAAATCCACCTACAGCAACAGTCTGTCCATCTTTTATTAAATTTACCGCTTCTTCTTTTGACATAATTTTTGACTTCATTTTTTATTCACCCTCCATATAATATATTCTGCTATAGTATATGTAGCAATTGTCGTGCCAGTCTTGGTATTCATAACTTATACTGTATTACGATCTTGATTGTACAGTAATCTTACAATTAAACATTGTATATTTAATACACACTTTTTTATTTTATCTTATACAATATTACCTCTAGTAATACCTATAGAATGTATATTTTTTTTACATATATAATTTTTATACAACTAGATTTAAAGAATCTATATTCCACACAAAAAAATAGGGGCTAAAAAACCCCTATACCAATATCATAATTTACTTTTTTTGTGCATCCTTTTGTAAAAAATCCAAAAGTACTTCTGTACGTTCTTTTTGTTTCTTTTCTAATTCCTCTTTAGGCCAGTTATAAAATCCTTGTCCACTCTTACTACCTAAGTTACCAGCTTCAACTTTATCCTGCATTAACTTAGAAGGCTCTGTACAATTACATAAATCTTTAAATAAATATGTAGATATATTGTGGAATATATCCAATCCTCCTAAGTCTGCGCTGCATATTGGTCCAGTAACAGGTAGTCTTCTTCCATGCCCATATTCTATAGCTTTATCTACTTCTTCTGGTTTTGCCCATCCTTGTTCAACTATATATAAAGCTTCTCTAAGAAGCGCAAGTTGTAGACGATTTCCTATAAAACCTAAGCATTCCTTTTCCATACGAACCGCTTTTTTTCCTATAAATTCTACCCATTCCATAGTTAAGGTCATTGTTTCTTCTGAAGTTTTTTCACCTGGTACTACTTCTACTAAAGGAATTAATTGTGGTGGATTCCAAAAGTGAGCAATTACTACTCTATCAGCCTTCTCTACATTTAAAGCAATAGCTGTTGGACTAAGTCCAGAAGTATTTGTTGCAAGTATAACTTCTTTTGGACAAATTTTATCAAGTTTTGAGAATATTTCTTGCTTAAGTTCTAAATTTTCAGCAAGAGATTCTATTATAAAATCTGCACCCTTTGCAGCTTCTTCAATACTTTTAACTCCTCTTATTCTGTTTAATATTCCAACTGATTCCTCTTCACTTATCTTTCCCTCGTCTTTTATACGATTTAGACTAGATTTTATACTATTAAATCCTCTCTCTAGACTTGCATCAGATCTACCATACATAACTACATTCAATCCTGCTTTTGCAGAAAGTAGTGCTATTCCATGCCCCATAGTTCCAGTACCTAAAACTGCTATATTTTTAATATTCATCAAATATCATCCCTTCTATAATAATTTTGTTATTTTTAATTTATTAACATTTAAGCTATAAATAAGAAAGTTCCAATTATAATTACACCAGTATATAATAAATCAATTATACAAAATCCCATTATATCTCTTGCTCCTAGGCCTGCTATTGCTAATGCTGGCAATGCCCAAAATGGTTGTATAAGGCTAGCCCATGCATCTCCCCAAGATATAGCCATAGCTGCTGTACTAATACTAACTCCTAAATGTGAAGCAGCTGGCATAATTATAGGAGCTTGTAATGCCCATTCTCCACCACCTGAAGGAATAAATATAGTACAAAGTGCTGTACTTAATATAGTAAATAGTGTGAATGTTTTTGCAGTTGCTATACCAATTAATCCAGTTGCAATAGCTTTTCCTAGTGAAAGACCTGCAGCATTAGCGCCTGTCATCATCCCCATAATCCCTGCATAGAATGGGAATTGAACAATTACGCCTGTTGTAGCTCTTACCCCTGAAGCCGCAGCATTAAGGAATCTTCTTGGAGTGCCATGAAGTAATATACTTAAGAATAAGAAAGTAAAGTTAACTACATTTAAATCTAACTTAAATCCCTTAGTAGCAAAGTAATATACAACATATATCATACCCATACAGCCTATAAGCATTGAAATTATAGGGCTATTTTCTAATCTTTCAGCTGGTGTCATGTCTTCTACTGCTTTAGCAGCAGCAACTTCAGCTGCTGAGTTATCCTCCAACTTTTTAGGGTCTACAATAAATACCTCTTCTCCCTTTGGATGCATAAACCAGTTTATTATAGGCATTGTAATTAGAATCATCAATATTATAAATAAATTATATTTACTAAATAAAGTTTGACTTGTAGGAATTGCAGAAGATATAATTCCAGCACTTACAGCTTTTACATCTTTTCCTCCAGCTGCAATTGTAAGAGGTATTGATCCTGACAATCCGCCATGCCATACTACGAACCCTGAATAAGCAGACGCAATTAAAAGTCTATAATCCACTTTTTTAACTTTTTTTGCTATTTCTTTTGCTAATATAGCACCTAAAATAAGTCCAAATCCCCAATTTATCCAACACGCTATACCTGCAACAAATGTAATTGTTATTATAGCTTGACATGGACTTTTAGGAATTGAAGCTATTTTTTTTATTCCTTTGTTAACTACAGGTGTAGTAGCTAATGTGTTTCCTGTAACTACTATTAATGCCATCTGCATTGCAAAGGATAATAAACTCCAAAAACCTGTATTCCAATGTATAAGCATCGCCATAGGAGTTTGTTTAGTTACCATAGTACCAGCTATAAGTACTATCATTGTAAGTATTGATGCAAATATAAATGGATCTGGTAAATACTTTTGTACTAAATTAACACATGCATTTGTAAACTTTTTAAACATATTAATTCTTCCTTTCTAGATAATTTATTTTTCCGATTATTTTATGTACCACTTTGTATAATTCACTACTTTATACCATAGCAATTTTCATACCAATGTTTTGTTATTTTATATATTTTTCGCTATTAAAATTCCCTGAAATACAGCTTTTTCCCTCTATTTTTATCATTTTATGACGCTCAAAAAAACAGAAGAAACATAAAATGTATATTTTATATACACTTTATCTCTTCTTCTCTCATAATACTTAATTTCTCTAACTTAAAACATTGTATATGGTTTTTACATGTATAGTTTTTATACATTGCTCAATTTATAATCTTCAATCTTCTTATACAAGCCAGCTCTACTTATACCTAACATTTTTGCTGTTTTGTTTTTGTTCCACTCAGTTCTATTTAAACATTCAATAATTACTTCTTTTTCTACATCTTCAACTATATCTTTTAAGTATTTATTTTTTTTAACATAGACTTTAAATTTATTTTTTCTTAATCTTTCTGGCAAATGTTCTGGTTTTATAATCAACTCTGAATCTAATAAATTTATAGCTCTTTCGATAACGTTTTCAAGTTCTCTTATATTCCCCGGCCATTCATAATTAGATAGACATTCAATGGCCTCTTTGGATATACCTTCTACGTATATACCCAATCTATTAGAAACCTTAATTTTTAAAGCATTTGCTAATTCTTGTATATCTTCTTTTCTTTCTCTTAATGTAGGCAGAACAATTTTCATAACATTAAGCCTATAATAAAGGTCCTCTCTAAATTTACCTTCTTTAATAGCTTGTTCAAGGTTTTTATTGGTAGCTGCAATTATTCTAACATCAATTTGCTTTACCACATTGCCTCCAACTCTTTCAAGTTCTCTTTCTTGAATTACTCTTAAAAGCTTAGCCTGCATACTCATAGGCATATCTCCTATTTCATCTAAGAATATTGTTCCTCCAATAGCTACTTCAAACTTTCCTTTTTTGCCACCTTTTTTTGCTCCTGTAAAGGCTCCTTCTTCGTAACCAAACAATTCAGACTCTAATAATTCTGGCGGTATCGCAGCACAGTTTATCTTTACAAAAGGCCTTAAAATTCTTTTGCTACAATTATGTATTGAACTAGCATACAATTCTTTTCCTGTGCCACTTTCTCCAATTATTAAAACATTAGAATTTGACTTTCCTATTCGTATTGCCAAGTCTTTCACTTCCTTAGCCTTAACAGAAGTTCCTATAATATTATCAAAGGAATATTTTCCTTTTCGTTCTTTTCCAAGTTCATTTTTATAAAACTCAATTTCTTTCTCTAAGTTATTTAATTTTTTACTTAATGCATGGAAATCTCCAATGTTTTTGAACATTACTTTACCTATTGCCCCAACAATTTTACCATCTTTTTTTATAGGTACACGCATAGAAACCATTTTATTTCCATTTATCTCCTGCAAATCTCCAACTTCCATGTTTCCAGCTTCTAAAACTTTATCTAATCTCGTATTTTCTATTACATCCACAACATGTCTTCCTTCTGGATTAGAGCAATTTATAAACGCTTTATATGCTTTACTCATCATTGTAATAATGCCTTTTTCATTTACAACCACAACCCATTCGTTAACTGTATTCATTATAGTATTTAAAATATCTATACTTAACTTATTATAGCTAACCTCATGTCTCATAGTTTTATATATATTTATATCTTGAAAAATAGCTATTGCACCTTCTATATCACCCTTTAAAACTATAGCAATTCGATTTGTTATAAACTCTCTTCCATTTAAGAAGAAACTTTGATTTAATTCATTTTTTTCTGTTTCTATTACTCTTGGTAGATGGGTTTGAGATATAACTTCAGTTACATGTTTTCCAATATCATTTTTAGCACTTATATCAAGCAATTCTTCTGCTACTTTGTTAATAACAGCCACTTTTCCTTCCTTGTCTACTCCTATTACTCCCTCATTAATGTTTTTAATTATAGTCTTAAAGCTTTCTTCTATAAACATAAAATATATCACTCCTAAAAATATTAAATGCCATTTGCATATTGTTCAATGAAAATATTGTATTAATATTTATTAATAACCATTTTTTGTTATATTATATAAAAATATAAACAATATAAATTATACTATATAATGGATAAAAACATAATAAAGTAATGTATTTTTTATAAAGCAAAAAAACTCCTTAATTTTTACAAATTAAGGAGTTTTAGCTTTCATTATCTATTTAAGCAGCGTATTTGTGTAACCTTATGTGGTACTATTTTCTTATAGTCTCCTACTATAGCAATATCTGCAATTTTCATTATTGCTGCATCTTCATCTTTATTTATAGCTACGATATAATCACTATCTTGCATACCTGTTAAATGTTGTATTGCACCTGATATTCCACATGCAATATAAAGGTTAGGCCTAACAGTTTTTCCTGTCTGTCCAACTTGACATGATTTATCTACCCATCCATTGTCTATAGCTGCACGTGATCCTGCAACTGTTCCACCTAATACATCTGAAAGTTCTTTTAGCATCTGAAATCCTTCCTTATCTCCAATTCCTCTTCCACCTGCCACAAGAACATTTGCTTCTCCTATATCTATAATATCTTTAGCATGCTTTACAACTTGTTCTACTTTAGTTTTTATGTCTGACTCTTCTATGTTTGCTGTTATCTTTTCTATTGGTGCTACTCTACTTTCATCCTTTTCAAGTTTTTCAAATACCCCTGCTCTTACTGTAGACATCTGTGGTCTGTGCTCTCCACATACTATTGTTGCCATTAAATTTCCACCAAATGCTGGTTTTGTCATTAAAAGATTTTTTGTTTCTTCATCTACCTCTAATTCTGTACAATCTGCTGTAAGTCCTGTAGCAAGTCTTGCTGACATTCTTGGCCCTAAATCTCTTCCTACATAACTTGCTCCCATAAGAATTATTTCTGGTTTATTTTCTTTTACTAAATCGCACATAACTTTTGTATATGCATCTGTAGTATAATGTTTTAAAAGTGGGCTATCTGCATATATTACTCTGTCCGCTCCATATTTAACTAATTCTTCAGCTATATCTTCTGCTTGACTTCCAAGAAGAACTGCAGTAACTTCTACTCCAAGTTTGTTCCCTAATTCCTTTCCTTTTCCTATAAGTTCTAATGATACTTTCTGCAATTTACCATCTCTCTGTTCCGCAAATACCCATACGCCTTTATATTCTGATATGTTCATATTAAATTCCTCCTATATTAAACATAGTGTCTTTCTTTTAGTTTTCCAAGCAAATAAGTTGATGCTTCTTTAGGTGGCTTATTTATTAATTCACCTTTTCCTTTTACTTCCTTAGTAACTGATTTTATTACCTTTGTTGGAGATCCTGCAGCTCCAAGGAGAGATTTATCTACATTTATATCATCTGCAGTCCATATCTTTACTTCTTTTTTAAATGTTTCAAATATATTTTTCATATGCATATATCTTGGCTGATTTAATTCTTTTATTGCAGTTAAAAGAACAGGTGTTTTTACACTTAGTATTTCATATCCATCTTCCCATGCTTTTTTCACCTTTAATTTTTCACCATCTATTTTGACTTCTTCTACATAGGTAATTTGAGGTATTCTTAAATGTTCTGCTATTTGTGGACCTACCTGTGCTGTTTCTCCATCTATAGACTGTCTTCCTGCAAAAATCACATCATAATCTATTTTTTTTAGTGCAGCTGCTAATACACGAGATGTAGCCAAAGTATCTGCCTCTGCAAAAGCTCTGTCAGTTATAAGTATTGCATCATCAGCTCCCATTGCCAATGATTCTCTTAAAGCTTTTTCTGCCTGAGGAGGTCCCATGCTTATCACTGTTACCTTTCCTCCTGTATTTTCTTTAAGCACTAATGCACCTTCTAAAGCATTTTTGTCATCTGGATTTATTATAGAAGGAACACCTTCTCTTATTAGCGTCCCTGTCTTTAAATCTATTTTAACTTCTGTAGTATCTGGTACTTGCTTTAAACAAACAACTATATTCATTTTTATAAGTCCTCCTATCTAAATATATTACCTGAAATAACCATTTTCTGAACTTGTGATGTTCCTTCATAAATTTCTGTTATTTTAGCGTCTCTCATCATTCTTTCTACGGGGTAATCTTTAGTATATCCGTATCCTCCAAATAACTGCACCGCTTTAGTTGTTACTTCCATAGCAACATCTGCCGCAAATAATTTTGCTCTTGCTGCTTCTACAGTATAGGATATTCCTTTATCTTTATTTAAAGCTGCTTTATACACTAAATATCTTGCAGCTTCGATTTTAGTATCAAGTTCTGCAACACTCCAAGCTAAAGGTTGGAATCTATCAAGTGATTTTCCAAATTGCTTTCTTTCTTTCACATACTTAATTGTTTCTTCTAAAGCCCCTTCTGCTATACCTAATGCCTGAGCTGCAATACCAATTCTTCCTCCGTCAAGAGTTTTCATAGCTATCCCAAAGCCTCTTCCTTCTTTACCTACTAAGTTTTCCTTTGGCACTATACAATCTTCAAAAATAAGCTCAGTAGTTGAAGATGCTCTTATTCCCATTTTATTCTCAAGTTTTCCTATTGAAAAACCAGGCATTCCTTTTTCTAGTATAAAACCTGATATTCCTTTAATTCCTTTACTTCTATCTGTCATTGCAAATACTACAAATATATCTGCTGCTCCACCATTTGTTATAAATATCTTCTGACCATTTAACACATAGTGATCATCATTTAATACTGCTATGCTCTGCTGTCCTGATGCATCAGTACCTGCATTTGGCTCCGTCAAACCAAATGCACCAAGCTTTTCTCCCTTTGCAAGTGGAATTAAATATTTTTTCTTCTGCTCTTCTGTTCCAAATTGTTGTATTAAAGATGCACAAAGAGATGTATGTGCTGAAAGTATAACTCCCGTAGTAGCACAAACCTTTGATAATTCTTCTACTGCTAATATATAAGAAAGTGTGTCTCCACCTGCTCCACCATATTCAACTGGAAAAGGGATTCCCATCATACCATATTTACTCATTTTTTCTACTGTTTCCATAGGGAATCTCTCTGTTTCATCTATTTCTGCAGCTATTGGTTTAACTTCATTTTCTGCAAATTCTTTCACCATTTTTTTTAAAAATTCTTGTTCCTTTGTTAATTCGAATTCCATAATTAATCCTCCTAATTGACTAAAATTCACTCTTAACAGCATTAGTAGTTAATTTTTTAACTATTAACACTGTTTTTAATGCATCATTGAGGTTATTTAAATACTTCAATGATGCATTTATTAAAGATATATAAGTCCACAGCCGAGTACGGTCCACAGCTTAATTTTCTCTTTAACTACTTATGAAACTAAATTTCAGATTACCTTTGTACTATAATAGCTGTACCTTGTCCTCCACCTATACACAAGGTTGCAAGACCATTTTTAGCATCTCTCTTTATCATTTCATGTATAAGTGAAACTAAAATTCTAGCTCCTGATGCTCCTATCGGATGTCCTATTGCTATAGCTCCGCCATTTACATTAACTTTGCTCATATCAAATCCTAAATCTTTAGCTACAGCTAAACTTTGAGCTGCAAAAGCTTCATTTGCTTCTATTAAGTCTAAATCTTCTACATTAAGTCCTGCCCTATCTAATGCTCCTTTAGTTGATGGAACTGGGCCGTATCCCATAATTGATGGATCTACGCCTTTAGATCCTAGTGACACTATTTTAACCAATGGTTTTAAACCTAGTTCTTCTGCTTTATCAGCACTCATTATAACAAAAGCTGCTGCCCCATCATTTATACCTGAAGCATTACCTGCTGTAACAGTTCCGCCCTTTTTAAATGCTGGTTTTAACTTTCCTAATTTTTCAATAGTTGAACCAAATTTAGGAAATTCATCCTGATCAAATACTATAGGTTCTCCTTTTCTTTGAGGTATAGTCACAGGAACTATTTCATCTCTAAACCTGCCTTCTTTTATAGCTATTTCAGCCTTTAACTGAGAGTTTAATGCAAATTCATCCTGCATCTCTCTAGTTAAATTCCACTTTTCTGCTATATTTTCAGCTGTAGTTCCCATATGATAATCATTAAACGCATCCCAAAGACCATCTGTTATCATTTCATCTACTAATTTTCCATCTCCCATTCTCTGGCCCCATCTTGCATTATTTAATATATAAGGAGCTTTTGACATGTTTTCCATTCCACCGGCTACCACTACATCACTATATCCTGATAAAATAGTTTGAAATGCTAAACTAACTGCTCTTAGTCCAGAACCACAAACTTTATTTATGCTAAAAGATGGCACTTCTTGTGGAATACCAGATTTTATAGAAGCTTGTCTTGCTGGATTTTGACCAAGTCCTGCTTGAAGCACATTTCCCATAATTACTTCATCTACTAATTCTGGTTTTACTCCTGCTTTATTTAATGCTTCTTTAATTACTAAAGCCCCTAAATCAACTGCTGGCACATTTTTTAAACTACCACCAAAAGATCCTACTGCTGTTCTAACTGCACTTACAATAACTACTTCTTTCATATTAAATACCTCACTTATAAATAATTAAGCCCTTTAATTTAAACTTTTTATAATTTGCAGAAGTCATTTATTTTGAATAATCATAAAATCCTTTGCTTGTTTTTCTTCCTAATAAGTTTCCTCTAACCATTTTTCTAAGTAATGGATGAGGTCTATATTTTGAGTCTCCAAATTCTGAATATAATACTTCCATAATAGCTAGGCATACATCATTACCAATTAAATCTGCTAAAGCTAGTGGTCCTATTGGATGATTAGCTCCTAATTTCATTGCTAAATCAATATCTTCAGCAGTAGCAACCTTATCAGCTAGAATTCCTATAGATTCGTTTATCATAGGAATAAGTATTCTATTAACTACAAATCCTGGAGCTTCTTCTACTTCTACTGTCTCTTTTCCCAAGTTTTTAGCCAATTCAACTATAGTATTTTTAGTTTTTTCTGAAGTAGAAATTCCCTTTATAACCTCTACTAATTTCATTATTGGAACTGGATTAAAGAAATGCATTCCAATAACTTTATCTGGTCTCTTTGTTGCACTTGCTACATCTGTAATTGATAAAGATGATGTATTTGTAGCAAGTATAGCTTCTGGTTTACAAATTCCGTCTAACTCAGCAAAAATCTTTTTCTTAATAGACATATTTTCAACAGCAGCCTCAACAACAACATCTGCTTCTTTTGCTAATCCCATATCTGTAGTCGCAACAATTCTTCCAAGTATTTCATTTTTTACTTTCTCTGTAATTTTTTCTTTTTTAACGCTTTTTTCAAGATTTTTAGTGATTGTTGCCATACCTTTTTCAACAAATCTCTCTTCAATATCCCTCATTATTACTTCATATCCTGCTTGAGCAAATGTTTGAACAATTCCAGCACCCATTGTTCCTGCACCTAAAATAAATATTTTCATAGCTATCTCTCCTCATATTTTGTTAAATTATTTATTTTTAAAGTTTGCTTTTCTTTTTTCTAAAAAAGCTTCCATACCTTCTTTTTGGTCATATGTTGCAAAACATAATCCAAATAAATCTTTTTCAACCATCATGCCTGTTTCAATATCACTTTCTATACCTCTATTGATAGAAGTTTTTGCATACTTTATAGCTGATTGTGCTTTACTAGAAATTTTCCCAGCTAATACTAGTGCTTCATTCATTAAATCATTTTCTGGTGTAACTTTATTTACAAGTCCTAATCTTTCTGCCTCACTAGCATTAATCAAATCAGCTGTAAATATTAGTTCCTTTGCTTTAGCCATACCAACAATCCTTGAGAGTCTCTGTGTACCAGCAAACCCTGGAATAATACCTAGACCAACTTCTGGCTGTCCAAATTTTGCTTTTTCTGAGGCTATACGTATGTCACAACTCATAGCTAATTCACAGCCTCCTCCTAAAGCAAAACCATTTACAGCTGCAATAATTGGTTTTTCCATAAGTTCTATTTTTCTAAATACACTTAAACCTAATTCAGCAAATTTTCTAGCCTCTTCAGGAGTTTTATCCTTCATTTCTGATATATCTGCCCCTGCTACAAAAGCTTTACCTTGTCCTGTTATTATTGCAACATAAGTTTCCTGATCTTCTTTTATTTCATCTAAAGCTTTATCAAGTTCTTTTAAAACATTGCTATCTAATGCATTTAAAACTGCTGGTCTATTAAATGTTAAAATTACAACATTATTTTTCTTTTCTACCAAAATATTTTTAAAATCCATTAAAATCACCCCTCATAACTACTCATGGTAGCAAGAACTATACCAATGATCTTATTGCTATCATAAAAGTTATAACTTATTTAAGCGAAATAGCTGTAAGACTCCCTCTTCTAGAAGCGGAAATCTTACAGCTATTAGTGATTATATAAACATTATCCTTATACTTAATGAATGCCTTTGCTTTCACATGTCTAATGTTTATACATGTTTACTTGTATAATAGAATTTTACTTATCGTCTATTAATTTTACATGTATATTTATTTTACATTTTAAATATAAAAAAAATCCAGACTATGCTGGATTTTATACTCCTATTAATGATCCTTTGGAAATTTTTTCAACTATATCATCAGCATCCTTATAAGCCTTTTTAATAGCTTCATCTCTACCAATATCAGGCACATCCACGCCTTGAACAAGTATTTTTTCAAACTTATTAATACCTAAAAATTTAAAAGTATCGTGAAAATAGTCCACGCCATGATTAAATTTTCCTCCAAAAATCTTTGGATAAACTCCACCAGATGATTGAATATAAACCATATCTCTTTTTTTGTCATCTAGCAAACCTATTACTTCTTCTGGTGAAACTTTGATAACTTTATTATTAATTATAATACAATCCACATATCTTTTAAGTATTGAAGGAAAGCTTACATTCCACATAGGTGTTGCAATCACATAAATATCTGCACTTATAAATTGGTCGCATAACTCATTAACTCTGTCCACTGCTTTTTTATCTTTCTGTGATAACACTTCATATTCAGCACCTGATACAAGTTCTGCTCTAGATTTAAGCAATCTATAATTTAATTCTGGTATATCTTCCTTATAAAGATCCAGTTCTTCCAACTCATAATCAGTATTTTTAGCTAAAAATGAACTTACAAATTCTCTGCCTACAGTCCTACTAGTTGACATGCTTTCAGGTTTAGAGTTAACTGGAATATATAATAATTTTTTCAAACAAACCACCTCCAAAATCTACATTTATTTTAAACCTAATTTTTTAATTTATACTGCTATAAATCAAAAATAATTTTTATAATTTATTTCTGAATAAGCCTATATTTAAACCTGATTTACTCATTTTTAAAATTGCATTTTTTATTACTATATTTCCTTCTAAGTCAGTTCTCATTACTATAATGCCTTTTTTACACATTCTATTTATAACTTTCATATCTGGAGTTTCTACACCATTACAGGTAACAACAGCAATTTTAGGACAAATTTTTTTCAAAAAATTTTCTGTAGTACTAGTATCTAATCCATGGTGTGGAACTTTTAATATTTGATAAGCTTTTAACTTGTTTAGTCCTAACATATATTCTTCTTCCTCTTTTTCACAATCTCCAGCAAATAAATAACTTATTCCATCTATTTCTCCTTGTAAGATTATAGAATTGTTATTTTCAACCCTTTTATCCTCTTTAATAGGAGCTATTGTAGTTAAATTCATTTTTCTATTCTTTATTTCATAATTATTACCAATATATTTTACATTTATATTTCTCTGAATTAATTCCTTGTATATACTATATTTCATTTTGTTATCATGCATAGGTAAAAGTACTTTATTTATTTTTCTACTATCTGCTATCTTTAAAAGTCCACTATAATGATCATCATGGTAATGAGTTAAAATTACTGTGTCTATTTCATTAATTCCATTTAAATTTAAATATTTTAAAATTTTATCTGAATAATATTCTGCACCTGTATCTATTAGATAATTTTTGTTTTCTGCTTTTATTAGTA
>CAZKOJ010000016.1:0-41456 GCA_964554365.1 uncultured Clostridium sp. | reverse complement strand
ATTAATACAACCTAGTCTGTGTCGGAAGGGTTGCATCTCGATTTTCAATTGAGGTATTGATATTTTACATCATGATGAATACTACGACGCAAATTCCTTGCTATATGAAATAAAGGCATGGGTGTACTTAATCTTTATTTTTGTACTAATAAATGGTAGTATTAAATCATAGTTGTAAGTTATTATGAAATTAACTCTAATTTTAATAATATTAATGAGTAACTAATAATAATTTTAGTTAGGGGATGATAAAATATGTTTAATTATAAAACATTAGAGAATACAAATATTGAAATACTACATGAAACATTTGTAAATGCATTTTCTGATTATCAAGTTAAAATCGATTTACCTCTTTGGAAGTTTAAACGAATGATTCAAAGGAGAGGTTATGTTTCAAAAATTTCCATAGGGGCATTTAAAAGTGAGGCATTAGTGGGATTCGTTTTAAATGGATTTCGAAACTGGAATGGAAAACCAACTGTATATGACACAGGAACAGGTGTTATAGGCGAGTATAGGAAACAAGGTATAACAAGTAATATGCTTTTAAATATCAGAGAAGTACTTAAAGAAAAAGAAGTGGAGCAATACTTACTTGAAGTAATTCAATCCAATACGTCTGCAATTAAACTTTACAAAAAACAAGGATTTGAGGTTATAAGAGATTTAGCATGCTTTCAGGTAGATAAGAATAAGTATAACCCGATAAAAACCTCCAAAGTTGAACATGTTGATAGAATTAACTCAACTAATTGGAAACAGTTAACATGTTTTTGGGATTTTAAACCATCATGGCAAAATTCTATTGATTCAATCAATGCTGCACCAGATACATTCAGATATTCTATTGTACGTTTTGACGATACCATTGTTGGTTATGGCATTATTGATAAGAAAACAGGGGATATTCCTCAAATAGCAGTAAATAAGAATTATAGACGTAAAGGAATTGCAACAAGTATCGTTACAGATCTGTTAAAAAATACAGAAGCATATAAGGTTGGGGTTCTTAATGTAGACGATCAATCTAAATCTACGAAAGATTTCTTACTAGAATTAGGATTTGAATATAGTGTTGGCCAATATGAAATGATTTTAAAATTATAAAATTTGGGGGTCTTACAAATGAAAAAACATCAATATCGTTACCTTCCATGATCAGTGAGGTAAGTAAATTAAACCACTATAAACAATAATAGCTATATAATGTAGGTTTAAGTTTATTGAGAAAAGTAGATGAATAACATTTCTTTGAAAAGTGGTTAATTGAAAAAATTCGCATTTATAAGACAACCTTTAGGTTTAATCGGAGGTAATTATATGAATACAAAAAATAAAAGTTTAATGGAAATTCATTTAGCAGTTTTTTTATTTGGCTTATCAGGCTTATTTGGAAAATTACTCTCTTTACCATCAATGATAATTGTCCTTGGGAGAGTTTTTTTTTCAAGTGTTTTTTTATTGATTATAATGCTTTATCTTAAGAAAGACATAAAACTAAAACAACGAAAACATTATTTTTATTTAATATTAATGGGGACAATTTTAGCAATCCACTGGAGTGCTTTTTTTAAATCTATTCAGATATCCACAGTGGCAATAGGACTGCTTACATTTTCTACATTCCCTGTTTTCGTTACTTTTCTTGAGCCATATTTTTTTAAAGAGAAAATTAAGTTATCGGATATTGTGATTGCAATTGTTACATTCTTAGGCATAGTGCTTGTAATTCCAAAGTTTGAATTGGGGAATAATTTAACTCAAGGAGTTTTATGGGGAATAATATCTGGTTTTACTTATGCAATTCTTTCAATGCTTAACAGAAAATATGTAAAAGAATATTCAAGCTCGGTAATTGCTTTTTATGAACAATTTGTGGCAACAATTGTATTAATTCCTTTTTTATTTTTACAGAAACCTGTTTTTCAAACTAAAGATATATTATTATTAATCCTATTAGGCACGGTTTTCACTGCAATTTCTCATTCGTTATTCATAAATGGTTTAAAGTACATCAAAACACAAACAGCAGGGATTATATCCAGCCTTGAGCCAGTTTATGGTATCATTATTGCTGCTTTTTTATTAAGAGAAATACCAACATTAAGAGAAATCTTAGGTGGTATTATTATTTTAGGTACTGTTTTTTATTCAACTATTAAATCTAAGTAATTCACATTCTTCACTAACTAATACTAGAATAAGTTGATGATAAACAGTGTTTAAAAGATACTTTAACTAAATGTAATATAATATACTAACTAAAAATAGCTTACAGTAAATCTGTAGGCTATTTTTAATTCTATTTTTAATTACAAGAGGGAGTGTTAGAGCAGGTGGCAGCCATGGCATAAACTATTTTTTAAATATAATCTTATAGAATTGAATTAATACTGTAGGCATAAAGGCTAAACCATATATATATGCAAATTGAGTACCATTAAGAGTGCTAACACTAAATAATGTCTTTAGTGGTGATAGAATTAGCACTAAGTTAAGCAATAAGAAGCCTGTTCCAAAAGCCATCCAACTAAATCTATTTGAGAATACTCCAATTTTAAAGAGAGATTTTTCACCTCTACAGTTAAATCCGTGGAATAACCTACCTAGACATAGGGTTGCAAAAGCCATGGTACTAGCTATTTTTGCATCTCCACTGTTTAAGCCAATATGAAAGGATATCATAGTAAATATTGCAATTATTACCCCTTCTGATAAGATTCCTTTTAGGAATCTTGCAGATAGAATTGGCGCATCAGCTTCTCTTGGTTTTTGTTTTAATAAATCACTTTTAGGATTTTCCATACCAATTGCAATTGCTGGCAAACTGTCTGTTAAAAGGTTGATAAATAAAAGATGAACAGCAGCAAAAGGTATTGGTAATGCTGCTAAAGATGCATAAACTACAGCTAGAATACCAGCAGTATTACCAGAAAGTAAAAATCTAATAGAATTTTTAATATTTGAATAAATATTTCTGCCATATGCAATAGCTTTTACAATAGTAGCAAAATTATCATCTGTTAGTATCATTGATGCAGCATCCTTAGAAACTTCTGTGCCAGTTATACCCATTGCAATACCTATATCCGATTGCTTAAGAGCGGGTGCATCATTTACTCCATCGCCTGTCATAGCAACAATATTTCCTTTTTCTTGCCAAGCCTTTACTATTCTTATTTTATGTTCTGGAGATACTCTTGCATAAACAGAAATATTGTCTACTATTTTAATTAAATCTTCGTCACTGTAACTATCTAATTCCACACCTTCTACGGCTTTATCATTTTGTTGTAAAATGCCTATTTCTTTAGCTATTGCAGAAGCTGTTATTTTATGGTCACCAGTTATCATTATAGGTTTAATTCCTGCAGAAATACAGTCCATAACAGCCTTTTTTGATTCTACTCTTGGAGGGTCTATCATTGATATTAGACCTAAGAAAGTATAATTATTTTCATCTTCCAATGTAAGAGCATTGGCATCGTTCATTTCTTTATATCCAAAAGCAAGAACTCTTAGACCACTTTCAGAGAATTGTCTATTAGTATTGTTTATGGAATCTCTATCTGTATCAGTTAGCTTTTTTACTAATCCATTTATATTTATAAAATTAACTTTTGGAAGAAGTACATCTAAAGCACCCTTGGTAATCATATAATACTTTCCATGAATTTCATGAGCTGTACTCATAAGTTTTCTACTAGAATCGAAAGGAAGTTCAGAAAATCGTTTATAAGTATTACGAATATTAATTTCATTAAAAGAATATTTTTTTCCTAAATTAACTAGTGCAATTTCTGTAGGATCACCTATTTCATTACCACTTTCTACAGTTGAATCATTGCATAAAATGGAATTAGTCAATAAATTTAACTGTATAGGATTATTTAAATCTAAATTATCACCATCTACTACATCGCCATTAACATATAGCTTTTTTACAGTCATTTTATTTTGGGTTAAGGTTCCTGTTTTATCAGAGCATATTACAGAAACACTACCCAAACTCTCTACAGATTTTAACTTCTTTATTATAGCATTTTCCTTTGCCATCTTTTCAGTTCCTATAGCTAATACTATAGTTACAATAGAACTTAAAGCCTCGGGAATAGCAGCTACTGCTAATGCAACTGCAAACATTAGTGAATCTATAAAGGAAGATCCTCTATAGATACTTAAAGCTAAAATCATTACACAAATTATCAAAATAGCAACAGCTAATTTCTGACCAAACTTATCTAAGCCTATTTGTAGAGGCGTTTTTTTCTCCTTGGTGTTTTTCATTAAGGTTGCAATTTTACCTATTTCGGTATTCATGCCTGTTCCAGTTGCCACAACTAAAGCTCTGCCATATGTAACAAGACTGCCAGAGAATACCATATTATTTTGATCACCTAAAGCTATATTTTCACCATGAAGAATATCAGAAATTTTATATACATTTTCAGATTCACCAGTTAGAGAGCTTTCGTTGATTTGGATAGAATAGCTTTTAATAATTCTACCATCGGCAGCAACAAAATCACCAGCCTCCATGATTAATATATCTCCTGGGACAACTTCTCTAGAAGGAATCTCCATATTTGTACCATCACGTATAACTTTTGCTATTGGAGATGACAATGATTTCAAACTTTTTAAAGATTGCTCAGCCTTTATATGTTGAACTGTACCCAGTAGTGCATTCAGTAGTATAACTGCTAATATTACTATGGTACTTTCAATGTTTCCAATAGAGGCTGATATAACAGCTGCTATTAATAAAATAATAACTAATAAATCTTTAAATTGTTGTAAAAATATAATTATATGACTTGCTTTTTTCTCCTCCAGCAATTGATTATATCCGTATTTTTCTCTATAAGATTCTATTAATGTTCTATTGAGTCCGTTTTCTGACGTTTGAAATTCATTTAACACATCTTTAATATCTTTTGAATAATAGTGATTCATAATAATTCTCCCTTCTTTTCCAATTCTTAAAGGATTCTTTATTTTTAAATTTCATATAAATAAAATAAAAAGACTTTTAATATAATTCCCTTAAAATTAAGAATTAATAAGTTGTTTTTTGATCTACAATATGACCTACTGATGTCATATTGCTAACGATATAATATATATGGTGGAATGGAGGTGTTTAAATGAAATTAGAAATACAACTAAATTCTCTATATATTTGTGTTAAAAATATGGAAAGAGCAATAAATTTTTATGAAATTTTTTTTGAACAACAAGTGAGCGCTAAAGATGAAGTTTTTAGTGTTTTTGATTTAAAAGGTTTTAGATTTTGCTTATTTAACAACAGCAAGGTAAATGAAGTAGTTACTTGGGGAGATAACTGTCTACCAAGCTTTGAGGCTAGCAATATAGATAAATTAATTGAAAAATTAGAAAAATTAAATGTTGAAATAGTTTTTCCTCTAACTAAAATTAATAATAATTTGGTTTTAGAATTTAAAGACAGCGAAGGCAATGATGTTGAAGTGTACTGCAAAATTTAGTTTTTTAATAAATATTTTTTGCTAAATAGTATTTTTAAATTGTGGACTAGTTATAATAATAAAATAATTTAATTGTAGACTGCATAGATTATATGTAGTCTTATGTATAAAACAAGTAAAATAAATCAGTTTAGCTTATGCTGTACGAGATATAGAAAGAAGGTGAGCTTTAGTGAGGGTTTGGTACTTATTATGTACTCTCTCACTAAAGATAAATTATGTTAAATATAGGTTGTCATTTATCAGTGTCAAAAGGTTATAAAGCTATGGGTAAAGAAGCTGTTAAAATAGGGGCAAATACATTTCAGTTTTTTACTCGTAATCCTAGAGGTAGTAAAGCAAAAGAAATTGATCCAAAAGATGTAGAAGCTTTATTAGAAATAGCAAAAGAAAATCAATTTGCTACAATACTGGCACATGCACCATACACACTAAATGCTTGTTCTGCAGATGAAAGAACAAGAGAACTTACAGTGGAAATTATGGCAGATGATTTAAAGAGAATGGAATATCTACCAAATAGTTTTTATAACTTTCATCCAGGTAACCATGTAAAACAAGGTGCTGAGGTGGGTATAAAATATATTATAAATATGCTTAATACCATACTAAAACCGGAACAGACTACCAGAGTGCTTCTTGAAACAATGTCCGGTAAAGGCACAGAAGTAGGTCGCAGCTTTGAAGAATTAAAACAAATTCTTAATGGTGTTACTCTTTCTAATAAAATGGGTGTATGCCTTGATACTTGCCACGTTTATGATGCTGGTTACGATATAGTTAATGATTTAGATGGGGTATTAGATGAGTTTCATAGAATTATTAGCCTTGATAAATTATATGCAATTCACTTAAACGATAGCAAAAATCCATTTGCAAGTCATAAAGACCGACATGAAACAATTGGAGAAGGTTCTATTGGAAAAGAAGCTATATTTAGAATTATCAACCATCCAAAGTTGCGTCATTTACCATTTTTTTTAGAAACTCCAAATGAGTTATCTGTTCATGCTGAAGAAATTAAAATGTTACGAGAAGCATATAAAGGTTGAAATTGTAAACAATGAAACAATTGCCACCAACAGAAAAAATTCAGGGAGCTTATAGAATATTGAAAACCTACAAGAAACAGTATAGAATGCCTGTGCTGAATATATGGCTAAAGAAGTTGAAACAGTTACACAGTAGAAAAATTATATGACAAAAATCAAAAAATTACTGGAGTTATGCCTTTTAATTCATACTTTGAGGATACATAAATGGATTATATTACATCATATGGATTTGTGTTGTTTAATAGTATATAATTAGAAATGACATAAAAAATAAAGGGGGATAATAAAATGAAAAACCAATTTATAGCAGCAGCTATTTTTAGTGCTTTTTTATTAGGTTCACCTAATGCTAAAGCAGCAAATTTTACTGATAACCGAACCGTAGATGCAAACAAAACTTGGTCAATACAATTCAATGATCAGGTTAGACTTGATGATTTAACCAAACAAAGTATTATTGTAACAGATAGTAAAAGTAATAAAATAGCTGTAGGACTTCAATTAGGACAAGACAATAGAACAGTTATAGTAACAGCTCCACAAGGTTCTTATACAGTAGGAGAAAATTATATATTGGATATTGGAACTAAAATCCATTCTAGCAAAGGTAGGTCATTAAACAATGAATATAAAGTGCACTTTAATGTTAGAAGTAGTGACAATAACAGTATAGTAACGTTTAAGGACAAAGGGTTAGAACAAGTGGTAAGAGATACAATAAAAAAACCAACTGGAGATATTTATAAAAATGATGTTGAAAAAATTACAAAACTTAATGCTATAGATAGGAAAATACAAGATATAAGTACATTGAAAGAGTTAACTAATTTACAAACGCTTAGTTTATCTGCTAATCAAATAAGTGATATAAGTGCATTGAAAGGATTAGCTAATTTACAAACGCTTGAATTAACTAATAATCGAATAAGTGATATAAGTGCATTGAAAGGATTAACTAATTTACAAACGCTTGATTTAGCTGCTAATCAAATAAGTGATATAAGTGCATTGAAAGAGTTAACTAATTTACAAACGCTTGAATTAACTAATAATCAAATAAGTGATGTAAGTACACTGAAAGGATTAACTAATTTACAAACGCTTGTTTTATTTGGTAATCAAATAAGTGATATAAGTGCATTGAAAGGGCTAAGTAATTTACAAAAGCTTAGTTTATCTAGTAATAAGGTAAGTGATATAAGTGCATTGAAAGGATTAACTAATTTACAAAAGCTTTATTTATATGCTAACAAAATAAGTGATATAAGTGCATTGAAAGAGTTAACTAATTTACAAACGCTTGTTTTAACTGATAATAGAATAAGTGATTATGATAAACAGTCTTTAAAAAATACTTTAGCTAAATGTAGTATAACATACTAACTAAAAATAGCTTACAGTAAATCTGTAGGCTATTTTTAATTTATATCATAATAGAAAAATTAAGCGTCATAATAGATTGACTATTTTTAAAGGTAGCAATACTAGCTACCTTTTGCAATTTTATTGTTAAAACAGCATTGGATTTTATTAGAAATGAAGGAATTTGAATTAATTTGTAGAGTTTTTAAGTAGTATAATCTCTGTCAACAGTTATAGCTGTATTATATCCAGGATGTTCAAATTTAATTTTAGTATCAAGATCAGATTTAAGATTTCTTTCGTCTTCTTCTGTTAATTTCGTATGAAAACTTATTACTATATCGAAGATTAGACTTTTATTTTCACCTTCTCCTATTATTCTAAAATCATGGAAGGAACTTATAACAGGAAATTTTTTCAATATTTTCTCGACTGCTTTTTTAGCATCAACAATTTCTTTTGAATCACTGCATACCGGGTCCATATGAATAACAACAAACATGTTAAATTTTTTAGAAAGCTCCCTTTCACCTTTATCAATTATTGCATGAAGTTTCATAATTGATATGTTATTTGGAACTTCTGCATGAAGTGAAGCCATACATCTTCCAGGGCCATAATTATGAATTATAATATCATGTGCTCCAAGAATATGCTCATATCCAAGCACAGAAGTTTTTATTTGTCTTACTAATTTTGGATCAGGTGCCTGCCCTAAAAGTGGATTTATTGTCTCTTTTATCAATGATACTCCCGATAAAAATATGAATATTGCTATAATCATACTAACATATCCATCTATAGTTATTTTAAATGTATAAGTAACTATTAATGAAATAATTACGCCGCTTAATATTGCCACATCATTTAAGGCATCTGCCCCTGATGCTTCAAGAGTAGGTGAATTAATCTTTTTGCCCAAAGATTTGTTAAAATAACTAAGCCATAACTTTAAGGGGATAGCAAAAATTATAATTACTAAGGTTATAATATTAAAACTTACTTGCTCTGGATGTATAATCCTGTTAAATGAGGTTTTAATAAATTCAAATCCAACTATTAAAATTAGAAATGACACTATAAGTGCAGAAATGTACTCCATTCTTCCATGACCAAAAGGATGTCTTTTATCTGCTGGTTTATTTGAAATTCTAAAACCAACAAGAGTCACTATAGAACTTATTACATCAGTCAAATTATGAAAGGCATCAGCAATTATAGCAATGCTGTTTGTTATAAGACCAAGAATAATCTCTACTGTGAAAAGTATTAAATTTATAATTATTCCCAAAACACCACTTACAATACCATATTTTTCTCTTACATTTATATCATTTATGTCCTGATAATTTCTTATAAAATATGACACTATATATTTTCCGGTCATATTAATCAACTCCTCTAAGCTTTAAATAAAACTAAATCATACAATTTGTATGATTAACTATATTATAATTTTCATAAAATTTACTCTAATAATTTCATAATATCAACTAGCGTAGAAATATTAAAGATGTTTTTATACTGATGATTATATCACAATAAAGAATATCCTGTTTAAAAACTATGAATATAAAAAAAGAAGCAGAAAGCATTTTGGAACATGAGTTTAAGTATAGTGTATACATTACAATATATATTTTATATTTGACAATTAGTATCATATATAATACGATTCATATATATTATGCTAGTAATATTTCCTAATATATTATTACTTATGAGCTTTAAGTATAATCAAATACAAGGCATTAATATATTAGTTATTCTAGCATATGTTTCTACATGGATTGCAATTTCTTTATTTTGTAATTTTGAAAAGATTAGATAGAGAAGATATAACAAGGAGAAGATATAATAATGAATATTCAAATTTTTGGCATTAAGAAGTGTTTTGATACAAAAAAAGCTGAGCGTTATTTTAAAGAGAGAAAAATTAAGTATCAACTTATAGATTTAAATGAAAAAGGGTTAAGTAAAGGTGAATTGCAAAGTGTTACAGCTTCAGTAGGTTTAATTAATTTAATTAATAATGAAAGTAAAGAATATAATAAATCAAATCTTCAACACATCAGAGATAGTAGTATTAAGGAAGAAATACTTTTAAACAATCCAAAACTTTACAAAACTCCAATAGTACGTAATGGAAAACAAGCTACTATAGGATATAAACCTGAAGTGTGGAAAGATTGGGAGTAAACCTGTAGAAAAAGAAAAAAGGGGGGTAGTTTAAAAAACTGTATCCCCTTTTTTAATTATTATGAAAAGTGCCTTTATGTATTAAGGTTAAATACACATTTTCACCTTCTTTAAAAGAAGTTCCATTATTTTGTACTTTTACGGTTAAAGTTTCTTCAGCTGTTACCACTTTGTATAGAGTAAAGGAACCCATAAAAGTCTTACTTAATACGTTACCTTTTTTGTCCCCAATATTTTTGTGTAGTTTAATATTTTCAGGTCTTATAAATGTAGTTTCTCCTGCATCGTTTTTCAATATATTAGAATTTCCAATGAAGTTTAATATAAAAGAATTGTTAGGCTTATTATATATTTCTTCAGGAGTTCCTAATTGTTCAACTTTTCCATCCTTCATAATAACTATTCTATCCCCAATAGCTAAGGCTTCTTCTTGATCATGGGTAACAAAAATCATAGTCATATTAAATTTTTTTTGAATATCCTTAATTTCATTTCTCATTTTTATTCTTAAACTTGCATCTAAATTGCTTAAGGGTTCATCTAATAACAGTACTTTAGGATTAATTATTAAGGACCTTGCAAGGGCAACCCTTTGCTGTTGTCCGCCACTAAGTTCATGAATTTTTCTTTTTTTATATTCAGAAAGCCCTACTATATCTAAGTATTCTTCACCTTTTTTTAAAGCATCCTTCTTTTTATATCCTTGAAACTTCAAGCCGTAAATTACATTTTCAATAACATTAAGGTGAGGAAATAAAGCGTAGGATTGAAATACTGTAGAAACTGGCCTTTCCTCAGGGGGAAGAGTGGTAATATCTTGTCCATCAATAAAGATGCTACCTTCTGTAGGTTTTAAAAAACCTCCTATGATTTTTAATGTGGTGGTTTTTCCACAACCTGAGGGACCAAGGAAGCATAGGAGCTCTCCCTTATTTATGGATATAGATAAATTATCTATTACTTTTTTTGTTGTGAAGACTTTTGATAAATTATTCAATTGAAGATACATTTTTTATCTGATTACCTCCTAAAATAAATTTTGAAAAAAGCAAATTCATAAGTAAAGTTATTATGATTATAAGAGTTGAAATTATAGCAGCTACGCCATAATTACCACTATTTATTGCTTCGAATAATTCTAAAGTTGCAACTTTTTGACCAGGATATATTAAAAATATTATAGAACCTATAGTAGTCATTGTAGAAGTAAAGTTATTTATGAAACCAGCTAAAAATGCAGGCTTCACATTGGGAATAATTATATCTTTAATTACATATAGATTGCTTGCACCTAGGTCTTTAGCGGCATGTTCTATTTCAGGGTTAATTTGAGATAATACTGCACTGCTAATTTTAGTTGTCATAGGAAGTTGTTTAAATATACAATTTAAAATTACAATAAAAGATGTACCTGTTAGTTCTAAAGGGTAGTTATTAAAGGCCAATATATAGCCTATACCAAAAAAAGTTCCAGGAATAATATATGGTAGGGTAGATATAAAATCTAAAATCTTCATGCCTTTAATTTTTCTTCTTTCTGTATAAAATGAAAGAAGTACACCAAGGAAACTTCCAACTATACCAGCAATTAAAGAATAGATAATACTTCTTACAAAGCTTCCCAAACTGTAAGTTTTTAAATAATTTAAATACTCAAAAGTAAAACTAAACTTGCCATAGCTATATTTTGAAAAAGCAGAAATAAATATGGTTATATATTGTAAAAGCATAATTATAAAGAATATTAAAGTAACTGAGCCTAATATAGTTTTTGTAGCTCCCTTTAATGAAAAATCTATATCTTGAGAGGTAGTTCTTAAGTTTCCCCCAGACATTAAATTATAACTTTTCATATAAAATCTATAAGGAACAAATAAAATAAAAAATGGAATTAAAATTAATACATTCATAGAAGCTGCTTCTGATAATTTTGAATAGGCTATAATTTTTAAGTATATTTCTGTTGCAATTACATTAAATGATCCACCTATAATCATCGGAGTACCGAAATCTGAAAGAGCTCTTACAAAAGTTAGTAAGGCACATACTATTATTCCAGGTTTCATAAGTGGTATGAGAACTTTCTTTATAGCATGAGAAGATTTAGAGCCTAAATCTAAAGATGCTTGAAGTAAATTTTTATCTATTCCTTTTATTATTCCAATTAAAACTAAGGAATTTAAAGAAGTAAACCCCAAACTCTGCATAGAAACGATTCCTTGCCATCCATAAGGATTTAAATTAAGCTTTAAAATATGATAAGTTATTAGTCCACGCTTGCCAAAAAGTTGTATGTATGCAAGTGAGGATACAAATGGTGGAGAAATCATAGTAAGAAGTAAAATAAGCATTAATACATATTTAATCTTCTTAGAACTAAAGTTTATATAAATAGAAATAAAAACAGCAAGCACTGTTGAAATAATTGTAGAAAGTGAAGAAATAAAAACACTGTTAAAAAGTAATTTCATATTGTTTGTAAATAAATTTTTGTACAAATCCAGTGTGAATAACCCTTCAAGGAAAAAACTTTCTTTAATAACTGCTAATATAGGCCAAAGTATAAATATAACTACTAATAATATAGTAAATAATATAAGAAAAGTATCTATAAAATTATAAAAATGGGTATCTAATTTAGATACCCCATTTTTATTTCGGTTCATTATTTAGTACCTACCAATTTGCTCCATTTATCTAAAATGGCTTTTCTATTTTTTCCGAAAAGTGATAGGTCTTGTTTTAGCAGCTTGTCCTTTGGAAAAGTCAATTCTACACCCTGAAGATTTGGTTTAACAATTTTTAATGTATCCTTATTATCAAGTTTAACTATTTCTTTTAAGTTTTCATCCTTAAATACCCAAGCCATAAAATCCTTTGCAGCTTCTGTATTCTTAGAGTTTTTAAATACTGCTACACCATCCGGCATCCAAGGGATACCATCTTCTGGATATATGATTTTTACATTTTTCTCTTTTTCTTTATTTTCTAAGGCTTTATCGATATATGTTATTCCAATAGCTACTTCACCAGCTATAGTTTTAACATTAGGATCTTTACCTTTTTTTGAGTAGTAGGGAATATTTTTATTTAAGTCCTCAAAATATTTCCAACCAGCTTCTTCACCTTTATTTTGAAGCATAGAATTAACAACTGCATAATTTGTTCCAGATATAGCTGGGTTAGACATTAAAATTTCATTTTTATATATTGGATTTGTTAAGTCAGACCATTTCTTAGGTTCAGGTAAATTTTTATCTTTTAATACATCTTTGTTCACAATGAACCCAACTACAGTTAGGCCCTTTGAAAACCAATAATTATCTGTATCTTTAAATTCTTTTCCAATATCTGCGGAACCTTTAAAATCACATTTTTCTAATAAGCCTTCATCTTTAGCTTGCATAAAAGCATCTATGCCGCCGCCAAACCATACATCGGCCATAGGTTTTCCAGCTTCAGCTTTTACTCTAGATATAACTTCTCCAGAAGACATAGATAAAAATTCAATTTTTGTTCCAGTCTCTTTTGT
Source organism: uncultured Clostridium sp. (assembly GCA_964554365.1). Taxonomy (GTDB): domain Bacteria; phylum Bacillota; class Clostridia; order Clostridiales; family Clostridiaceae; genus Clostridium_AM. The sequence goes on along the minus strand of CAZKOJ010000016.1, from coordinate 27,798 downwards.
ATACTTATCAAATAGAGGTTTAAATGATTCGTCTGGAGTCACTATTTTTAAAGTAACATTTTTCTTGTTTTCTTTCTTTTCACTAGTTGAACATGCACCAAGACTTAAAGAAAGAATAAAGATAATAGTCAAAGATAGCAATTTTTGTAATTTTTTCATTGGAAAGTACCCCCTTAAACTTATATTAGTGTAATAATTTAGTATTATAATAACATATTTTACCGAATTTTGTCTTGTGATTAATGGCAAATAGAAAGTTAAAATAGATAAAGTTGGTTCTATAAATTATGCTTATAGGATGATATTTAAAATTCAACAAATAAATTATAAATACAAAACAATTAAAATATAACCATTAATGATAAAAATTGAAATTAAATAAAAAATTATGAATATTTGTATTGCAGTTTTTAAGAATTAGGTTTAAAATAAATAATGTAATATTAATTAAGGAGGTCGTGATTGTTATGAAAAATAGAAAAATGATAGTAGCTAACTTATCAGTAAAACTTAATAAATTATATATTAACGACCTTGGTATGTTTAATTTTTAATATTAAAATTATTAATGAAAAACAAGCCCTAGGTTGTTATAACCAGGGCTTTTTAAAATTTTGAGCTCCAGTTATCTATGTGCGTAAGAATAAAGCTAGAATTATTATGTTATGAGCCATAGATACTGATACTTGGAGTGAAACCTGTTAAGCTTGAAAAGCCGTAGAATTTTTATTCTGTGGCTTTTTTATATTAAAAAAGGAGTGATAGTTATGAGTAAAAAAGAAAGTTTTAGAAAAATTAGGAGCTGGGATTCTACATCTTATGCGTAGCTTTAGTAAGAGCTACTATGGTATTAAAAAGGGGGACGAATATATGAAGAAACTTTTAAAGTTAACTAAAGGCAGTAGGCTGCTATATATTACAGCAATAATATCTATAGGAATAGCTTCTTTTATAGCTATGATTGAACCTATGGTTGTTAGAGTTGCAATAGACTCAATTATACAAAATAAACCCTTAAACGTTCCTGTACCAATTGAAAATCTAGTGAGTATGGTAGGTGGTAGGGAAGTGTTATGGAGAAATTTATGGATATGTTCCTTATTCTTAGTGAGCTTAACCTGTATAAGAGGTATTTTCCTTTACTTGAAAGGAAAGTTGTCTGCCCAGGCAGCTGAAAATATATCAAGAAATCTAAGAGTAAAACTATATGATCATATTCAAAATCTTCCATATGCATATCATGCAAATGCAGAATCAGGAGATTTAATTCAAAGGTGTACATCAGATGTGGATACTGTGAGAAAATTTTTTGCAGTTGAAATGGTAGAGATAGGGAGAGCATTTTTTATTGTTGCTTTTGCTACTATTATGATGCTTTCACTAAATAAGAAAATGACACTTATTGCTATGATAGTAGTTCCAATTATATTTATCTTTTCTCTTATATTTTTTAATAAAATAAGACACAATTTTCAAAAGGCTGATGAGCAAGAAGGAGTTCTTACATCTATACTTCGTGAAAATTTAACGGGGATTAGAGTTGTAAAAGCTTTTGGAAGACAAAGTTTTGAAATTGAAAAGTACGAAAAAGAAAATAAAAAATATACAGATTTAAATTACAAAATAATAAACGTTCTTTCAAATTATTGGGCAATATCAGATTTTTTGTGCATGGTTCAGATAGGATTAGTTTTAATATCAGGTATTTATTTTACAGTTAATGGTGAAATAACCCTTGGTACTTTAGTGGTATTTAATACCTATGAAGTCATGCTGCTGTGGCCTATAAGACAGCTTGGAAGAATTCTCTCTGACATGGGTAAAATGACTGTTTCTATTAGAAGAATATTAGATATTCTTCTAATACCAGAAGAAACTGAAAAAGGAAGAGGACTAACTCCTAAAATAAAAGGTGAAATATGTTTTGAAAATGTAAGCTTTGAATATGAACAAGGTAATGCAGCACTTAAGGATATAAGTTTTAAAGTGAATGAAGGAGAAACCGTTGCAGTGGTTGGTCCTACAGGATCAGGAAAATCTTCACTTGCACATCTTTTAATGAGACTTTATGACTACAACAAAGGTTCTATAAAGATTGATGGAGTAGAACTTATGGATATTCAAAGAAAATGGATAAGAGATAATATAGGTATAGTTCTTCAGGAGCCATTTCTCTATTCAAAAACTATAAAGGAAAACATTAAAATAGCTAAATTGGATGCTGCAGATAATGAAGTGAAAAATGCAGCATCAATGTCAGCAGTACACAATGTTATAACTTCCTTTGATAAGGGATATGACACTACAGTAGGAGAAAATGGAGTAACCTTATCTGGAGGACAGAAGCAGAGGGTTGCAATAGCAAGAACTCTTATAAAGAGTTCGCCTATATTAATTTTTGATGATTCTCTAAGTGCAGTAGACGCTGAAACAGATAGAATCATAAGAGAAAAGCTTAAAGAAAAAAGTAAAGGAATTACCACATTTATAATATCCCATAGAATTTCAACGGTTATGGAAGCTGATAGAATCATAGTTCTAAACCGAGGGAGTGTTGAAGCAATAGGTACTCACCAAGAACTCATAAGCAAACAGGGTATTTATAAAAGAATATGGGACATACAGAATTCATTGGATGCTTTTGATGAAGAAGAAAAAGTGTGTAATCAGTAGTTAGGAAGGTGAGTATTATGGAAAATATAGATGAAAATAAAGTAAGAGAAAAATTAAATATAGGTATATGGAAAAGGTTTTTTAAATACCTTTCTGAATTTAAAAAAGGGCTTTTAGTCATGGCATTTCTAATGACTATAGTAGCAGGTATAGATGCTGTAATGCCTCTACTAACAAGATATGCTATAGACAACTTTATTGTAAAGAAAACTTCAGCGGGTCTTAAATTTTTTGCGATGGTGTATTTTTGTATTATTGTATTTCAAGCCTTAAATATTAAGCTATTTATAATGCAAGCAGGTAAGATAGAAACCCAGCTAGCTTATCATATAAGAAAGCTTGGCTTTAAAAGATTGCAAGAGTTGTCCTTTTCCTATTATGATAATTCATCAACAGGATGGCTTATGGCAAGAATGACCTCAGATGTAGCAAGGCTTAGCGAAATAATTTCTTGGGGATTAATTGACATGGTTTGGGCTATAGTCATGATGAGTGGATTTATAGGAATAATGTTATATAATAATGTTAAACTTACACTTATAAGTATGTGTGTAGTACCGCCGCTGTTTTTTATAGGAGTATATTTCCAAAAGAAAATTTTAAAATCTTATAGAAATGTGAGAAAGCTAAATTCCCAAATAACTGCAGATTTCAGCCAAGAGATAGCGGGAGCAAGAACTACTAAAACATTAGTTAGAGAAGAGGAAAACTTAATAGAATTTAAAAAGGATGCAGATAGTATGAGACATTCTGCTGTGAAAGCTATCATGTTTTCTTCTCTTTTTCTTCCAATCGTCATATCTATGGGAAGCATAGGAACAGGATTGGTTCTTTGGGTAGGAGGAGAAAAAGTAATTTCAGGAGTATTAACTTATGGTACTTTTGTAATGTTTATTTCTTATACCATACAGTTTTTTGATCCTTTAAGTCAAATTGCTACAACTATTGCAGAATTGCAAAATGCCCAAGCTTCTGCAGAACGAATAATAAATCTCGTAGAAACGGAACCTGATATATGGGATAAAGAACAGGTGATAGATAAATATGGAGATTTATTTAATGGAAAAAAAGAAAATTGGGAAGACATCCATGGAGATATTGAATTTAAAGATGTAAGTTTTTCTTACAAAAATGGAGAAAAAGTACTTGAGCAGTTCAACTTAAAAGTTAAAAAAGGAGAAACAATAGCATTAGTTGGAGAAACAGGTTCTGGAAAAAGTACTATTGTAAATTTACTATGTAGGTTTTATGAGCCGAATAGTGGAAAGATATTAATTGATGGTAAAGAGTATAGGGAAAGATCACTTTTGTGGCTTCAGTCAAATATAGGATATGTACTTCAAAGCCCACATTTATTTAGTGGAACTATTGAGGATAATATTAGATATGGAAAGCTTGAGGCAACTCATGAAGAAATTGAAAGTGCTGCAAAGCTTGTAAATGCCCATAAGTTTATAATGAATATGGAGAAGGGTTATGATACAGAGGTTGGAGAAGGAGGAGGAAACTTATCAACTGGTGAAAAGCAGCTTCTTTCTTTTGCTAGAGCTATTATAGCAAATCCAGCTATTTTCGTTTTGGATGAGGCTACATCTTCTATTGATACAGAAACTGAAAAAATCATAGAAAAGGCCATAGGAATAGCCCTTTCAGGTAGAACTAGTTTTGTTGTGGCACATAGACTTTCTACTATAGTTTCAGCAGATAAAATTCTTGTTATAAGTAAAGGGAAAATTGTTGAAGGGGGAAATCATAGACAACTGTTAAGGAAAAAAGGATATTATTACAAATTATATACAAATCAGTTGCTTCAGCATAAGGAAATGGAAAGTATAAATATATGCTAAAATATAATGTTTTTAATTGTATTTAAAAATGTGTAAAATTGATGTGTTAAGCTAAAAAAGAGGGGAAACGGTCATAGTAATTATGATTGTTTTCCCTCTTTTAGGCATCTGAAATAAAATAACAAGTCAAGATTCTAAAGATGCCTTAATTGTCACTAATATGAAGATAAAGGAAAGTATTACTATGTATTTACATATAAGATATAATAGTATTAAGATATGAAGAAAAATTTGATAATTTAAAAAATCATGAATAGAGGTGTGTAGCATTGAGAATTATTCATACTTCAGACTGGCATCTAGGTAAAACTTTAGAGGGTAACAGTAGGCTAGCGGAACAAGAAAAGTTTTTAGATGAGTTTATACATATAGTGAAAGAAAAACAGGCGGATTTAATTATAATAGCTGGAGATATATATGATACGGGAAATCCATCAGCAAAGGCGGAGTCTCTTTTTTATAGGTCAATAAAAAAAATATGCCAAAAGGGTAAAAGAGCTGTTCTTATACTAGCAGGCAATCATGATAGTCCAGAAAGATTAGAAGCAGTTATGCCTATTGCAAGAGAGCAAGGAATTATTATTTTAGGTACACCAAAAAGCATTATAGAAATCGGTAAATATGGAGAATTTGAAGTGATTTCCTCTGGGGAGGGAGTTATAGAGATAAAAATAAAAGATGAAAATGCGGTTATAATAACTATTCCCTATCCAAGCGAGAAAAGATTGGGAGAAATACTTTCTAATTCAAGTGATGAAGAAGAGATTCAGAAAAGTTATACAGAAAGAATTGGAGAAATATTTACACAGCTTTCTAAAAATTATAGAGAAGATACTATAAATTTAGCTGCCTCTCATTTTTATGTATCAGGAGGGGAAACGTCAGAGTCAGAACGTTCAATTCAGTTAGGTGGAAGTTATGCAGTAGAGTTAAAACACCTTCCTAAAAATGCTCAGTACATAGCACTAGGACATTTGCATAAAACTCAGCATTTTAATATAGGGAATACACCTGTAATATATAGTGGATCTCCAATTCAATATAGCAGAAGAGAAAGAACTAATAAAAATTGTATATATTTCTTGGAGCTAACACCAGGAATTAAAGCATTACCAGAAAGAATATACTTATCTAATTATAAGCCTATAGAAGTTTGGAAGTGCGAAAGTATTGAGGAAGCAATAGAAAAATGCAAAAATGATAGTAATAGAGATGTGTGGGTATACTTAGAAATAAAATGCGATAGAATAATAAGTCAACAAGAAATAAAGGAAATGAAGCAGTATAGAAGAGATATTATTGAAATAAGACCTATTATTGAGGGGATTACAGAAGATGAAGAATTTTATGAGAATTTAACGGAAAAAAGCATAGAAGAAGTGTTTAGTAAATTTTATCTATGGAAAAATGAAGTAGAACCAACTCAGGAAATAGTTGAATTATTTTTAAGTATAGCAAATGAGGAGGTGGAATAATGAAGCCTATAACTCTTGAAATAGAAGGTTTTAATAGTTTTAGAGATAGACAAGTTATTGATTTTAAAAAACTTACCCAAAAGGGTTTCTTTGGAATTTTTGGACCTACTGGAAGTGGTAAGTCTTCAATTTTAGATGCAATTACTTATGCTCTTTATGGAAAAATTGTTCGTGACACAACTGGTTTTATAAATTTAAATGAGGAAAAGGCAGTTGTTAAATATACTTTCGAAATAGGAAAAGGGAAAGATAGAAAAATATACCATATTCATAGAGTAACAAAGAAAAATAAAGAGGGAGCATATAAAACTACTATAACAAAGCTATATGAGATGGAAAATACCATAGAAGATTTAAAAATAATTTGTGAAGGTAAAACAGCTGTTGATAAGAAAATTATAGAAATAATTGGACTTAAAGATAGCGATTTTACTAGGGCAGTGGTACTTCCACAAGGGAAATTTAGTGAGTTTTTAAAAACTAGTCCTAAGGAAAGAAGCGAAATGCTTGAAAGATTGTTTGCTCTTCAAAAATACGGAAGCAAGTTAACGGAAAAAATCAAGAAGGAATCACAACGAAATAATATTGAGTTAACTAGAATAGGAGGAGCCCTGAATTCTTATCAAGGGATAAGTGAAAAGGTATTAGAGGAATTACAGGTTCAATATAATAGTTTTAAAGAAGAGGAAAAATCTATAAGAAATAAGAAGAAAAATATAGATGAAAAATATGAACAGTATAAAAAACTTTGGCAGTTGCAAGTAGATTTAGTTAACAAAGAAAAAGAAAAAGAAGAATATGAAAGAAATAAAAGTTTAATTGAAGAAAAGAAAATAAAGGTAGAAAGAGGAAAATCAGCAGCTCTAGTTAAGCCTTTTATAGACTCATTAGAATCAACAGAGATTAAATTTAAAAAAGTACAGGATTCAGTAATAAATGAAGATAAAAATTTTATTATGGTAAAAGAACAATTAGACAATTTAGAAAAACAGTATAAGGAAGCTTTTACAGCAAAAGAACAAGAATTGCCACAGTTAAACAAAAAAGAAGCAAATCTTGTTCAGGCAATAGAGTTGAAAGATCAGTTAAAACAATATGAAGAAGATATAAAATCTTTAAGAGAAAAATATAAACAGCTTAATGAATCTAAAAAAACAATAGAAAATGAAATAAAGGTAGAACAGGATAAGTTAGAACATCATAAGAGTAATATAAAATTGAAAGAAGAACAAATAAATAATTTTTTTATAGAATCAGAAGAAAGAGAAAAAATAAATACTGGTTTAGAAGTTGAAAGGAACTTGAATCGTGTACATAACGAATTAAGTAATGCAAAAATAGATGGGAAGCAGCAAAGTTGTGAATTGAAAGCAGATGAAGATAAGTTAAAAAATTTAAAAAAGAATTTAGAGGGTAGTTTAAAAGATATAGAAAGCAGCGGTAAGGAACTAGAAATTTTAGCTGAAAAATGCCCAGGGGACAATAATACTGTTATAGAAAAATTTAACAACTATAAAGAGAAAGAAAAAATATTTGAAGATAATAAGAAAAAAGAAGATACAAAAACTGAGAAGCAAAAGCAGTTTGATGAAATTAAAGTTAAATATGAAAGCTTGAAAGAAGAAAAACAACATAAAGAGTGTGATTTTAAAAAATATCTACAGCAATTGGAATTAGAAAAGAATGAACTTAATGAAATAGAAATAAGTAACTTAGCGGGTATAATTGCTTCTAAGCTTCGCGATGATGAACCGTGTCCAGTATGTGGAAATACACACAAAGTTAAGTTAGCAGAAATTGTTGATAAGGGTTTAATAAAGCAAAAGGAAGAGAAAATAAAGCAATTAGAAGATTGTTGTAAAAGATATGAAGATCTGTGTAAAAATCTGCAGATTAAATTTATTCAATTAGAAACAAATCATAATAATCTATGGAAAGACATTGATGATTTAACCAAAAGTCTTAAAGGCATTAATGTATTAGAGGAAGAAAAGACTCTTAAGGGTTTAGTGACGGAATATAAACTTTTAAAAAATAATTTGGAAAAATGGAATATTCATAAGGAAGATTTAAACAATAAGATTAAGGAAGAACAAAACAAAAAGAATCAAATGGAAATTAAAGAAGCAAAATTGGTAGAAGCTATAAGAAAAAGTAAAGAAATTGTTCAGAAAAATTATAAATTTATGGAGGAAAAGAAATCTGATTATAATACTTTAAAGCAGCAATATGAGAGTTTGAAAAATGAACTTAAAGTAGAAAATATTCAACAAAGGTATAAGGATATAGTTAAAGGTGATAAGGAGAAGAATGTATTAGAAAAACAGTTAAAAGACTTAAGAAATTCTGTAGACGAATTAGATGTATGTATTAAAAATGCATGGGAACAGGTTCAAAACAAAGATAAGGAAATGTCAATAATTAAAGAGAGTGGAAGTCAAAAAGGGAAGTTTATAGAAAATCAAAAAAATATAATAAATACTCTTTCGGAAGGTAAAGAACCAAAAGAATATATGGAAGTAGTAAAGAAACAAATTAGTTTAATAATAAATAATGAGAAAAGTCTTAAAGAATTACTTCAGCAGAAAGTTTATGTGAAAAATGAATTAGAAAAAAACATAGCAACTTTAAATAATCAAAAAGAAACTTTATCTGGAGACTTAAAACATTACAATATAAAATTAACAGAAACATTAAAGGAAAATAATTTTATTTCAAAAGGTGAAGTAAAGGATGCATTTATAGAAAAAGTAGAACTTATATTATTTGAAGAGGAAATAAAAAAATACAAAGAAGAGTATTATAAAATATCAAATAGCATTGAAGAGATATGTGGTAAATTAAATGGTGAAAAAATTCATGAAAAACAATGGGAAGAAATACAATGCAGCTTGAAAGATGTTAGCAATTTACTGGATGAAAAAATAGGAGCTTTAGCTGCAAAAGAAAATGAAATAAACAAAATGAAAAAAGACATTGAAAAATCTAAGGATATTATAAAAGAAAGAGATAAATATGAGCATAAAAAAGATTTATTAAGTGAATTAGAGAAACTTTTTAAAGCTAATAAATTTGTTGAATTTGTTGCTCATGGACAACTAAAATATGTAACAGCAGAAGCATCAAAGAGACTTTCGAATATAACAAGAGAAAGATTTGAATTGCAGCTTTTAGATGATGGACAATTTTATATAAAGGATAATTTTAGTGGAGGATTAATCCGTTCAACTAACTCCTTATCTGGGGGTGAGTTGTTTCTTACTTCTTTAGCACTAGCTCTTGCATTATCTTCTCACATTCAACTTAAAGGTTCTGCACCATTAGAATTCTTCTTTTTAGATGAAGGGTTTGGTACTTTAGATGATGAATTATTAGATACGGTAATGAACTCTTTAGAGAAACTTTATAATGAAAAATTAAGTGTAGGAATAATAAGTCATGTGAAAGAATTAAGAGATAGAGTTCCAATTAAATTAATAGTAGAACCTTCAGTTACAGGAGAAGGTACTAAGATAAAAATAGAAAATAGCTAATGAATAATGAAATATTCAAAGATGGCTTTAAATACTAATTTGGTATAATTACCATGTCTCCATACACAAAAAGAGCATACATAGATTTGATTTACACAGACTTATGTATGCTCCCATATAACAGGGAATTAAACCTGTTATATTTTTTAAAACAAAATTGCAATTTTACTATGCAATTTTACTTTCTTCTTCAGTTTTAATTTTCTTTTCGTAGTTACTATACATTATCCATGATACTAATCCGAAGAAAATTGGTCCAGCTACACTCCAAATAGTAGTTTGCATATCTCCATCCATTGCTGGTTGTATTATTGAGAAGAAGTTTGCAAAGCCTACAGTAAATATAACTACTGATGTCCAAACTAAAGCGCCTTTGTAAGTTTTAAATAATTCAAATGGTTTCTTAATTTGTATGTTTTTCTTAAATGGAGCAAATGCAAAGGCTATAAACATATATGGAAGAGTCATAGCTACGTTAGTCATGGCTACTAATATATCGAAGAACTTTGAAACTGAGCTTCCACCAAAAGATACAAGAAGAATCATTATAGAAACTGTTATGCCTTGAATCCACATAGCATTTAGAGGCATTCCATTTTTTATTTGACCCATTTTTCCAGGCCATAATTTAGGTGGAGTACCTTCTATTATTTGTTTCAGTGGAGAGTATGTCAATGTAAAGAATGCTCCACATAATGCTAAAAACATTGAAAGTCCAACGAATCTTGCAACCCACGCACCCATTAATATTGAAGCAGCCTCACTTAGTCCAAATGTATGTCCGAATTGATAGCCTAAGTTTGCCATTACAACATAACCAACATTACCCATATGAACACCTTTTACAGCAAGAACATCTTTCCAGTTAGTGAATATACCAACCATGAATATACCTAATGAATATCCTATCGATATTATTATAGCTGAAATTGCAACACCCTTAGGAAAGGTTTTTTCAGCATTTTCAGTTTGATCAACCAATCCACCAACAACTTCTATACCACCATAAGCAAATATAGCAAATACTAAGAATGCTAATATAGAAATTGGATTACCAATGTATGCAGGATTTGGAGATTGTATGAAAGAACTTATACCAACTATAGGTTCAGCTAAATTCCCGTGATTTCCTACTAATACAGCTATTCCTCCAATCAATAGCACCACATTTAATGCTGCAACTGCAGTACCACCTATGGAAGTAACTCTCTTAATTTTATCTAATCCTTTAGATGATACAAATGTTACAAATAGTATCCAAAGAACCCCAAGTATTCCTAGAGTTTCAGTTGGAGTTAATCCAAGTAATGACCAAGTTTTAGTTGTGTCTGTTCCAAATATTGCATTTGATATTGGAATCCAAACCCCAGAAGCCACGTTAACCATCCAAATTATATAAGAAGCATACCACATGAATGTTCCCATAAATGCAAATTTGGGTCCCACAGATTTTTCCATCCATGAGTAAATTCCACCTTTTTCATTTTTGAATGCAGCTCCAAATTCAGCCATCATAAATGCAAAAGGAATAAAGAATGTTATTCCAGATATAATATACCAAGGTATGGCACCATAACCCATTTTATAAAATGATCTTGGGATATTATTAAAACCATACACTGAAGTAAAAATCATTAATACTAGTGATACTAAAGTAAGTTTTTTTATATTTTTAATATCGGATGACATAAACACCCTCCTATTCATATATAAATTTTTTTATTTATGAACTTATTTATAGTATGAATTAATGAAATAAGTTTTACAACAAAGTTTACAAAAATCATATCTGTTTCGACAAAAATCATTTTGGGATTTCCGCGAAAATTAACTAATTTATATTGATTTTTTGCATTTAATTAAAATTTACTAACGCTTTTTACATAAATAAACAAATAAATTTTACATTTATAGTAATTGATTACTTTAAAACTTGTAATAAGTATGATATTGTATAATTATGTTTAAATTGTATATTTTGAAATAAATTTAACAATTCTTTAATTATCATAGTAGATAATAAAATTGTTTTAGCAAATAATCAAGCATGTAAATTAGCAGATACAGATTATAACCAAATTATTGAAAAAAGTATATATAAATGTATCCCTTCTAACTGCTATAAAATGGCTTATAAAAGAATTAAACAGAAACCGAAAATGCATTAAAATTATTAGAGGAGATTTCTAAAAAGGTTATAGCCAACGAAACAGATAGATCATTTATTAGTATTATAAATGCAGTGGAGCAAATATCAAAAGATATAGAACAAATAGTAGATGTTACAAAGGACGAAGTTGCAAGTTCGGATCAAATTGTAAATCTTATTGACTCAGTTGCAAGCATTACTGAAGCTACAGCATCTAGTAGTGAAGAAGTTGCAGCAGCTGCGGAGGAACAGTCTGCGGTAATTCAAAATTTAGCTATTAGTGCCCAGGAGAGCAGCAATATGGCTGTTAATATGGAAAAAATTGTGGAAAAATTCAAGGTGTAAATTATTAAATAGTATGAGGTATAAAACAGTCTGTAAAAAATATTTATTAGGCTGTTTTTTCAATTCATAAGCTTAAATTTGTAAATATATTTGATATAAAAAATTATTTTTTAACCAGTGTAATGTTTTCTAAAAAAAGACAGCAGTGTAATTTTTAGAAAAATAATATTTGTGATATAATATGACTATAGTGTAATTAAAAAATTGGGAGATGAACAATATTGCCATATACAGCGGTGGATTTATTAGATAAAGCAATATATACAGCTGAAAAAAAGAAATTATTATGTCTTAAGTCATTGGAAAAAATAGAAAATGGAACACCTTCATATATAGTTATGAATGTAATTGTAAAAAATTTGAAACAAAATATAGAATACCATAAAAAATTAAAAGAAGAAATTCAAGCCAGTGATGAAGAAGAAATAGATTTTATTATATATGATAAGATATCATTTTTAATAAATGAATTTAATCAAAAAATTATAATGCCTGATTCAACAAATATTAAAAGCCTTATAAGTTCTTATTTGAATTTTCAAAAAAGTCTTTTATCTCTTTATATAGATATACAGGGCAGATTGGTGAAAAATGAAAAAGATGTAAGGACAAATACTTATAAAATTATGTTTAGTATGATAAAGGAACAAGAAAAAATAATAAAAAATTTAGAAGAGTTTATTAAGAAATATTATTAATAACTACTTGTGAAAAAATGCATGTATACAAATTAAAAACATATATTAAACACTAAAAGGTTAAACACCGCTATGATTTTATTCATAACGGTGTTTAATTTTTAGTCTATTTTAAATTTACTTATTTCATTATTCAGCTTTAATGTTTGTTCATTAAGATTTTCAGCTGATTTTGATACTTCCTGCATAGCCAATACTTGCTCGTGCATAGAAGCATTTACTTCCTCAGAAGCTGCAGCAGTTTCTTCAGACACAGAGGAGATATTGTGAATAGACTCAATTATATATTCCTTATCTTTATTTATTTTAATTACAAAGCTGCTTACAGATTTAATATTTTCTGTAATAGAAGTTATAGAGTTAAATATATAATCAAATGCAGTATTGACTTCACCTACAGCAGAGGATTGCTGAGTAGAAATAAATTTTACTTCTTTCATTATTTTTACTGTATTGCTAGTTTCGTTTTGAATGGACATGACTATTTCATTTATCTCTTTAACAGAGTTATTTGAGCCTTCAGCCAGTTTTCTTATTTCATCTGCTACAACTGCAAAACCTTTTCCTGCTTCACCTGCTCGTGAAGCCTCTATAGATGCGTTAAGAGCCAATAAGTTAGTCTGTTCTGAAATTGAAGATATAGTTTCTAGTATATTGTTTATATTTTTACTTTTATTATCCAATTCTATTATTGCTTCTTCTATTTTATCTATAGAGGATTCATTAAGAGCATTTTTCTCATGTAAATCTTCAATAGCTTTTACACCTTTATCGTTTATTGCAACTACTTGTTCAGTATGATTTAAAACTTTATCTGTGTTATTTTGTAATTGGTTAAGTTTATTTGAAAGCTCCAAAGTAAGAGAAGCACTTTTTTCAGCATCCATAGCCTGTTCGGAAGCTCCACGTGATATTTCGGTAACTGCAGTTGTTACATTTTCTATTGAACTACTTGTTTCCTCAGAAGTAGCTGCTAGAGATTCTGAAGAGGCGGTAACTTCCTTTGATACAACATTTATATTTTTTATAAGGCCCCCTACAGAGTCAATCATTGAATCTATTCCTTTAGCAAGCTCACCTATTTCGTCATTAGAATTAAGATGGCATGAAACAGTAAAATCTCCTTCTTTAATTTTATTAATGTTTCCTAAAAGAATGTTTAGTGGTTTTGTTAAGCTATTTGAAAATACAAGGGCTATTAATATTGCTATAATTAATAGAGCTACACCAATAAGCAACGTATTTAAAAGTATAGGAGTAGTTTTATTTGTAATTTCATCAGTATACATAGATGCTACTACAGTCCAATTTAGACCATCAACATTGGCGAAAGCTGAAAACATATCTTTAGCACTTCCACCTTCATTATAAGTATAATCTACATATCCTTCTTTAATTTCTTTTATAGCCGTTAGTAAGTTAGGTACTGGAATAGGTTTACCTATTAGTGCTTTATCTTTATGGGTTAAAACATTTTTATTTGAATCTAATATTATGGCATAACCTTTTTCACCAAATTTCATAGAATTTATTTTATCTGTTAAAGCGTCTAAGCTAATATCCATAGATACTACACCTACAAGCTCATTTTTGCTAAAAGTATTGTATACAGGAGCAGATACAGATATTATTAATTTTTTTGTGTTTGCGTCCAAATAAGGTTCAGTCCAGGTAATTGATTTTTTTTCTGAAGCTTTTACATACCAAGGTCTTGAGGTAGGATCATAATCATCTGACAACTTAGCCTCAGGATATGCAATAGTTTTTTTGTCTACTGTGCCTATGAAAATAGTTTGTACTCCTTTATGAGAGTCTATGAATGCTTTAAAAGTGTTCAACAACCAAGGAGCACTAGAATCATGAGTTGTTACTATTTGCTGTATATTGGGATCTTTAGACATTTGAAGAATGCTTTCTTCATAAGAGTTCGTATAGTATTTAATAGAAGTATTTGTTTGTTTCGCAATCTCAAGAGCAGACTCTTGAACAGATTGTTTTACAATTTTAGAGGATTTAAGGTATGAGTTTATTCCTAAAATGCTTAGAGGAATAATAATAAGTAATATGAACATACATATTAATTTAAATTTAATCTTCGTATTTATCCTGAGTTTCTTTTTCATATGATCAGCCTCCGTAAAATAATGTAATTATATTATAGCGTATATTTAAACTATCGAAGATTAAGAATTTTTATGAACAGGTTAATATAACAAAATAGAAAAAAATTTAAAATTAATACAATAAATTAAAAAAATACTAAATGTTGTTAGTAAATATAATAAAAAACTCCTATAAAAATGTTTATTATGGATATTAAATATTGTCTCAAAATGAAATAAATTGGCGCAAATTGATACGAAAAATTTCATAAAGATACAGTATATATAATTCATATAATAAATAAAGCGAAATTATGCACTTTTGCAGGAGTTTTTACATGGAATGAATTTTGCTTCAATATGTAGTAAGGCTTATTTTAGTCTTTTATTTTTGGAGGTAATTTTATTGATTAATATAAACTATATAATTAAAAGAATTATATGTCTTATACCAATTTTATTAGTTATATCTATATTAACTTTTAGTATGAATAAGCTTATTCCAGGAGATTCTGCTGAATTGATTTTAAGAGAAAAGGATACAGAGATAACTGAGCAAAATATAAACGAATTAAGAGAGAAAATGGGTCTTAATAAGCCATTTTTTGTGCAGTATTCTGTGTGGATGAAAAATGTGATTAAGGGTGATTTGGGGACATCTTTTAGAAGCGGAGAATCAGTATCTAGTGAAATCATTCAATGTTTACCCTATACATTGAAATTAGCATTAGCATCATTATTAATTATGTTTATTGTATCCATACCTTTAGGCATTTTATCTGCTTTATATAAGGATTCTATTTTTGATACTATATGTAAAGTTTTTTCGTTTATTGGTATATCTATGCCTAGTTTTTTCCTAGGACTTTTACTTATGTATCGTTTTGCAGTTAAATTTCCAATATTCCCATTGGTAAAGGATAAGGGTATAAAAGGATTAATACTGCCTTGCTTAACCCTAGGAATTGTTATGGCTGCTTCATACATAAGACTTATAAGAAGTAGTATTTTACAAGTATTGCAAAAGGATTATATAAAATATGCAAGAGCTAAAGGATTAAGAGAAAAAGTAGTAATTCTTGATAATGCTGTGAAAAATGCACTTATACCCATTATTACAGCTTTTGGTATGAGTTTTGGAAATCTTATGGGGGGAACAGTCATAATAGAAAATATATTTTCATGGCCAGGAATTGGAAGGCTTGTTTTACAGTCAATTTTGAACAGAGACTATCCTGTAATTCAGGCATACGTTTTAGTTATGGCAGTTATATTTGTATTAATAAATTTATTGGTAGATATAAGTTATTTTATATTGGATCCTCGTATTAGCATAGAAGGAGAAAGTTTAAATGTCTAAACAAAGTAAAGCAAATAAAATTATGATAGTAACAGGATTAACAATTATAATAACTTTAATTATTTTAGCACTATTTGCTCCAATTATAGCTCCAAATAATCCTGTAAAAGTTGATTTAAATGAAAGCTTAAAACCTCCCAGTGGAGAATATATAATGGGCACAGATCATCTTGGAAGATGTATATTATCAAGAATTATATATGGTATAAGGGTTTCACTTGGAATATCCTTTGTGGTTATGACTATTGTAATATTTGTAGGTGTGACAATAGGATTATTTTCAGGATTTATAGGAGGAAAATTTGATGCTGTTGTTATGAGCATTATAGACATATTAATGGCTTTTCCAAGCTTAATACTAGCTCTTGTTATTGCTGGAATTTTAGGCCCTAGTCTTTTAAACTTAATGATAGCTCTATCTTTGATTCAATGGGTTCAGTATGCAAGAATAACAAGAAGTATGGTGCTTACTGTTAAAGAGAATGATTATGTTAAATTTGCAAAGGTATATGGAACAAGCAATATTAAAATTATTTTTAAACATATATTACCTAATATTTTAGGAACTATTTCAGTATTTGCATTGTGTGATGTAGCTTCTACTATATTAAGAATTTCTGGACTTTCTTTTCTTGGAATTGGAGCTCAGCCTCCCACTCCAGAATGGGGCAGTATGTTAAATGATGGTGTAGTTTATATGAAAAGTGCACCATGGATTATGTTTTTTTCAGGTCTTTTAATTTTCATTACAGTAGTTGCTTTTAATTTATTAGGGGATGGTTTAAGAGAATGAATTCAAATATATTAGAAGTTAAAAATTTAAATTTAAGTTTTAAGACAAAACAAGGATATATAAAAGCCCTAAATAATGTAAATATAAACATAGGCAAAAAGGAAATTTTAGGGGTTGTAGGGGAAAGTGGCTGCGGTAAGTCAACCTTATCTGACTCCATAATAAGGCTATTATCAGGTAATGCATCTATAGAGGAAGGAGAAATAAATTTTAATAATAAAGATATTTTAAAAATGTCAAAAGACGATATGAGAAAAATTAGAGGAAAGCATATATCTTTAATAACGCAGAATGCTATGGCAGCATTAAATCCAGTAAGAACTATAGAAAAGCAGTTTGTTGAAACTATATGTGCTCATAAAGATATAACCAAAGAAAAAGCAAAGGAAGAAGCAGAAGAGATGCTGTATAAACTGAATATATCACAGCCTAAACTTGTAATGAAACAATTTTCTTTCCAGTTAAGTGGAGGAATGAGGCAGAGAATTATAATAGCACTTTCTCTTTTATTAAAGCCCAAACTTATAATTGCAGATGAACCAACTACTGCATTAGATGTTACTGTGCAGGCAGGAATACTTAAAGAAATGAAACTTTTAAAAAAACAGTATGATACCAGCGTATTATTTATATCTCACAATCTAGCTGTAATATCAAATATAGCAGACAAAATAGCTGTTATGTATGCAGGCTCTATAGTTGAATATGGGAAGAGTGAAAGTGTTTTAAAAAACCCTCTTCATCCCTACACTAAAGGGCTTATTAAATGCATGCCTCACCTTTATTCTAATGGTAGTAGATTATACACTATTGAAGGACAGCCACCAGATTTATATGATTTGCCTAAAGGATGTGCTTTTAGTCCAAGATGCACATATGCTGTTGCTGATTGCTTTGAAACAAAGCCTGAAATTCATAAATTAGGAGAAAGAATGGCGGCATGTAAGTTTATAAAAAATCTCAAAGATAGGAATGAAACAAATGTGTCAAAAAAGTGAATTTTCATTGGAACTTATGGAAGTGAAAAAATATTATAAAAGTAATAGAAAAAGTTTAAAAGCAGTGGATGGTGTTTCTTTGAAAATAAACTCAGGAGAAATAGTGGGTTTAGTAGGGGAAAGTGGCTGTGGTAAAACTACAATTGCTAAGTTAATGCTTAATTTAGAACTTCCAACGGAAGGAACAGTAATGTTTCAAGGAAGAGATTTAAATGATCTAAATAAATCTGAATATATAGACTATAGACGTAATACTCAAGTAATTTTTCAGGATTCATATTCTTCTTTAAATCCTAAGATGAAAATACACAGCATAATAGGGGAACCTTTAATTAATTTTGGTATTAAAAATAAAGATATAAGGAAAAATTTGGTTTTAGAAGTTATGAACAATGTTGGACTAGATTATAAATATGAAAGCCTTTATCCAATGGAACTTAGTGGTGGACAAAGGCAAAGAGTAAATATAGCTAGAGCATTTATATTAAAACCTAAAATAATAATCTGTGATGAACCTACTTCAAGCTTGGATGTATCAATGCAGTCCCAAATATTAAACCTTATGAAGGATCTTAAAGATAAATATAATTCTGGATATTTATTTATTTCTCATGATTTAGCAGTAGTAAAATTTATAAGTAGCAAAATAGTAGTTATGTATGGTGGAAAGATAGTTGAAATTATACAAAGCAAAGATTTAATGGAAAAGGTAGTACATCCCTATACTAAAGCTCTTATAGAAAGCGTTCCAGTAATTAATAAGGAACAGAACTGTGAAAATCATATTGTAAAATGTGAACTTAATTTTAAAAAAAACATTAATAAGGGTTGTGTTTTTGGCAATAGATGTATTTATGTTAAGGAGATATGTGTAAGTGAAGTACCAAGATTACGTGTAGTCAAAGGAAATCACATGGTAGCATGTCATTTGATATAATTTTATTTTAGGAAAAGGGGTATATATTAATGTTAATGGGAAGAAAGAAAAGTTTTAAATTAATTACAGCTTTATTTTTAACGATATTTATGGTTTCTATTATGGGATGCGGCTCAAAGGGAGAAAATGCAAAGGAAAAAGAACCTAAAAAGCTTGTAATAGGAGTGGGAAGGGATTTTTATGAAGGACCTAAAAGTGATGATTATTTACATGGAAGCACAAATGTATGGGAAAGTCTTACATATATCGACAAAGATTTGAATGCAGTACCTATGCTTGCAGAGTCATGGAATGTGTCAAAAGATGGTAAAACATGGACGTTTCATCTGCGTAAAGGTGTAAAATTTCATGACGATTCTGAGTTTAATGCTAAGGCTGCAGTAAAAAATATGGAAAGATTATTGTACCATCCCAAAAAAGGAAATACAAAATCCATATATGGAGATGTGGAATCCATTAAAGCAATAGATGACAATACTATTGAATTTAAACATAAAAATCCAGTACCTAATTTTCCAAACAAAATTGCATACGATAATAGTTTAATGTTTAGTTTAGATTCTTTCGATGAAAAAGGAGATATAAAAAAGCCTATAGGTACTGGTCCGTATAAGTATAAAGAACATAAAAAAGATGATGTAATAGTACTTGAGAAAAGCAGTAAATATTGGAGAGGAACTCCTAAGATAGACCAAGTTGTTTTTAAGTGCATAGTAGACCCTAACACAAGGGCAGCAGCACTAGAAAAGGGAGAAGTAGATGTACTAGCAGATGTTGGGGCAATAATGCCCGAACAGGCAGAAAATATAAAGAAGAATGATAAAATTGAGTTAAAAACACAACCTGTAATTACAACTCATTATTTACATTTTAATAAAAACAAAATTTTTAAGGATAATAATTTGCTGCAAGCTGTTAGTGCTTCTATAGATAGAGAAAATCTTGTTAAAAAATTAATGCATGGATATGCTTCACCAGCTCAGAGTGTAATAACTCCATTAGCCCAAAAATGGGTAAATAAAGAAGCAACTCCTAAATATGATATGGAAAAAGCAAAGGAGTTAGCTAGTAAGTCTTTAAATGGAAAAAACGAAACAATAACAATACTATTAAATTCTAAAATATCTTCAAGATGGCCTTATAAGTCTATAGCGGAAATATTTCAACAGCAGTGGAAACAGCTAGGGCTTGACGTTAAAATTGAAATGGTTGATGGTGGGTTGTGGTCTGAAAGACTAAAAAAAGGAGATTATGATATTACATTAGCTCCTTTTACAATTATGAGCGGAGAACCAAATTCATTTTTTAGCCAACACATGCTATCAACAGGAAGTGACAATAAATTAAGAAGTTATGGATATAACAACCCAGAAGCAGATAAGTTAATTAGATTAGCAGCATCAGAAATGGATAATTCAAAACGAAAAGCTATGTATGATAAATTGCAAGTAATAGCTAGTAATGAAGGACCACTCGTACCTCTATTTCATGATGTATCTATATATGCTGTAAATAAAAAAGTTAAGAATTTTACTTTAGATCATTCTTTTAGAGCAGATCTATATGGAGTTGATATTTCCAAATAAAAAATTTCCCCTGACTTTTACATAGCATACTATGTAAAAGTCAGGTCTCTTCGTCTACCACAAAATATCCTCAGAATCTTTGAACTGTTATTTCCTTTCAGATGCCTTAGTTATAAAATTAGTATAGAAATATTTAAATGTGCTATAATTATACAATGCAATTTGAATATGCTAACATTTAAATTTTACACGAGGGGGATAAGTTAATGGCAGCAATTGTAGGTTACATATTAGTATTTATAGTAATAAGTGCTGTAATTTCTCTAGGATCAAACATAAAAAATGATAGGGAAATTAGGCAAAGAATAGCAATGGATTGGGGGAAAGAAGCTCAGGACAAGTACACTGATGATGAATTGAAAACTATAGCAGAATATTTTAATAATAGAAGAGAAGATAAAAGGGAAGAGTTTTTTATTGACGAAATTACTTGGAATGATTTAAACATGGATAGTATTTTTCAAAAAATAAATGCTACTGAAAGTAGTCCAGGTGAACAATATTTATATAATATTTTAAGAGAACCCTTATATGATGAGGAAAAGCTTAAATATAGAGATAAATTAATAAGTTTCTTTCAAACTCATGAAAAAGAAAGAAAAAAGATTCAATATATACTTGCTAAATTAGGTAAAAAAAGAAGCTGTTTTATATCAGATTATTTTTATAGCAAAGAGGAAAAAAGGCAATCAGCTTTAACTTATTACAGAATTTTAGCAATGATCCCTATTGTATGTATAGGGATAGTGTTTTTAAATCCAGGCATTGGTGTGTTTGCAATTTTCACTTCTTTTGCAGTAAACATGGTTGTGTATTATTATAACAAAAAGGACATTAATTATAGACTTGAAGCTTTTAAATATATAATACGAATAGCTAAACATGCGGATTTAATTTTGAAAGAGGGAATAGAAGAACTAGACATCTACAATGAAAAATTAAAAGAAGCTGTTAAAGGTATAAAGAGCATTAAAAATGCAGCATTTTCACCAGGAAATAATGGTACAGATGTGGGGATGATGGCAGAATATGTAAGTATATTTTTTCTTGTGGATCTGATTAATTATGAAAAAATGTCAAATATTCTTATAAAAAAAAGTGAAGAATTTAAGACTATATTTGAATTGATTGGTGTTATAGATAGCTCCATAGCTATTGCAGCATATAGAGAAAAGTTAAATGATTATGTCACTCCTAAATTAACTAAATGCAATAAGAAGCAAGAGCAAATTTGTATCTTTAAAGATTTAAAACATCCTCTTATGAAAGAATCTGTGCCTAATTCTATAGAAATTTCAGATTCAATTTTAATTACAGGATCTAATGCTTCAGGAAAATCTACATTTTTAAAAACAGTAGCTATAAATATCATTTTAGCTCAGACTATATATACTTGTTTGGCTAAAGAATTTAAATGCTGCTATTTAAAACTATATACTTCAATGGCTTTAAAGGATAGTATATTTAATAATGAAAGTTATTACATTGCGGAAACCAAATCATTAAAGAGAATTATTGATAGTTTAAATAAGGATACACCTACTATATGTTTTGTAGATGAAATTCTCAGAGGAACTAATACTGTAGAAAGAATATCAGCTTCTTCACAAGTTTTAAAATATTTAACTTTAAATAACTGTATATGTGTTGCAGCAACTCATGATGTGGAGCTTACACATATATTAGAAAAATATTTTTCTAATTATCATTTTCAGGAAAATATTATAGATAATCAAATAACATTTGACTATAAAGTTCATGATGGAAGATCAACAACTCAAAATGCTATAAAATTGTTAGGAATTTTGGGATATAGTGACCATATTGTTGAAAAAGCACAAAATAAAGCCAACAAATTTTTAGAGCAGGGAGTTTGGGAGATAGAATAATACTATCTCCTTTAATCATGAAGGAAAAAATTGACAATCATTAGATAAATTTCAAAGAAGGGTAGAACTTTCATCACATTATGGTGTATAATATAAGAATATGTTTATGGGAAAAATATAAAAAAATAGGAGAGTATACAATATAATGAAAAAAAGAACTAAAAACCTAACTATAATTTTTACTTGTTTTATTTTTTGTCAAGCTTTAAAATGCAGCAATGTTTTGGCTGAAGAGATGGGTACGGTTAAACCAAATATATCTACAGAGTATTCAACAACTGAAGATATAAAAAAATTATCTAAATACATTAGTGCAAATGTATATGCAAATTCATCATCAAAAGAAAATATACCACTAGATAAGGTTTGGAATATAAAATTTAGTGAAGAATTAGATGCTGAATCTATAAAAGGTAATATAAAAATTATAGATAAAAATGCAGGAAAGGAAATAAATGCAAACATACTGCCTGCAAATAATAAAAAAACAGTAAGTATTGGTTGTAATTATGAACCTAACAATGTTTATTCCATAGTTATTAATAAAAATATTAAATCAAAATGCGGTAAAGAATTAAAAGAATCACTATCAATGGATTTTAAAACAATTGCAAAAACAGAATCTAAACCGGTAGCAGAAGCTAATTCACAAGAAAGAATAAAAATAGATTACATAGATAATATAAAAACAACAATGAGACAAAAAGATGAATATAATTTACCATCTACAGTAGATGCGGTGATGTCCAATGGAAAAACTAATAAAGTAAAAGTTTCTTGGGACAAGACTCTTAAAAATACTAATGATGTTGGAGAATATAGTTACTGTGGCACTGTTTCAGGATATGAAAAAAAAGTGAAGTTGCAATTAACAATAATTCCTTTAAATGAGACAAGCAGTGAGACAAGCAATGATACTAGCAAAAATGAAAATATAGTAACACATTCAACATTGCAGAAAAATTTATATGATTATCTTATGAGTGAAGAAAATAGAGTATCTATAATGGAAAGAGCTGTGCAACTTCATGATGGAGATGCAAGTAACACTTGTGTGTATTTTGCCAGTGAATCATTAAGAAGATCAGGACTTACTAACTTGTCAGAAAGTGTATGTAATACTGTTACTCTTACATCAAAGCTAAAAGGAATGGGATGGAAAACATCTACGGATTTATCACAATTAAAATCAGGAGATATATGCTTTACTACTTCTTACGGATATGGTCCAACTCATACTTATATTTTTATGAAATGGATTGATCCAAATTATCATGAATATGGGTATATATGTGATAACCAAGGTTATGAATATGGAAACAGTTATCATAAAAGAAATATAAATTTTGCTACAACTGAAAAAGATGTTATTTCATACTTTATGTACATGCCTTAATGGCATTGAAATAAAATAAATTTATGAAGACTAATGTATTAAAGCAAAATCCCTTGCTATTAAAGTCAAAAAGTACTATAATCAATAACGTTGCCCTTAAGGCAGCGTTATTTTATTCTATATGCTAAATTATCACTAATATTGAAGTTTTTCTAAGCTCTATATAGGTGCAATTAAGGCTAAGAATAATTTTAACTATATTTTTTTATACATAAGAGAAAGAAGCGTGAAAAATGTGTTAGTTCCTAAATTATTTACTTGTATCAAAGGATATACAACAGATCAATTTATAAAAGATTTTATTGCTGGAGTTATAGTTGCTGTAATAGCGTTACCTTTATCTATAGCTCTTGCAATAGCATCAGGAGTGTCTCCTGAAAAGGGGTTGTATACTGCAATTATAGGAGGATTTATAGTATCCTTTCTTGGAGGAAGCAGAGTTCAAATTGGTGGACCTACAGGAGCTTTTATAATAATAGTTTATGGTATTGTGCAAAAATATGGGGTAACAGGACTTACTGTGGCCACTATAATGGCAGGAGTATTTTTAATAATTATGGGATTGCTTAAGTTTGGAAAAGCATTGAAATATATTCCATACCCTATAACTACTGGATTCACAAGTGGTATTGCAATATGTATATTTTCAACTCAAATTAAGGATTTTCTTGGATTGAAAATAAAAATGGTTCCATCAGAATTTATACCCAAATGGAGTTCATATATAAGTCATATGAGTACAATTAATCTTCAAACTTTATTTATAGGTGTTTTAGCTCTTGTAATAATAGTTGCATGGCCTAAAATAAATAAAAAAATTCCCGGTACACTTATAGCTTTAATTTTAACTACTATATTAACTATAGTTTTAAAGTTAAATGTAGAAACTATAGGAAGTCGTTTTGGAAATATACCAGCTACATTGCCTAAGATAGCAATACATAATGTTAATATGGAAATGATAAATGAATTAATACTTCCATCAATGACAATTGCTATACTAGCAGCTATAGAATCTCTCTTATCAGCAGTTGTGGCAGATGGCATGATTGATGGTAATCATAGATCTAATATGGAGCTTGTTGCAGAAGGATTTGCAAATATTTTTTCAGGTATTTTTGGTGGAATACCAGTTACAGGAGCTATAGCGAGAACTGCTGCTAATGTAAAAAATGGAGGAAGAACTCCAGTAACAGGCATTGTACATGCTATAGCTTTATTGCTTATTATGATGTTATTTATGCCTTATGTTAAATTGCTTCCTATGTCTTCGCTGGCAGCTATACTTATAGTTGTATCCTATAACATGGGGGATTGGAAGGCTTTTAAAAGACTTATTAAAGCACCAAAAAGTGATGCAATAGTATTTTTAACAACATTTTTACTTACAATAATATTAGATTTAGTAGTGGCTATTGGAATTGGAGTAGTTATGGCTTCATTCTTGTTTATGAAGAGAATGGCAGACTATGGAGAGGTAAAATGTTTGACTAATGAAGAACACGATAAAGATTGTTTAGAATTACTAGATGGAGTAGAATCTCCAAAAGAAGTATCTTTTTATGAAATCAAAGGACCTTTTTTCTTTGCAGCGGCAAGTAAATTTGTTAATGTAACTAAAAATATGGAAGTGAAAAATAAAGTGTTAATAATAAAAATGAGTAAAGTGCCTACTATGGATGCAACTGGATATCATGAATTTGAAACTCTTTACGATATTTGTAAAAAACAAAAAACTCAGCTTATTATATTAAAAATTAAAGAGCAGCCATTTCATGTACTAGAAAGTTATGGCTTTGTAGATAGATTAGGGGAAGAAAATTTCTGTGACGACATTAAAGAGGCTGTTATAAGAACAAATGAGTTATTAAATTCTAAATTTGAAGATAATGCAGCGTAAACATTAGAGGCAGTTTACAATTTTTGATGAAATTTTTTTAGCAAAATTGTAAACTGTCTTTTTTATTTGTTTTTATTTACAACTACTATATTAACAACAACTAATAGAAGTACAAATATAATAAAATAACTGAAGGAATAGATTCTGCTAATGCAATTATTTTATTTCAAAAATGAGTTATAAGTAATAGCTAGTATGGATGAAATCATGAGTATTTTATACTAGTTAACAGATGAAATGATTTTTGAATTAAAATAATTTTTCAACTAAAAATTTAAAGGTAAAATTCTATATTGTATTGGGAATTACTTAAATTATGAAAAATTATCTTGCAGTAGGGACATAAATCCATTTTACTATAATTATTAAATAAAGTTTAAATTAACTATAAATCATTAAAAATAACTAATTTTACATATAAAGTTATAATAATTCAACAAATCTTAAATAAATATTGTTGCATAAATAGTAACAATTATAAGAAAATTCTAACTAAATTCAATCTGCAATGCTAAGACAAATTAATAATATTATACACGAAAAAGCATGGCGTTTTTATAAAAATGCGCATACATTGTTAAAAAAATAACTTAAAAATTGTAATTAGTTTCAAAAAAACACCTTAAGAGTTAGAAAAAATAAGATTTTTATGTGATAAATGTGAAAAATAAGGAAAAAAGCTTTAAAAATATGATTGACAATTAACAAACTATTATACATAATAATAGCATAGGAATTAACAAATAAATTCATTTTATCTAACAAATAAATATTTAAGATATCAATTGTGCAAAAAAAAGTGAGAAAATTAATATTGATTTAGGTGTAAGAATATTAAGAGAATTAAGAAAGAGGTGTCATTAATGAAAATAACAAACGTTGAAGGATTAATGAAAAAGTTAGAAGACGTAAAAGCAGCTCAGAAAAAATTCGCTACATACACTCAAAAACAAGTTGATGAAATTTTCAGACAAGCAGCTATGGCGGCAAATAATTCGAGAATACAACTTGCTAAAATGGCAGTAGAAGAAACAGGAATGGGAATTGTAGAAGATAAAGTTATTAAAAATCACTTTGCTTCAGAATATATATACAATAAATATAAGGATGAAAAAACTTGTGGAATCATAGAAAAGGATGTATCCTTCGGTTTAAGTAAAATTGCAGAACCTATAGGAGTTATTGCGGCGGTTGTTCCAACAACTAATCCAACATCAACTGCAATATTTAAAGCTTTGATAGCTTTAAAAACAAGGAATGGTATAGTATTTTCACCACATCCAAGAGCAAAAAATTCAACTATAGCTGCAGCTAAAATAATACTTGATGCGGCAGTAAAAGCTGGTGCTCCAGAAGGAATCGTTGCATGGATAGATGAACCATCAATAGAACTTTCACAGGTTGTAATGAGAGAATGTAATTTAACTCTTGCTACAGGTGGACCAGGAATGGTTAAAGCTGCTTACTCATCAGGTAAACCAGCAATAGGCGTTGGTGCAGGTAATACACCAGCAATAATTGATGAAACTGCTGATATTAAGATGGCAGTAAATTCAATACTCCTTTCAAAAACTTTTGATAATGGTATGATTTGTGCTTCTGAACAATCAGCAGTAGTAGTAGATTCAGTGTATGATCAAGTTAGAAAAGAGTTTGATATTAGAGGAGCCTATATACTTAAGAAAGATGAAATAGATAAGGTTAGAAATATAATATTGATTAATGGAAACATTAATGCTAATATTGTTGGTCAATCAGCTTATAAAATAGCGGAAATGGCTGGAGTTAAAGTTCCAGAAATGGCTAAAGTTCTTATAGGAGAGGTAGATTCAGTAGAAATTGAAGAAGCATTCTCACATGAAAAGTTATCACCAGTTCTTGCTATGTATAGAGCAAAGGACTTTGATGAAGCAGTTGTAAAAGCAGAGAGACTTGTTGAATTAGGTGGATTTGGACACACATCAGTACTATATGTTGATACAATGACCGAGAAAGATAAAATAGAAAAATTTAGTGCTTCTATGAAGACTGGAAGAACAATAATAAACATGCCTTCAGCACAAGGTGCTATAGGAGATATATATAACTTTAATGTAGCGCCTTCATTAACAACTGGT